>JAUIHG010000066.1 GCA_030432405.1 Bacteroidia bacterium | reverse complement strand
GGAAAGGCCTCGAATTCTTCGGCAGCTACGAAATGGCCTCGGGCCGCACCTACAGCGAAACCACCGAACGCGAATTCACGCAATTGGCCGGTGAGCTGGTCTACCGCTTCCTCAAAGACGAACAGCTTTTCATCGGTGGCCGCTACGTGAGCACCACGGGCCGCCTGGCCGGTGACATGAACGAGGTGAGCGTGGACCGCCTGGCCTTCAGCGCCGGTTGGTTCCCGATCAAAAACCTGCTCCTGAAAGGCGAATATGTCCAGCAGAACTACAACGACTTCACGGCCGACGACATCCGCCACCAGGGCGAATTCAACGGCTTTGTGTTCCAGGCAGTGGTCGGCTTCTGATCCACTCCGGACAGTTGAATCACAGCGTTGACACTGGGGCTGTCCGGAGCATTTCCGGGCAGCCCTTTTTTCGCTTTTCTTGGATCTTGCTTAGATTTTACGCCATGCGCCCTTTGATGCTTTTTTCGCGTTTCGGGTTTGCGCTTTGCGCGAAGCGCAGGGTCCTGCAGCGGAGCCGGGTGATGGTCTTGCTGCTGGCGGCCGTGGCATGGATGGCCGGGGCTCCGGTGCAGATCCCGCCAGCGCATATGCCCCTGGCGCACAGCCCGTTCCAGCACGGCCCGCTGGACCAAAGCGCCATCCCAGGTGCATGGACGGCCGGCCCGCACCAAGTGCGCATCGTGGAGCACAGCACCCTGCACATCCACGGCAGCACCAACGTCAACCGCTTTACCTGCACCTACCGCCCGGTGGGTGAAACCGTGCCCGTGGTCTGGACGCCCCACTCCACCGCCGAGGGCACCGAACGGGCCACCGGTATGCAGGCCACCCTGGCCGTGCCCACGGATTGTTTTGATTGCGGCAACCGCAAAATGAACGCCGATTTCAAGGAGGCCTTGCAGGCCGAAGCCCACCCCCACGTGCGCATCACCGTGCAATCGGCCACCTGGGAACCCAGCACCGAGGACCTTTTGCCCGTCACCGCCGAAACCCACATCAGCATCGCGGGGGTGACGCGGAAGATCAGCCTGGAGGCCGAATGGCACCGTTGCCCGGACGGTTGCCTGCAGGCAACCGCAAGCACGGAGATGGCCATGTCGGATTTTGGCATCGAACGGCCCACCGCTCTGCTGGGCATGGTCCGCACCGACGACGCCATCACCATCGAATTGGACCTGCACGTGAAGCTGGACAGCGCCAGCGCCGGCCGATAGGGCCCTTTGGCGTGCACGCCGCTTTAGCCCACTACCCAGAACAAAGCCGCCACGGCCAGGCCGGCAAAGAGCCTGCGGGCCAGGGGCTTCATTTCCAGGTCGTAGGCATCGCGGACTTCGGGCTGCAGGCCCTGGCGGTTGAGCCAGGCAAACAGGCCAGCGGCCAGACAGCCCCCGCCCCCGGCCAGCAGCAGCATGGTGTCCGAGGACCAGTCGAGCACCCGGGCCATCGCGCCGAGCACCACCATGGCCACGGCCCAAAGGCCGAGGAACCAGACCACACGCATCAGCTTTTCGATATTGGCGCGGTCCATGAGCACCAGCACGCCCGAGGCCAGGTAATAAAAGGCCAGCCCACAGCCGGTGATCACCATCAGGCCTTCGGCCGGAGGCCAGCCGTAGGTCAGCGCCGCAAAGGCGGCAATGGCCAGGAAAATGGCGATGCTTTCGAGGTTGCGGGTGATGGCATGCATGGCGCGGGATGCGGAGGACAACAGGGAGGTGGATGCAGAAGGCGGCATCAATAGCCGCGTTCCCGCGAATCGAGCCAGATGGTGACCGGCCCGTCGTTGACCAGGGCCACGTCCATGTGGGCGCCAAACACACCGGTGCCCACTTCTATGCCCAGCACGGCCGAGAGTTCGGCCACAAAGCGTTCGTAGCGCGGCGTGGCCTTTTCCGGCCGGGCAGCGCGCACAAAGCTCGGGCGCTGCCCCTTTTTGTTATTGGCGTGCAGCGTGAACTGGGAGACCACGATGGCGCCCGCGTCTTCGTCGGCCTCGACGCGGTCCAACAGCGAACGGTTCATGTGGCCCTCGGCGTCCGGGAAAATGCGCATCCGCGCCAGCTTGCCGGCCAGCCACTGGATGTCCTCGGCCTCCGCCTTGGAAATAGCCTCTTGCTCCGCGTCTTCCTGGCCCACCCCCAGCAGGATCACCAGGCCGGTCCCGATGGACGCGACCACCTGGTCCTCGACGGTGACGGAAGCCTTGGAAACACGTTGGAGCAGGGCGCGCATGCAGAGCGTTTGAAGGTATGGACGTTTCGCCTCCGGCGAAGTCCGCTAAGTTCCTGCGATACTAAGAAGCATGGACCGATCTCCAAGCCAGGAATCCATCGCCCAAGTACAAGAAATCAATTCACAAGGATCAACATTGCGTTTCATTGTGCCATCTGGAACCCACTTCAATGCATATGTTAAAGCGTATCTTGAGGAAGTGCGAATGGACGCTCCTTTTTCCAAAGAGAAGTTCAATCCAATCGCTTTCCATGGCTCTTCCGGCTCTTCATACAGCCTCATTTTGGCCTTTGACTCCACCTATGCTTCGATGATTAGCGATACGCGCCCTAAAGAATGTCGTTTACAACATTGTATTACATTGGTTTCTTTTTGTGCTCTGTAGCGGGCGCCTGCGCCTTTGTTAAAGCAATGTTGCACATCTATTATGTAAGAATTTGTGAAGGTTCAGATCCAAATCTCTTTCGGCCAGATTTGTTTAATCTGCCTCGTGGCCACTTAGTTTGGATATCTCCATTCTTTTTTCGCGATACGTCAGCTGAGCTTAAATATGAAAAGGCAAAAAGGATTGGGTTGATTCTTGAAAAAGTCACATTCACATACGTCATCATGATGGTGTTGGCAGTTTTGTATGTTATTTATTATAGTATTTATGTTGAGCCAGCCTACCTATGAAGAACATTGATTAATCGCTCTCTAACTCGTCTAGACGTTTTGTTTCCACCTTCATACGATTGTGCTACGCTTGCCGCCTTCCGACAGACTGAGTTTATGCCCAGTTTCATCCAAGAAATTGGCCTACGCCCGAATTAATTCTCTGGACTGCGCTACGCCCGACTCATTTTTCTGGATTGGGCTTACGCCCAGTCCGGCGTCCCGGCATCGTCGAGGATGCTGAGGTAGGAGTCGTAGCGGCTGGCGGCGATTTCGCCGGCCTCGAGCGCTTCGCGCACCGCGCAACCCGGCTCGTTGAGGTGCAGGCAATTGTGGAAGCGGCAGTGTTCCAGCCGCTCGGCAAATTCGGGGAAATAGTGCCCCACTTCCTCGCGCTCCAGGTCCACGATGCCGAATTCGCGGATGCCCGGCGTGTCCACAATCCAGCCGCCCATGTCCAGGGGATGCATGGTGGCAAAAGTGGTGGTGTGCATGCCCTTGCCGGTCACGTGGCTGACGGCCTTGACCTTCAAACCGAGCCCGGGCTCTACCGCATTGGCCAGGCTGGATTTGCCCACGCCCGAGTGCCCGGCCAGGAGCGTGATGCGGTCCTTGAGCGCGGCGGCCAGTTCGGGGATGCCTTCGCCGGAAACGGCGGAAACGGTATGGATGGGATAGCCGAGCTCGCGGTAGGTTTCGTGCATGCCCTCCATGCGGCGGCGGTCGTCGTCGTCCAGCAGGTCGGTCTTGTTGAAGACCAGCGTGGTGGGAATGTGGTAGGTCTGGGTGTTGACCAGGAAGCGGTCGATGAAGCCGAGGCTGGTGCGCGGCAGCGCGATGGTCACCAGCAGGAAAGCTTGGTCCAGGTTGGCCGCCACGATGTGCTTTTTGTGGCGGTTGCGCGGGCTGCGGCGGATGATGTGGTTGTGGCGTTCGCCGATTTCATCAATGACCGCCGTGCCGTCGTCTTCGAGGTCAAACTGCACGCGGTCGCCTACGGCGATCGGGTTGCTCAGGCCTTCGATGGTCTGGCGGTGTTTGCCGCGCAGGCGGGCCTTGTAGCGTCCGCCCTGGCCGTCGTCGAGCTGGTACCAGGAGCCCGTGGATTGGATGACCAATGCCTCCATCACCGGGGTTGAAGGTCAGGGCGTGCGGCATCCGTGCCGCCGTTCCCCTGCTGCGCCGCTGCCGGGCTGGCCTGTGCGGCGGATGGCCCGACCTGGTGCACCGCATCGGCCAGGGCGCGCATGCGGCCGGGATCCGATTCCAGGGCATTGCCCACTACCACCACATCGGCACCGGCCTGTGCGGCGGCGCTGGCCTGCTCGGGCTCGCGGATGCCGCCGCCCACAATCAGGGGTTGGGCCGTGCGCTTGCGCACCGAGCGGATGAGCGAAGGCGGGATGGCGTGCCGTGCACCGCTGCCGGCGTCCAGATAGCCCAGGCGCAGGCCGAGCTGTTCGCCCGCCAGGGCGGTGGCCGCGGCAATGCCGGGCTTGTCCCGCGGGATGGGCTGGGTATTGCTGATGTAGCTCACCGTGGTGGGCGCGCCGCCGTCGATGAGCATGTAGCCGGTGGGCAGGATTTCCAGACCACTCCGGTCCAGCTCCATGGCGGCCTGCACGTGCTGGCCGATGAGCAGTTCGGGGTTGCGGCCGGAGATCAGGGAGAGCAGCAGGATGGCGTCGGCTTCCGGACTGATCTGCCGGGCACTGCCGGGAAAGAGCACAATCGGCAAGCCGTCCGCGCCCGCGCGAAGGCCCCGCACCACGGCATCAAGCGCGTCGCCCAAGACCAGGCTGCCGCCCACCAACATCAGGTCGGCACCCTGGCGGCGGGCGCGTTCGCCCAACTTGGGCGCGTCGGCCACCGGCGTCTCGTCCGGGTCCACCAGCACGGCAAACGCCTTCGCGCCCTCGGGGCGGAGCTGTTGCAGACGGTGCAGAACGGGGTTGGAGGAAGCCATGGAAAACGCGTGCAGGCGCGGGCTTACGCGGCGGGCCTGGGGTGAAATTACGGCATTTGCCTACCCCGTTTGACGCGGCACCTGTCCAATGCACAACCCACCTGTGGAGAGCAGCGGGGACAAGCAGCTGGATGCTCCACCTATCTTGGGACTCGGGCAGGGCCGGAAACGGACCGGAACCATGCGGTTCGCCTCCGGCGAATGCCCGACCGATGCCCGTTCGCACGCCGACCGGGCATCATCGGCACTGCGCAGACGGACCGGAATGGGCGGTTGAGGGCTGCGTTCGGGAGGTGCACCGGGCCGGAAGATGCTCCCATCGGGGCTTGCGGACGGTGCGGATTTGGGGGCTGCCGGGGCGCTTGAAAAAAGTCTTTCGGCGCAAATCCAGCCATGGCGCGGGATGCGAATCCTTTTCAACAGCGCGTGGAAAAATGCCCCCAACCGTGCGCCTTTCGAACGGAAACTTTGACCCCCCCGTTCGCATTTTGAAGCCGGCCTTTTTGCGTGTTTTCCGTGCCGGTTTGAACGGTTCCCTGGACCTCCGTCCCGCCTTTGCGGGGCAACATGGTTCACCCACCGTTACAGGATAAAGGGTACCTGCTGTTCCCTTGAACCGCCGTCGCCGACAGGCCGGATCAAGCAGGACAGGCCCCCTTTCCCCTGCATCGGACGGTTTTCCGTCCACCGCGTTCCACCTTTCTACAGCGTTCCCTCTTCACCACCAGACTACCGAATCAAGATGGCCAAAACCACGACCCGCAGTGGCCTCCGTTTCCAGCGGCGCTTTACCCAGGACGGCTCCAGTCCCTATGACCAGTTCAGCTACGAGCTGCGCACTTCCGTGATCCGCAACCCGGCGGGCGACGTGGTCTTTGAGGCCAACGACGTGGAGGTGCCCAAGGATTGGTCGCAGGTGGCCACCGACATCCTGGCCCAGAAATACTTCCGCAAGGCCGGCGTGCCCCAGGAAGACGGGAGCACGGGTCGTGAAACGTCCATCAAGCAGGTGGCCCACCGCCTGGCGGCCTGCTGGCAGCACTGGGGCGACCGCTACAACTACTTTGCCACCAAGGAGGACAGCCAGGTCTTCTACGACGAGCTGGTCTATATGATCATGGCCCAGATGGCCGCGCCCAACTCGCCGCAGTGGTTCAACACCGGCCTGCACACGGCCTACGGCATCACCGGCAAGCCCCAGGGCCACTTTTACGTGGACCCCGATTCGGGCAAGGTCAAGAAATCCACTTCCGCCTACGAACGGCCCCAGCCGCACGCCTGCTTCATCCTCTCGGTGGGGGATGACCTGGTCAACGACGGCGGCATCATGGACCTGTGGATGCGCGAAGCCCGCATCTTCAAATACGGTTCCGGTGTGGGCACCAATTTTTCCGCCATCCGTGGCGAAGGCGAAATCCTCAGCGGCGGCGGCACCAGCTCCGGCCTGATGAGCTTCCTGAAAATCGGCGACTCGGCCGCCGGTGCCATCAAGAGCGGCGGCACCACCCGCCGCGCCGCCAAGATGGTCTGCCTGGATTTGGACCACCCCGAGATCATGAATTTCGTGGAGTGGAAGATGCGCGAGGAGGACAAGGTGGCCGCGCTGATTGCCGCCGGCTACCCCAGCGACTACGAGGGCGAGGCCTACCGCACGGTGAGCGGCCAGAACTCGAACAACTCCATCCGCATCCCGAACAGCTTTTTCAAGGTGCTCGCCGAAGGCGGCGAATGGGAAACCAAGGCCCGCACCACCGGCGAGACCATGAGCCGCGTGAACGCCAAGGAGCTCTGGGACAAGATCGCCATGGCTGCCTGGCGCTGCGCCGACCCGGGCGTGCAGTACGACACCACCATCAACGAGTGGCACACCTGCCCGGCTTCCGGCCGCATCAACGCGTCCAACCCCTGCTCGGAATACATGTTCCTGGACGACACGGCCTGCAACCTGGCGTCCCTGAACCTCCGCAAGTTCTTCGATCCCGAAAAGCTGGCCTTTGACGTGGAGGGCTTCCGCCACGGCTGCCGCATCTGGACCACGGTGCTGGAAATCTCCGTGCTCATGGCCCAGTTCCCCTCCAAGGAGGTGGCCAAGCTGAGCTACGAGTACCGCACCCTGGGTCTGGGCTACGCCAACCTGGGCTCCATGCTCATGGTGGCCGGCATTCCCTACGACTCCGACCGCGGCCGTGCCATCGGCGGCGCCATCACGGCCATCATGACCGGCACGGCCTACAAGACCTCGGCCGAGATGGCCGAATTCCTCGGCCCCTTCCCCGGCTATGCCAAGAACGCCGAGCACATGCAGCGCGTCATGCGCAACCACCGCTACGCGGCCTACAACGCCGAGGAGTACGAAGACCTATCCATCAAGCCGATGGGCATCGACGCCAAGCACTGCCCGGATTACCTGCTGACCGCCGCCTGCGACAGCTGGGACGAGGCCCTGCAGCTCGGTGAACAGCACGGCTACCGCAACGCCCAATCCACCGTCCTGGCGCCCACGGGCACCATCGGCCTGGTGATGGACTGCGACACCACCGGCATCGAGCCGGACTTTGCCCTGGTCAAATTCAAGAAGCTTTCCGGCGGTGGCTATTTCAAGATCGTCAACCAGTCGGTCCCCCTGGCGCTGAAAAACCTCGGCTATGCGGAAAACGAAATCCGCGACATTGTGGACTACGCCAAGGGCAAGGCCACCCTGGATGGTGCCCCGGGCATCAACCCCAAGACCCTGGCCGACAAGGGCCTGACCACCGACGAGCAGTGCCTGCAGCGCCTGGGCTTCAAGACCGAGCAGTACAACGATCCCAAGTTCAACATGCTGAAGTCCCTGGGCTATACCCAGGAACAGATCGACGCGGCCAACGATTACGTCTGCGGCACCATGACCGTGGAAGGCGCGCCCTGGCTGAAGGACGAGCATCTTCCGGTCTTCGATTGCGCCAACAAGTGCGGCGCCAAAGGCCAGCGCTACATCCACGCCCACGGCCACATCCGCATGATGGGTGCGGCACAGCCCTTCCTCTCCGGCGCCATCTCCAAGACCATCAACCTCCCCAACGAGGCCAAGGTCGAGGACATCGCCGAATGCTACCAGATGAGTTGGGAATTGGGCCTGAAGGCGAACGCCCTCTACCGCGACGGCTCCAAACTCAGCCAGCCGCTGAGCAACAAGTCCGACAAGGAAGAGGAGCAAGAAGAGAAGGAAACCGCTCCGGCCGTGCGCAGCCTGGACGACATCACGCCCGAAGAAGTGCTCGATGCCGCCCGCCGCTTCATCGCCGCCAGCCAGGACACCTCCTTCAAGCGCCAGTTGAGCCGCATCGTGGAGCGCAAGCGCCTGCCGGCCAAGCGCAAGGGCTTCACCCAGAAGGCCAAAATCGGCGGCCAGACGGTCTTCGTCCGAACGGGCGAATACAACGACGGCACCCTGGGCGAAATCTTCGTGGACATGCACAAGGAAGGGGCCTCCTTCCGCAGCATGGTCAACTGCTTTGCCATCGCCGTGTCCATCGGCCTGCAGTACGGCGTGCCGCTCGAGGAATTTGCCAGCAAGTTCACCTTCACGCGCTTTGAGCCCGCCGGCATGGTGGACCACCCCAACATCAAGAGCGCGTCTTCGATCGTGGACTACATCTTCCGCTTGCTGTCCTTTGAATACAGCGGCCGCACGGACCTGGTCCACGTGACGCCCGAAGAACTCGAACAGCGTGCCCGCGCCACCACGGACATCGGTTACGAGACCATCGGTACGGATGCCGCACCGGGTGCCGGCAAGGACGGCCCGGTGGCGGAGCCGCCTTCGGCGAAGGACAAGCTCAAGCAAGCCGCCGCCCCGAACGGTATCGGCCAAACCAACGGCCAATCCAACACCAGCGCCACGGCCAAGGCGGTCCAGCCCCAAAGCAACGGTGCAGCAGAAGCCGCTCCGCAATCCGAAGGCAGCGTGGACGCGTTGAGCGCCAGTATGGAATCCATGATGGGCGATGCGCCGCCCTGCGACGTCTGCGGCCACATCACGGTGCGCAACGGCACCTGCTACAAGTGCCTGAACTGCGGCAACAGCCTCGGCTGCTCCTGACCCGCAGTACCCTCTGCGTGAAAACCCCGGCCAGCACCGCGCTGCTGCCGGGGTTTTTTTCGCGCGCAAGCGCGGCGGGAGGCCTTTGCGGGACGGCTTCTGGCCCCCACGCTGGCAGGACCGGGCCTTTTTCCCGAACATTGGGGTCCCGGACGGGCCCGACGCGGCGCCATGTGCTGCAGCCCTCCATCCTACACCAGCACACCGAACCCCACTACACCGCAGCGATGAGCAACCGTCACGTTTTCAGTGGCCACAATGCCCAGGACCAGCCGATCTGGGCCGCCATGGAATTGCATTTGCGGGAAAAGGAAGTCCTTTTCCACCTGGTCCCCAAGCAAGGCCTTTCGGCCGAAGCCACCCAGCAGCTTCAGGAAACCTGGGTCAGCGGAGCGGACTATGCCTGGCCCGAGGGCACCGAAGAGCTTCGCCATTCGGCGGAAGCCGAAAGCATCCTGCCGGATGAAGTGAAGGCCGATCAGCCGGAAATGCTGCGGCGGGTGCAAAACGAATGGACGCTCAAGCTGCTTTCGTTCAAGCTCTACGAGAGCATCAACGACGAGGTGACCAACCTGCAGGCCGGCGTGCAACAGGCCACGGGCTACAGCCAGGAGGTGTGGGACAAGGCCAAGAAGATCTGGGACCAGGTGGGCAACCACGCCCAGGATTTCAACCTCAGCAAGAAACATACCGGTGAACTGCGCGACCGCATCAACGGCCTGTTCACCGAACTGAAAAAGCGCCGCGAGGAAGGCCAGGACCAATTGGCCGAAGCCTCTGCTGCCCTCAAGATCAAATACGAGGAAAGCCTCAAAGGCATCCAATCGGCCATGGCCGAAGGCAACGCCAAGGTCAACCAGCTTTTTGACCGGCTGAAAAGCCTCCAAAAGGAAATCAAGGAGGCCAGCCTGACCCACCGCGACCGCCGCAAATTGTGGAAAGACCTGGATGGGACCTTCAATACGCTCAAGTCCGAAAAGCAGCAGCTCTACCACAGCCACCTGAGCAACCGGATTGCCGGTCTGCAGAAGGCCATCGACCGGATGCAGCATTCGATCGACAGGGACCGCAAGCAGATCGATTGGGAGGCCAAAAAGCTGGACCACGGCCGGATTGGCCAATTGGAGCACCAGCTGCGCCAGACCCGATTGAAGGTGACCGAAGACCGCATCAAGTCCAAGGAGGAAAAGCTGACGGACATGCACCGCACCATGCAGAACCTCCAGAAAAAGGAGGCGCAGCAGAAGAAAGCGGAAGAAAAGGCAAAGCAGAAGGCCGAAGCTGCGGAGGCCGCCAAGGCCGAGGCGGCCAAGGCTGCTGCAGCACCCGCTGATGCTGCGCCACCTGCGGATGCGGCACCGCCCGCCGATCCGGCTGCGCCGAAGGTGGAGGAAACGCCCATTGCAGATGCCGCCGCTGAACCGCTGACCAACCCTGCCGCTGCAGAAGCGGAAGCGTCGGATGACCAAGCCCCCGAACAGCCTGCCTCCGGACCCCGATCGGTAGGACCCGACGCCCCGGAGCTCAGCGCCTCAGAAAATAGCGCGACGGATGACGCCGCCTCAGGCGGAACCGAGCCAACCGAAGCGCTGGGCGGTGAGGACAGCGGCGATGCCGAGCCCGATAAGGCCTAGCGGCCAGCGCATGGCCACAAAACCCTGGAAGACGCTGCGGCCCTGGGCGGTGAGGTCTTCGCCAGCGGCGTGCAAGACGTGCCGCTCCAGCACCGGGTAGGCCAGCACAAAGCCGATCACGACAAGCAGGATCCAGCAGCCCATGCGGAATCCGGCCCAAAGGGGGCCGTCGTCCACCTGTGCCGTCAGGCCGGAGAGGAAGATCAGCGTGTTGGCAAACCCGTAGACCAGCAGGATCAGGCCGGTATGCTGCACCCATCCGGATGGGGCATCAACCCGGTGTTCCTTGCGCACAAGGAGCAGCACGCTGCCCAACAGCAGCAGCAACAAATTCATGAAAACCGCCATGCCCAAAATCAAAAAAGACGCCCGAACAGCAGGCTGAAAACGCCTGAGGCAAACCTACAACCCCCGGGCAGGAAGCCGTGAATCGAGGGGCTTTTTTATGAAGTATTTAAACATGGATTGTGGAGCCTGCGATTGCGGGCATGCGGTGTAGGGCCTTCGCCGTCAGGCGAATACCCCGCCAAGCCGCTACATTGACCTATGGGTACGGCAACCTGGCCGCCGCTGTGCAAAGCGGGCGCCCGTGCTGCTTGCGGTTTCGGGCCTGTGAAGCCGTAGTTTTGCCCGAATGAGTGCATCCGTATCCCCTGCCCGGACCTTTTCCGACTTCAGCTACGAGCGCCCCGATACCGAGGCCATTGGCAAAGCCTTCGAAGCCTGTGTGGCGCGTTTTTCCGAAGCCGCTTCGGCCGATGAGGCCGAGAAGATCCTCCACGAACTGTACCGCATCCGCAACCGCTTTGAGACCATGCGTGAGCTGGCCAGCGTGCGGCACACCATCGACACAAAGGACGAGTTCTACGAGGCCGAGCAAACCTATTTTGACCAGCACGGGCCGCGTTTTACCGGCTACGTGCACGCGTATTACCGCGCCCTGCTCGACCATCCTTTCCGTGCGGAACTGACCGATCGGCTGGGCCAGCAGCTTTTTGACATGGCCGAACTGGTGGTCAAGACCTACGACCCGGCCATCGTCGAGGACCTGCAAAAAGAAAACGAACTCAGCTCGGCCTACCGCAAATTGAAAGCAAAGGCCAGTTTTGAGTTTCAAGGGGAGACCCGCACCATGTCTGGCATGATGGCCTTCATGCGCGACCCGGACAGCTCTGTCCGCAAGGCCGCTGCCGAAGCCTATTGGGGTTTCATGGCCGAACATCAGGAAGAACTCGACCAGATTTACGACAAACTGGTCCAATTGCGCCACACAATGGCGCGCAAGCTGGGCTACGAAAACTACATCCAACTCGGCTACGACCGCCTGGGCCGCACCGATTACGGACCGGCCGACGTGGCGCGCTACCGCCAGCAGGTGTTGGACGATGTGGTGCCCCTGGCCAGCCGCCTGCGCGCCGAACAGGCCAACCGCCTGGACCTCGACAGTCTGACCTACTACGACAAGGAACTGTTTTTTGCCGAAGGCAACCCCACGCCCCAGGGCGATCCAGATTGGATCATCGAACAGGGTCGGGAAATGTATGACATGCTTTCGCCGGAAACCGGCGAATTCATGCGCTTCATGCTGGATTCGGAATTGATGGACCTGGTCACCAAGCCCGGCAAGGCTTCCGGCGGTTACTGCACCTTCATCCACAACGAGAAGGCGCCCTTCATTTTTTCGAATTTCAACGGCACGGCCATGGACATTTTTGTGCTCACGCACGAAGCCGGCCATGCCTTCCAGGTGTACCGCAGCCGCAACTTCCCCTGGAACGAATACAACTGGCCCACGCTGGAAGCCTGTGAAATCCACTCCATGAGCATGGAGTTCTTCACCTGGCCCTGGATGGAACGCTTCTTCGGCGACGATGCGGACAAGTTCCGCTACATGCACCTGGCCAAGGCGCTGTTGTTTTTGCCCTACGGCGTGGCAGTGGATGAATTCCAACACCACGTCTACGCGCACCCGGACGAAGGTCCCGAAGCACGGGCTCAGGCCTGGACGCGCATCGCCAGGCGCTACATGCCGGAAAGCGACTACGACGGCAATGCCTACCTGGAGTCCGGCCGCCTTTGGCAGGCCCAGGGCCACATCATCGAGTCGCCCTTCTACTACATCGATTACACCCTGGCCCAGGTCTGCGCCTTCCAATTCTGGAACAAAGCCGAAGCGGACCGCAACGCGGCCATGGTCGATTACGTAAGACTCTGCGACGCAGGTGGATCGCGGCCGGTTCTCGAACTCGTGGACTACGCCGGGCTCCGCTCACCGTTTGCCGCCGGTACCGTAGCTTCGGTACTGGGGGATATCCAGAAGTGGTTCGCCGAAAACGGCGAACGCGTTCTGGCCGTCAGCTAGAAACAGCTGGCGTTGACAAGAGCGCCTGCAGGTATCATCAGCGGGCGGGGGTAAGGAGAAATCGGACGGGTGCAAAAGCGAATTCAACGCATGAATTCGAAAAGCAAAAGCACCGGCCGTTTCCATGGTGGTGGATCGATCAGCGCATGGGCTACAGCAAGCGAAAGCGAACCGCGCCGCACACGGCACACCTGCTTATAGGCGGGTCGCGGATTCCCGTTTTCATTTTCACCGAACGCCGCCGCGACTGCCGCGTCTCGGTGGGCAAAACGGGCATCCGCATCCGGCTGGCCTCGGGCATTTCGCGCGATGAGCGCGACCGGCATGTGCGCGACCTCATCGGTTGGGCCGAACGCCAGGTGCGGGAAAAGGGATGGCCGCATCCCGAACCGCGCCGCCGTTACCTGAACGGAGAATTGATCCGCCTGGCCGGCGAAACCTACCGCATCGACGTTGCGCACAGCACCCGCCAGCGCGTGAGCGCCACTTTGAGCGAGGGGCATTTGCTTTTGAGCCTGCCCTATGATCTGGATGCCGACGAACGCGACGAAGCCCTGTCGGAAACCGTGGCCAAGGTGTGCCAGCGCCATTTTGCCGATTGGATGTACAACCGCGTGCACACGCTCAATACCCTGCACTACGGCCTGCCCTTTGAAAACGTACGCCTCAAGCACAACCGCTCCAACTGGGGCAGCTGTTCGGTGGCCGGCAACATCAACCTCAACGTGCGCCTGTTGCTCGCGCCGCTGGAGGTGCTCGACTACGTGATCATCCACGAGCTGGCCCACCTCAAGCACCACAACCACTCGCGCGCGTTCTGGAACCTGGTGCGCCAGGCCATGCCGGATTATCACCGCCACGTGGACTGGCTGCGCGTCCACGGGGCTGAATGCATTTTCTGAACCCGCCCGTGTTGGCCCATGTTTTTGCGGGAATGGATCTCACGGCATGGCAAGCCGTTCAGGTGGTGGTGGCCGGTGTCCTGGCCGGAGCCATCAATACCCTGGCCGGCAGTGGTTCGCTGGTGACCCTGCCGCTCTTGTTGTCTTTGGGATTGCCCGCCAATGTGGCGAACGGCACCAACCGCGTGGGCGTGTTTTTCCAGGGCCTCACCGCCCTGGGCACCATCCGCGCACGCGGAAAGCACAATTGGAAAAGCGGCTGGTGGGTGGTGGCCTGGTGCACGGTCGGGGCCCTGATCGGCGCCCAGGTGGCCGTCGACGTGCCGGAGCGCATGCTCAAGGCGGCCATCCTGGGCTTGATGGCCTTCATGCTGGTGGTGTTGCTGGTGCGCCCGCAACGCTGGCTGGCCAATACCGAACCCAAACCCGATGCGGCCCGCAAGCCTTTGAACTGGCTCTTGTTTTTGGCCGTGGGTTTTTACGGAGGCTTCATACAGGCCGGCGTCGGCATTTTTTTGATTTCGGCTCTGGTGCTGCGGGCCGGTTTTGATTTGGTATCGGCCAATACCATCAAGCTCCTGGTGGTCTTTGCGTTTTCCCTGCCCGTGCTGGCGGTTTTTGTCCGCGGTGGGCAGGTGGTCTGGAGCTACGGCCTGCTGCTGGCCCTCGGCCAGTCCCTGGGGGCCTGGGGGGCGGCGCGTTTTGCCACCGACGTCCCCAACGCGGCGCAATACATGCGCTGGCTGTTGATTGGCATGGTGCTGCTGTCGGTGGTCCTGCTGGGCCGCGATGTGCTGCAGGCCCATGGCTGAGGATGGGCCGCTGAGGATGGACCGCTAAGGACGAAGCACGGTGCGGCCGGAGGCTAAATCCTATTGCTTCCCCGGCGTGTCGCTGTTTTTGCCCACACCGCTTTTGTCGGAATCCTTCGCCGGCAGGCGCATGTTTTCCGGTTCAAAAGCATCCGGATCGGTGCGCCATTCCGCCTCCGCCTGGTAGGGCGTGTAGGCAATCACCAGGGTGGCCTCGTTGCGGTAGGGCGTGTACCACACCGCCATATCGGCGTCTTCGCGCCACAGCGTGCGGTACCAAATGCCGCTTTCCGGCTCGGCGTCCTGCCGCCATTCGGTCACGTACACCACCACGTCCGCCTTGCCCCGGTCGTCGGAGACGTAGACGATGGCGTCGGCATTGGCCTTGTCGTCGCATTCGTAGATGACCTGAGCCTGCACGGCGGCACCGGCCAACAACAACGCAAAAGCAAAAAGGAAGGAGCGGAGGACAAACATCGCAATGGTGAAACTACAAGAACCATGCCCTTCGGGCGAACGCCACGCCAACCAGGCCAAAGCCAATCCGGCATGCACCCCGGTCTGCGTTCCCTGACGCAGCCCCGTACCTTCGCAGGCATGTCGAGCGATACCCGTGCCCAAGCACCCAGCCCCGCGCCCAAGCCCGAGCAGCCGGCGGAGGGCTTCCATTCCACCATCCGCCTGGACGTGGCCCTGGACGAGCAGCGCATTCCCGAGCGTCTTCGCTGGCTGTCCTCGGACGGCCAGCAGGCCGAAGGCGGCGACACCCGCGCCTTCCTGTTGGCCATCTGGGATCAGGAGCGCCGCGAGACCCTGCGCATCGACCTGTGGAACAAGGAGATGCAGCGCGACGAAATGGACCTGCTGGTCTTCCAGACCCTGCTGACGCTGTCGGACAGCTACCAGAAGGCCAACGGGGACCAGGACGTGGCGGACATGCTCAAGGAATTCGGGTTTGCCTTCGGCGAACGCACCAAGCTCATCCGCCGCGCACCGGAAGATGCCGCGCCCGCCTCCGGCGAAGGCCAGCTCGACCTGGCGCGCCTGGCCGCCGAACGGCAGCAGGCCGGAAGCCCCGCCCCGCAAACGCCGCCTCCGGCCGGCAGCTCCGCCAAGGGCTTGCCCGATCTGCCGCTGCCCGGCACCGCTGGGGGCCCCGGAGCACCGCCGCCCAGGACCGCGAAGCCCTCCGGGCCGAAACCCGGGGAGGACACCAACGGAAGCGCGCACAACCAGGCTTGACCCGCCGCATGGTCCCTCCCGCGTCCCGCACCGTCTCCGGCATGCACCTCGTCCTCGACCTGGGCAATACCCGGGACAAGTGGGCCGTGTTCGAGGGGGAACGTCCGCTGGCCCACGGGATCGGCGGCCCGAACGCTGCCGCATCGACATCCGCCTTCCGCCTGGACGCGTCAGACCTGCGTCAGATTCTCAAAACGCATAAGCCCACAGCGGCCATCTGGAGCGCCACCGGAGCGCCGCGGCCGGAGCTGGAGCAGGTGCTTCAAACAGGGCTTTCGCCGGAGGCGGTATTGGCCCTGGACCACCACACCGCGCTGCCCTTCCGGATGGCCTACCAAACCCCGGAAACCCTTGGCCGTGACCGCATTGCGGCCGTGGCCGGCGCCCGCGCGCATGTGCCCGATGGCCCCGTGCTGGTGGTGGACGCCGGCACCTGCATCACCACCGATCTGCTCGATGCCGACAACGTCTACCGGGGCGGAAGCATCGCGCCGGGCATCCGCATGCGCCTGCAGGCCATGCACACGATGACGGCCCGTCTGCCGTTGGTGGACTGGCAGCCCGAAACCGGCGTGCCCGATCCGATCGGCGGTTCCACCAAAGCGGCCATGATCAACGGAGCCTGGTGGGCGGCGGCCATGGAATTGGAAGGCTGGATCGCCCGGTTGGGCGAAGCGCATTCCGGCCTGAAGGTGCTGCTGACCGGGGGGGACGGACCGGCTTTGGCGGCGATTGCCAAAAAGGCGATATTTGCCGTTCCGCTTTTGCCCCTGGAGGGCTTGAATAAAATCCTGAGCCATAATGTTTTACAGGGGGATCAGCTGGGCAAAGGGGGCTCCTGAGGGATGCCCGGACCGCGCGTTGGCGGGGTCGGCCGGCGCTCCCGCCAAGGAGCCGGACCTCAGCCACCGCCGCAAATCGGTGCTGCACGCCCTCGCTTTGGTGCTGTGTTTGGGTTCGGTGTTCGCCGGGCAGGCGCAACTGAATTCCCCCTATTCCAATTACGGCTTTGGAGACCTGCAGGCGCCCGAATACGGCGCCGCGCGGGCCATGGGCCGCCTTTCGGCCGGGCTGATCGACAACGATATCCTCAACATCGGCAACCCGGCCAGCTTTGCCTGGATCAACCGGGCCACGCTGGACTTGGGCATCGGCGGCACCATCCTCACCTTGCAGGAACAGGACAGCGAAAACACCAACCGGTCGGGCAACGGCACCCTGTCTCATCTGGCCCTGGGTGTGCCGCTCTGGAAAAACCACATGGGCCTGGTTTTGGGCCTGACGCCCTACAGCAGGGTGTCCTATGCCCTGCGCCAGGAACTGGTCCGGGATTCCACCATCGGCCGGGAACGCCTGGACTATGAAGGCAACGGCAGCCTCTACCGCGCGCATGCCGGTGTGGGTGGGCGCTGGAAGAACTTTGGCGTGGGGGTCAATGCCTCCTTTTTGTTCGGTTCGCTGAACTACGCCCGCTTTGTGACCTTCCTGGACAGCGCTTCGGAAGGCGCATATTCCACCCAAGCCGTGGTTTCCGACCGGGTGCGGGATCTGCTCTTGGACGGGGGCATCGCCTACCGCTTTGACCTGCCCAACGACCTGGTGCT
>JAUIHG010000001.1 GCA_030432405.1 Bacteroidia bacterium | reverse complement strand
GGGAGTGGTTGGGCCGTAAGCTTTGGTCGGTCCTGCTGAATGGACATACAAGGTCGTGCAAACAGGACAGGATTCCATGATCCTGTGCCACTTGCTGCACCATCAACAGGAGGGAACCCTGCAACGTTCAAAAGCCAAGCACGCCGCAGAAGGAGAGACCTGAGGGCAAAGCTATGCCCAAGCTGTTTCATTTTCCAGCAAAATGTGAGCATAGGGCCCTGAATACGAGCAAGATATTAAGAGAAATTGCGTTCCCGCGAACACGACTCCAAGGCTTAGACGCACTTACGCATGGCGCCCTTTTCCACAGCGTACACACATAAATCAGAACGCCCTTTGAAGGGCCAATGCGCAACTGTAGGCACTTATTGAGCAAGCGTTGCCCAGCTGGCCTGCCGCAAAGCCCGGTCTCCCCCTCCTGAGCGGTGGTACTACCTTTGTCCGCCATGAACCGGACCCCTATTGCCACGCTGCTCTTGAGCGTGATGAGCGCCATGATGGCCCTGGCATCCTGCACCGGAAAGGGCAGCGATGCGGTGGATTTGCGCCTTCGGGTGGAACCCGGTACGCAACGCAGCGGAACGCTGAGCGTGCAAAGCGTGGCGGATCTGCGCCTGGGCCTCAAGGCCCAGATGCAGCTGGACCTCAGCACGGGCCTGGAGCAGGAGTTTCTGCCCATGGACGGTGCCCTGCAGCCGGTACGGCTGACCCTGGACGATGTACAGCTCGATTTTGGCATCGAGCAGGCCATCATCCAATCCAAGGACATCGACGAGCAGCTCGGGGCCATGGACCTCTCCGACCTCGAGACCACCTACAATGGCCGTGATGTGGTATTGTTCTACGACAGCCACGCCCGCATTGAGCGCATCGAAGGCCTGGAAGACGATTTTGGCACCGAGGCCATGGACAGCATCCGCGCCGGATTGGCCAATGTGGAACGCCTGCTCGGACGCGACTTCTTCCGCCGTCTGGCAGGCTTTTTGGCCGTCCTTCCGCAGGAGCCCGTCCGCCTGGGCGACCGCTGGGAAAACAATTTCCGCCAGGACATCCTGGGCCTTCCCGTGCTGCTGGAGTCCAAATACACCTTCGCGGAACGCGAAAACGGTATGGCCCACATCGACCTGAGCGGCCGCTTTGAAACCGACACCATGCGCCTGTCGGACAGCAACATCGAGTTTCCCTTCGAGGGCTTCGAAATGGCCGACGGCAACATCAGCGTGTTGATGCGCGGCAACCAGCGCGGCCGCATCAGCGTGGAAGAGGCCACGGGCTGGACCCAACGCTCGGAAATCCTGCAAGAGTTCGACCTCGAATTCCGCATCGGCCTGTTCTCCGTACCCGTCACCCTGACCAACACCATTCTGTTGGAGCCCACCGGCGCAAGCGCCCAACCCAACCCCTGATCCCCTCTGTACACCGCCCCCAGCAACCCTTCCCCATGTCGACGCTATCCCTCCGCCTGCTCCTTTGTGTCTTGTGTTTCGCCGGTACGGCGAATGCCCAGAAATACGCCCTCTCCTTTGCGCCGCCCAGCGGAGAAGCGATGGCCTGGAACATCGACATGGATATGGACATGCACATGAAGCCGCCCGGAATGGACACGGAAATGGACATGAATATGAACATGGGCATCGGCATGAAGCTGATCGTGGAAGAGGGTCCCGACAAGCAGGGCCATGTGGAGGTCCGCGGTATTGTGGACAGCATGCGCATGGCCATGGGCGGCATGCCCGGCATGGCGGTGAACTTCAATTCCAATCAGCCTTCCACCGACCCGATGGGCAAATCGATGGAGGATGCGCTCGGACCGCTTTTTGACGCCACGATCCTGCAGACCCTCAATGCCAAGGGTGAGGTTGTTGAAACCACCGGTTTGGACAGCTTGCTCGCCCGTTTGGGCGAAGGCAACGCCGGCATGGGCGGCATGTCCTCCAACCCCTTCGAGAACATGCAGAGCTACATCACGCCCTTGCCCGACAAAAAGGTCAAGGTCGGGGCCAGCTGGGAACAAGACATCGAGGTCACCAGCAATGGAACGCCCATCCATTATGCCAATACCTACACCTTCACCGGTGTGGAGGGCGATCTGGCCGTCATCCAGGTAGATGGCCGCATCCGGATGGATGAAACCCAGACGGAACAGAACGGCATGGAAATGACCATGTCGATGCAAGGCACCCAGAAGGGCACCATGAAAGTGCGCCTCCGGGATGGCATGACCACGGACGTGGACATCGCCCAAATCCTGACCATGGACATGCTGGTCATGGGCATGGAGATGCCTGCCACCATCAACAGCCACATCGTCCTCAAGTCCGTCAACCGCTGAGCCTCCGCAAACGCGCTTCTCCCCGATGGGTCATGGCCGGACTCGGCCTGGTCACCCTGTTGGGCTTTGGCGGCATCGGCTGGTGGCTTTCCAGGACCTTTCACGGCCAGGACCTGCAGGCCCAGCTCGGCCTGGATTACCGCAGCCTGTCCCGCCAACTGCTGGATGGTGCCTTGTACGGTGGCATTGCCTCGGCCAATATTCTGTGGCTGTTGCACAACCGCATCCTGGCCGAACCCCGCCATGTCTTTGGCCAGTTGGTGCGGCGTTTTGGACTGGGCATTCCAGATATGGTCTTCCTTTCCCTTTGCGCCGGCATAGGGGAGGAATGGTTCTTCCGGGGCGCCATTCAGCCCTGGCTGGGCATCTGGATTACCGCCATCATTTTTGTAGCCCTGCACGGCTACCTCAGCCCGGGCAACCTGGGCATGTTCCTCTACGGCGTATTGATGACCGTCATTGTGGCCGGCTTCGGCTATTTGACCGAACGTTCCGGTTTGGTGGCTGCCATGACCGCCCATGCCGTCATTGACGTAGCCATCTTCGGAGACTTGAGCGGGCTTTGGGGGCGTGTTTCGCCCGTACGGGCGAAACCCAAAAAAAACGGGCAGCCCGATTGAGGCTGCCCGCGTTCATGTTGATGGTTTTGCGTTTCCGTTCGGTGCTTTATTCGGGTTTCTCCGAGCCGAAGGTGTAGCCGATGCCCACGCCGAGCACCTGGCGGAACTGCACGCCGCGCTTGGTGCCGTAAACGCCGTTGTCCGGATCAATGGGGGCGTCGAAATCCGTGAGCAGGATGTCGTAGTCGTAGATGAGTTCCGTGTTCAGGGTGACGGTCAGGAACTTCCAGACCTTGGCCGTGATGCCCATGTTCCAGTTCACGTCCACCCGCTCCGGACTGTCCAGGTAGTTGCTGAACAGGCCCACAGTGGTGTTGAACACCAGGTTTTCGTTCAGGTTCTTGTTGTAGCCGGCACGAATGTGTGCACCGACTTCGGTGCGGACCTGCTGGCCGGTTCCGGGAATCGGCATGCCCATGGCTGTGGTGTCGGCCGCTTCGTTGCCGAACGTGCCCAGGTCGGCGATGGCCTGATCGGTGACAAACGTGAATTTGCCGGTAGCCGGGGAGAGGTACAGGGAGAAGTTGTCGTTGGGCAACCAGTCAAAACCCACGCCGAATTGCAGGTAACCGGGCGCCATGAAGGTGGAGGTACGCTCCGGGAGCTGCACACCGTCCACATACTGGTAGCCGTTGGCAAACTGCGTCCAGAAGTTCAGCAGCGTAGAGGCGTACCACTTCTTGCCGATGTCGTAGCCGTATTTGGAGTTGATCATCAGGCGGTCGTCGGCCTTGGCCAGGTCGGCATCGCCGCTCTTGATCAGGCCATAGGCACCGGTGAAGTCGCTCACCCAGGAGTGCTTGCCGTCCTTCATGTCGGCAAACAGATAGAGGTTGGCCACGCCGGAGATGGCGTCGTTGCCGCCTGCCGACCAGTTGGTGAGGCTGGTTTGGCTGGCCGAAATGCTGCCGGATCCTCCGGTCAGCCACTTTTCCGTCCGCTGCGCTGCTTCCGCTTCGTCCTGGGCCCACACAAACGGAGACACCGACAACAAAAGGATAAGCAGGCTTACGTATTTCTTGGTCATGATCAGGGGTTTAAAACGCCGAAGGCGCTCTTTTTAAGACGGCGCGAAGTACGGTACTATGTCCATTTTGCGCGTCCTTCAGACGGGAAAAATCCCGGGCGTCACGCATTAACACTTTTTTAACGCCGATTGCATGCACCGACAAGTGTTTGACCATGAACTAGTTATAACCCGGTACGGTCTTTCGCCCACTACCTTGCATTGCCAAATACCTTCCTTTGCCCTAAACTTGCACCATTGCAAGACCACAAGGCCAAGCGCCATGGACATCGAAAATTCAAAAAAGCAGATGCGCAAGGGGGTCCTGGAGTTCTGCATCCTGGCCATCATCAGCCAGGGGGAGATCTACCCTTCGGACATTTTGCGCAAGCTTAAAGACGCAAAACTCATCGTCGTCGAGGGGACCCTCTACCCCCTGTTGACACGACTGAAAAACGCCGGGTTGTTGGGCTACAGCTGGAAAGAAAGCACCAGCGGCCCACCCCGCAAGTATTACAACCTAACGACGGAAGGAGAGGCATTCCTTCAAGAACTCAAAGGAACCTGGGAGGAGTTGGCACATGCCGTCGGATTCGCCACCAAAAACATTCAGCTGTCATGAGAAAGGTGATGAGCGTGAATCTCGGCGGACTCGTCTTCCCGATAGACGACGAGGCCTACGGGAAACTGGACGCATACATCGGCGCGCTGCAACGCCAATTTGAAGGAACCGAAGGCGCGGATGAAATCATCGGCGACATCGAATACCGGATCGCCGAAATTTTCCAGGAAAAGGTCAAAGGCGGTGTGGAGTCCATCTCCACGGCGGATGTCCAGGACATCGTGGCCGTGATGGGCGCGCCGCGCGAACTCCAGGAGGAGGACCCCAACCTGACGGGATCGGCATCCGCGCCCCACACGCCGGCCGATCAAACGCCGGCCGATGCCGCACAGGCCGGCACGGGCAGCGATGCACCGGCAGAAGATCCGGACGCTCCGGAAGCCTTCGCCGGTACCGGCGAAAGCACAGCCCAGAGCGAGGGCTACGGCAAGTCCGGCCGCAAAAAGACCCGCAAGGCGGAACCCGTCGGGAACCCCGGTCCCAAGCGTTTCTTCCGCAACGGAGACGACAAGCTGGTCGGCGGGGTGTGCTCCGGTTTTGCCGCCTACATCGATGCCGATCCGCTGATCGTGCGCCTGGCCTTCCTGCTGGCCGTGCTCGGCTTCGGCATGGGTCCGCTGATCTACATCGTGCTCTGGATCATCGTTCCGGAGGCCAAAACCACGTCCGAAAAACTGCAGATGCGCGGCGAAAAGGTCACGGTGGAATCCATCGAGAAGGCCATTCGCCGGGAGGCGAAGGACCTCAAAAAGCGCTTCAAGGATTTCAAACAGGAGATCAAAGACGATCCCAAGGGCTTTGAAGAGCGCGTCGAAAAGAAGGCCAACGATTTTTTCGTAGAGGCGGGTAGCCCCTTTCAGCGCCTGGTCCATGGTGCTGCCCGCCTTCTGACGGTTGTGTTTGCGACGGTGGTGCTGATCGTCGTATTGTCCCTGCTCTTCAGCCTGGCAACCGGGGCCGGAGCAGCGGCCTGGATGGTGCCCCAGTTCGGCCCCCTGTTGTTCCCCGGATCGGGATTCGGCCGCATGGCCATCCTGGCGGTCCTGGCCGTGGTCGGCATCCCGCTGATCCTGGCGGCCATGAGCGCGGCCCGCGCCATGCTGGGTTGGAAGCGCCGCAGCGGCGCCATCCATACGGTCTTTTTGACGGTATGGGGCGTGGCCCTGGGCCTGACCATTTTCCTGGGCTTTCGCGTGGCCGGTGAGTTTGGCCGCGAGATCAGCTACCGCGAGGAACTGCCCCTCGAGGTGGCTCCGAACCGGCCCCTGCGCATCAAGCGCTTGTCCACCGCGCACCGCGATTACCGCGAAGACCGCCGCATCCACATCGATCAGGTGCGTTTCACCGACGACACGGTGTTCTTCGGCAACCTGGACGTGAAGATTTCGGGCGCCTCCGGCGAAACACCCGCCCTCTACCGCATCCGCCATGCCCGCGGCCGCAACCGGCAACAGGCCACCGAAAACGCCAAGGCCATCACCCACCGGGTCCGCAACACCGAAGGCTCGCTCGGCATCGATCCGGAATTCAGCCTGGGCGAGCACCGCTGGCGCGACCAGGACCTGGATCTGGTTGTCGAACTGCCCAGCGGCGCGGAAATTGTCATCGACGAGAGCATGCGCGGTCTGCTGACCAGCGTGCACACCGACGGCTTCATGAGCGACGCCGAACTCTACAACCATACCCTGCGCATGACCGACAAGGGCCTGGTGCGCAGCGTGCAGGCGCAGCCCGAAGCCGGGCAGCCCCACGAAAGCATGTAAGTGCTCCCCACGCGGCGGCCCTCGGTATGGCCAAAAAAAGAGCGCCGGAAACCCCTGTGCAGTTCCCCGAAACAAGGGGCTTGCACAAGCGTTTTCCGGCGCTTCAGGTCCAGGTGCCTCCGGGGCGTTAACCCGCGGAACGGACGGATTTAGTGGTCGTGTCCGGAATGGTCGTCGCCAGCGGCGTGATCGCCTTCGCCTGCATGGGCCATGGGCTCGGCTTCACCGGCCACCAGGTGGATGCCCAGGTGCACATCGTCGCGGATCAGGTCGTCGGGCTTGCCGGCGTAGTTGATGTCCCACTCCTTGCGGTTGATGTTGAACTTAGCTTTGGCTTCCAGGCCGTTTTCCATCACCATCACTTTGGCCGGGAAGGAAATGCCTTTGGTCACGCCCACCATGGTCAGGTTGCCGCTGATGGTGTGGGTGGGATCGGAGACCTTGTATTCGCTGATTTCCTCGACTTCCTCGTTTTCGGTTTCGCCTTCAAACGGCGCAGCACCGGTCAGCACAAACGTGGCTTCGGGATGCTCCTCGAGGTTGAAGAAATCGGGCGAAGCCAGGTGGCCGCGCAGTTTGTCTCCAGCCTCGTCGGTGACTTTGAGGCTGTTCATGTCGATGGTAAAAGAGCCACCAACCAGGTTGCCGTCCTGGTCCATTTCCAGGGAACCGTCGGCCAGCTGGAAGGTGCCGTTGTGGCGGCCGGTGACTTTGGTGCCCACCCATTCGATGACGCTGGCATCGGTGTTGACGGCCATGGTGGCGGCATCGGCCTGGGCTTCAGGGACTTCCTGGGCATCGCCGACTTCGGCTTTGTCGGAATCGGGAGCCTGGGAACAGGCGCTGGCCAGGCTGAGGACCAACGCAGTGCTAAGGAACAGGGCGCCTTGGCGGCGCGAAAGCGGATTGCGGAGCATGGTAGGAGTTTGTAGCGGTTTTCAGACGTGAAACGGGGTCTATGCCCGGCACGTGGCGTGAGCAGAACCTTTCGCGAAACAACGGGAGATTCCCGATTGTTCAATACCTCGCCCGGTTGAGGATGTACGTGCCCGGTATCTTTGCCGCCAATATGCAAACCATCCACGACCGCTACGCCCACCTGTTGGTCCACTATTGCCTGGAGCTCCAGCCGGGAGAAAAAGTCCAGTACCGTTCCACCCACCTGGCCGAACCCCTGTTGCAGGCGCTGATGCGCGAAACCCTCCAGGCCGGGGCCCATCCCCACTTTGACGTCTCCTTCCGGGATCAGGACCGGCTCTTTCTGGAGCACGCAAACGAAGCCCAACTGGCCTACGTGCCCACCGCATACCGGGAATCGATGGAGACCTTTGACGCCTACGCCGTCATCCTGTCCAGCTACAACACCAAGCACTTGCAGACCGTGGACGCCGCCAAGAGCAAAGCCCTCAGCGCAGCCCGCAGCAAGAGCCGCTCCATTTACATGCAGCGTACGGCCACCCGGGAAATGAAGCGCACCCTCTGCGTGTTCCCCACCGAAGCCGCCGCCCAGGAAGCCGGCATGTCCCTGCCCGAATACGAGGCCTTTGTCTACGGAGCCTGCAAACTGGACCAGGAGGATCCCACAGCCGCTTGGCTGCAGGTCCGCGCCGATCAGCAAGCCGTGGTCGACCGCCTGAACACCTGCAAGGAAGTGCGCTACGTCAACGCGGATTCCGACATCTCCTTCCGCACGGATGGCCGCATCTGGATGAATTCGGACGGCAGGACCAATATGCCTTCCGGCGAAGTATACACCTCCCCGGTGGAAGATTCGGTCAACGGCCACATCCGCTTCAACTATCCGGGCATCTTCATGGGTCGCGAAATCGAGGACATTCGTTTGGAGGTCAAGAACGGTGAAGTGGTGCAATGGGAAGCCAAGCGCGGCCAGGAGCTGTTGGACAAGCTGTTGGAAACACCGGGTGCCCGCCGTTTCGGCGAAGCCGCCATCGGCACCAACTACAGCATCGATCGGCTGACCCGCAACATGCTTTTTGACGAGAAGATGGGCGGCACCATCCACATGGCCCTGGGCCAATCCTATCCGGCCACGGGCGGCAAAAACGAATCCGATGTGCACTGGGACCTGTTGGCCAACATGCGCGATGGGGGCCAGATTTTCGCCGACGGCGAACGCATCTACGAAAACGGCCGCTTTACCTTCTGAAGCGTCCTGAACCGCAGGACCGCAGACGCGGCCTGCAAGCTTCCCCAGCCATGGCGCAACACCTGGCCGCACAGCTGCTCTCCGGATCCAACCCGATCGCCAAGCGGGTGGGGCTCTTTTTTGGCTCCTTCAACCCGATCCACATCGGGCACCTGATCATCGCCAGCCAGGTGGTCGAGCGCAGCGCCTGCCACCAGGTCTGGTTTGTGGTCAGTCCGCAGAACCCCTTCAAGCAAAAGAGCAGTCTGCTGGACCAGCGCCAGCGCCTGCACATGGTGCGCCTGGCCATTGGGGACGACGACCGGCTGCGGGCATCGGACGTGGAGTTCGGGCTGCCGGTACCTTCCTATACCGTGGATACCCTCGCCCATCTGGGCGAAAAACACCCGCAGCACCACTTTGACCTGATCATGGGCTCGGACAACCTGCAGTCTTTTGGCAAATGGAAAAACGCCGACAAGATCCTGGAGGAACACCGCCTGTTGGTCTATCCGCGGCCGGGTCAGGAAGCGGCGGAACTCCGTGAACACGCCTCCGTCGAATGGCTCGAGGAGATGCCGCTTCTGCAGCTGTCGGCCACCCAGATTCGAAAGAGCATAGCCGAAGGCCGCAGCGTGCGCTACCTGCTGCCCGATCCGGTGCATGCCTATCTGGACGAAACAGGTTTTTACCAGTAGACACGCAGGGGATTCGGGCCATATACGGCGGCGCTGCGAAAGCACCAGCACAACCTGAGGTAAGAATTTCTTCACATACGGTTAACGCAGGCGGGGGATAAGCCGTGCATTTCCTGAGGATTTCGCAACTGGAATCCACAACACTGGATTGTGCCTTCGCAAGGCGTGCATAAACCGGGCGATCCACACCACGCGTCCACATCCCGATCCGGCTTTTGCACCATCAGCCATGCACTTTCTTGTGCCCATGGATGCCGGTCCACAGCGTGTGCATAAGGACTAGCTTTGATGCTCCGGCAAGCTTTTGGGCTGTGCATTTGAAGTGCATAAGTGCCGCTTCGATGTGGATTCCCATTCCATCAAGGAAAGCGCCGTAAAGGATTGCACCAATCCACGGGCTTGATGATGGGCTTGCTTTCTTTTTTTTAAAAGAAGACTAAGACCATGGATTCGGCAGCCCTGTTGACAAGCGCCAAAAGCGCGCTTGACACCAAAGGTTTTTTGGACCTGCCCGTTGATCCCAGCCTGGACCTGTTCGAAGCCATCGAACGGCTCAAGCAAGAAAAAAACGCGGTTATCCTGGCGCACTACTACCAGGATCCGGACATCCAGGACATTGCCGACCACATCGGAGACAGCCTGGGCCTTTCCCGGAAGGCCGCTGAAACGGATGCCGACATCATCCTTTTTGCGGGCGTGCACTTCATGGCAGAAACCGCCAAAATCCTCAATCCCACGCGCAAGGTCCTGTTGCCGGACCTGCATGCCGGATGCAGTTTAGCGGACAGCTGTCCACCGGATGCCTTCAAGACGTTCCTGGATCAACATCCCGGACATGCGGTGGTTTCCTACATCAACTGCACGGCGGAAATCAAGGCCTTGAGCGATGTGATCTGCACCAGCAGCAATGCGGTGCACATCGTCAACAGCCTGCCGGCCGATCAACCGATTGTTTTTGCGCCGGACAAGAACCTGGGCCGCTATGTAGCCCGGGAAAGCGGCCGCGATCTGGTGCTCTGGGACGGCAGCTGCATGGTGCACGAAATCTTCAGCGCCGAAAAGATCGCGCGCCTGCAGCATCGGCATCCGGAAGCCGCCTTGATTGCGCATCCGGAATGCGAAGCCGTTGTGCTGGAACAGGCTTCTTTCATAGGCAGCACTACCGCACTGTTGAATTTTGTGCAGGAAGATGGTGGTTCGAGCTACATCGTGGCCACCGAAACCGGCATCCTGCACCAAATGCAGAAAGCTGCACCAGAGAAAACCTTCATTCCCGCACCGCCGGACAATACCTGCGCCTGCAACGATTGCCCCCATATGAAGCGCAATACGCTGGAAAAAATCTACCTGGCTCTGGAGCATGAAGCCCCGGAGCTGGAGATGGAAGAGTCCCTGCGCGTTCGCGCGAAAGCGCCCATGGACCGCATGCTCGAATGGTCTGTGGGCATCGGCCGCTGAACCGGGGTACAGGCTGTTAAAGCATGGCGGTTCGGCCGTGGACCGGCCGGCATGCATAAAAAAAAGCGCCCGAAAGCGCTTTCTGTGGGAACTGTTCTGAACCGTTTGGCCGTAGGTTTCCCTTGCGCACAGATGTTGTACGTTCAGGACCTGACACGCAGCGGTTTACATGTAGTTGTCGATCGTGGTGACCGCGCGATGGACGGCCTCGTAGTTGATCGAGTAGTAAATGAACTTGCCGTCACGGCGGGTATGCACCAGTCCGGCTTGACGAAGGATCTTCAGATGCTGGGAGGTAATGGACTGCTCCAGCTTCAACGTGTTGTAGATCTTGTTGACGTTGATCACTTCGTTTTTGTCGATGAACTCCATGATGCGCAGGCGCAGGGGATGCGCCAGGGCACGTAGAACTTCAGCACAACGATCCAGTTTGTTTTGATCAACCTTGAAGAGCGCCTTTTTCTTGCGCTTCTGGGTGGTTTTACTCATGGTGTCCTGAGGTGTTGACGGGTAACAAAAAGTGGTTTCCAGTGGCGAGTACGTGCGTAGCGTGTTGAAACATCGATCTTCAATACTTCCCTTGCTTCATACATAACAAGGATAATGTTTTTGGGTAACATAACAACGATAGATAATACTAAGATCAGGGATATTGTGTAAATCTAAGACAATTCCCGGGATATGACAGCATTGTCACAAAAAAATCAATACAAATGATATATACTGAATATGTCGCAATTGAAAAATATACACTGCTGCTTTGCAAGCCCCTGTATATTAAGTACTTACGCGCATAGTGGACGGGACTGATGCCGAATAAGCTTTTCTACTTTTCGCCGTTGCCAAAAACCACAAAAAGCGGCCCGGAGGCCGCTTTTTGCACGTTGTGCGATGCAGGTCGGATTACTCGACCAGGTCGTCGATCATGGAAGCGATCTCGGTGATGCGCTCCTTGTTCAGCGAGTAGTAGATGTACTTGCCCTCGCGGCGGGTGTTCACCACGGACGCGCGGCGCAGGATGGCCAAGTGTTGGGAAGCAACCGACTGTTCGAGGCGAAGCTTGACGTAGATCTGGGTCACCGTCATTTCTTCGTTTTCCTCGAGCAGCTTGATGATGCTCTGACGCAGCTTGTGGTTTACGGAACGCAGCACCAGAACGGCTTTACGCAACGTATTGTAATCCAGCTTGATGTCTCCCTTATCCGAATTTGTAAGTTTTTGCACGTTTGAATTAGACAGCATAACAAAGCCTTTTGGGTAGGGTTATAACCCGTTAGAGATGATAAAAATATGCCATATCACCGAAATGCAGCGCATATACAGCAGCTTTCGACAATAACGGCCGGTTGTAGATGGCAACCGGTTGAAGCGAGCGTTCCATACACGGAACACCCCCCTATACCACCACCTGCCGGCGAAGGTTTCGAAGCGGTCATCATGTGTCCTTCCGGGCCGGGGTCCAGAAGGCTTTCACGTAATGCGGTTCGAAGTGGCCCACATCCTCAAACACATTGGTTTTGAAGCGCTTATGAGCAAGGCCAATGCCTTGCTCCACCCGGGGAACCAGCGAAATTTCAAAGCGGGCGTTTTTGTGTCCCAAAATTTCCCGGCATTTGTCTGCGCCGCTTCCGCCAAAAACCACAACACCCTGATCCAGAACAGGTTGGAAAGGATTATTTTCTACGATCCATGCCCTGGCTGTGTCCAATTCGGCCAAATCCTGGCCAAAACCGGCCCAGTACACCTCCATACGGCGCGCGTCGATCAAGGGCACGTAGCGCAGGGCATCGGGGTGTTTCGCCCGCAGGGCGAAAGCCAGGGCCTCCAGCGTGGGCACGGCAATCAGCGGCAAGCCAAGGGCAAAGCATAGGCCTTTGGCCGTGGCGGTCCCGATCCGCAGACCGGTATAGGAGCCCGGTCCCGCCCCGATGGCCACCGCTTCCAGGTCCGCAACCGACCAACCGGCCTCTTCCAGGATGGCCTGGATCATCGGCGCCAGCACCCGGGAGTGGGCGTTGGGCTCTTCGTGCTCGCGGACCAGGACGGGCCGGCCTTCGCCCTCGGAGAGGGCCACACCGCAAATGCCGGCGGTGGTTTCCAGATGCAGGATGCGGGGCATGGTGCGTTGAGCCGGCCCCGAAGCCCGTCCGCTTGAAGCGCAGGACCAACGGCGCACGGCTGCCGTTCGGGTTCAGAAGGTCACCGGCAGGGTCAGGGTTTGCTCGCCGCGCTGGATTTCTGCCTCCACGGTCTGGCCCTTGCGGTATTTGCTCAGGCCTTTCATGTAGCTCATCATGTCCAGCACCTCGACCTCGCCGAGGCGCAGGACCACGTCGCCGTCCTGCATGCCGGCTTCTTCGGCCGGCCTGCCTTCGCGCACGCTTTCGATGCGCATGCCACGGCCCTCATAGATGTAGTCCGGTATCACGCCCAGGGTCACCTTGAATTCGGGCACGGCCTCGCTGTCTTCTTCGGCTTCCACATAGGCCAGCTTGCCGTCGTCGTCCAGGGCTGCGATAAGGCCCGTGGCGCACTGCACCACCGTGGCGATGCCCGCGTAGTTGACCTTGTCCGCGTCGTCGGAAGGGCGGTGGTAATCGCCGTGGGTGCCGGTGAAAAAGTGCACTGAGGGGATTCCAGCCAGGTAGAAGGACATGTGGTCCGAGGAACCGATGCCCGATCCGCCCGCCTGAATGGACACGCTGTCGGTGTGGATGCCGTCCAGTGCCGGCCCAAAGGCCGGCGAGGATGCCGCTCCGTCCACGATCAGCTTGCGCTCCACCGAATCCAGGCGGCCGACCATGTCCAGGTTGACCATGTAGTTGATGCTGGCCGTGTCAAAACCCGCGCTGCGGACCATGTGCTTGGAACCGTAAAGCCCGAGTTCCTCGCCGCTGAAGGCCACAAAGAGGTAGTCGTTGTTGCTGCGGCTCGGGTTGTCCTTCAGTGCCCGCGCAATTTCGATCAGTCCGGCCACGCCGCTGGCGTTGTCGTCTGCGCCGTTGTGGATGGCCGGTTCGCCGTTGTGCAGGCTGCCGGCAATGCCCCAACCCAGGTGGTCGTAATGTGCACCGACAATCACCACGCTTTCGGTTTCCGGGTTGTCGATCATGCCCAGCACGTTGTGGCCCACACGCTGATCGCGCTCCCAGGACATGGACCAGCTGCAAGGCAGGTCCCGGGGTTCGGCCTGGCCGTAAACTTTTTCATAGCCTTCAGGCGTCAGCCAGAACACCGGAATGGGCGCTTCGGTGACCGTGCGGCGCCAGTGTTTGCCGGGCGCGTCCAGGTTGGCGTCCCGGGTGAAGAGCACCAGCGCGGAAGCGCCGGCCTGCTCGGCACGCGCGATTTTGGTGCGCACGTCAGCCTGGTCGTAGTATTTGGAGTGGGGGTGGAAGCCGCCGGGCACACTGAAGTCCAGCAGCACGGGAATGTCCTCGGCGGGCAGATCCGGAACGCCGTCCGAACCGTCCGCCTCCACGGCGAAACCCCCAAAGGCCAGGGTGCCTTCCCCGCTGCCTTCGCCGCCTTCGGCGAGCGCATAATAATCCGTGTCCGCTTCCAGGTCCACGCCGCCGATCTGCAGGCGGCTGTCCGCCGAAGGTGCCTTGCCGGCCGTGAAACTGAAGGGCTGGCGGTAGCCTTCATACCCCGCAGGTTCCAGGCCGATGGCCGAAAACTGATCGGCGATGTATTCTTCAGCCTCCCGCGCACCGGGGGTGCCGGTTTCGCGGCCTTCCAGGCGGTCGTCGGCCAGGTATTCCACGTGCGCACGGACCCGGGCATCCAGGGGCTCCGAGGTGGTGGCGGTGTATTCGCCGCAGGCGGAAAGCAGGAAAAGGGGCAGGGCCAGGCCGGTAAGCCGGGACCAGACCGGGCGGGCAAACGGAAAACGGGTCATGGGTGGGGAAGTGAAGCCGCAAAACTACGGCCTGCACGCCCGTGCCCATGACCCGCTTGCACGCCCGAAGGCATCGACAGGATCCGGATAGCGGAGCCTTATTGTCCGTCGATCATCCCGGCTGGTGCCACTTCCACGTCGTCGCCAACCACCACGGAGGGATCGAGCAAGGCCGTGAACTGGGGCTGGTCGTCAAAGAGCTCCAGGGCCTTCTGCAGGTCGGTGTCGTAGCGGAAAGAGGTTTCGATGGCGCCGCGCTGCAGGTAGTAGCGGCCCACGATTTCGGATTCCAGCTCATTGCGGATCTCCTCGGAGAATTGCTCCACATCGGCCTTTTTGTCGTGGCCGAGCTTGGCTTCCAGGGCTTCGAGATCCGCGCCGATGGCGTCGAGGTATTTCTCATCCTCCGCGCTTTCGCGCAGTTCTTCGAGCAGGTCCTCGGTCTGGGTGGTGTATTCCAATTCCACGCCTTCCACGTAGCGGCGGAAATCGGCCAACGCGTCGTCGCTGATGGTCCAGGTCATCGGATCGCCGATGGCCTCATGCTCCGCACGGTAGCGCGTGGCGTATTTGAAAAAGTGGTTCTTGCGCATCAGCGCGATGGTCACATCGGCGTATTCGCCCGGATCGGTCTTCACATCCGGGGTCACCCCGCCACCGTCGTAGACCGTGCGGCCCGCGCGCGTCTGAAAGGCGCTTTGCAGCGAATCGGGAATCTTGCCCACGCTGCCGTCGTCGTTGCGGTGCGCGTAGTCGATGGCCTGGATGCAGCGCCCCGAAGGCGTGTAGTATTTGGCCGTGGTCACCTTGAGCTTGGTCTTGTAGGGCACGTCGCGGGTGCTCTGTACCAGTCCCTTGCCGAAGGTGCGGGCGCCAACCACCAGGCCGCGGTCGTAGTCCTGAATCACGCCGGCCACGATTTCGGAAGCGGATGCCGAAGCGCGGCTGGTCAGCACCACCACCGGGATTTCGGTGTCCACCGGCTGGTTGAGCGTTTTGAAATCGCGGTCCCACTCCTTGACCTTGCCCTGGGTGGAGACGATCAGCTCGCCCTTGGGGATGAAGACGTTGGACACGTTGACGGCCTCGCGGAGCAGGCCGCCCGGGTTGCCGCGCAGGTCGAGCACCACGCCGCGGAGTTCGCCTTCGCCAGAGGCGGAAGCGTCTTCTTTCAATTGGCGCAGCGCGTCGGCCACGTTTTTGCCCGCGTCCTGGGTGAACTGGGTCAGGCGGATGTACCCAATCCGCTCACCGACCATGCCGTAGTAGGGCACATTGCCCACCTCGATGTCTTCGCGCGTCAGCGTGACCTCCATCTGCTGGCCTTCTTCGGTGCCTCCGGCGAAGGGCCGCCGGAACTTGATCAGCACCTCCGAACCGGGCGCGCCGCGCAGGATGTCGGAAATGTCCGAGGTGTTTTTTCCCTCGGTCGACTTGCCGTCGATCTCCAGGAGGATGTCGCCGGCCTGCAGGCCCGCCTTGTCGGCGGGGAAGTCGGCATAGGGCTCCATGACCACGATGTCGCCGTCCATGGTGCGGATGATGGCGCCGATGCCGCCGTAGCGGCCGGTCATCTGGAAGCGGTGGCCCTCCATCTCGGCTTCGGAGATGTAGGAGGTGTAGGGGTCCAGGCTTTCGAGCATGGCGTCGATGCCTTCCCGCATGAGCTTGTTGGGATCCACGTCGTCGACGTAGTAGGTGTTCAACTCGCGGTAGACGGCCGTGTAGATGTCGAGGTTTTTGGTGACCTCAAAGAGGTTGGCCGAGGGCGTGAAGGCCAGGCCGCTGGCCAGTACGGCCGCGCCGAGCAGGGGAAGGCCCCAGCGGTAGCGGCGTTTGCGGGGGGAGCTGTTGCGGGCCTTCGGTCCTTGCTTTTGGACCGATGGGTCTTGTGCCGCGCCGGAGCGCGGCGAATGGAACGGGAATCCGAACATGGCGGGAAAGATTGCGATCGAAAGGCGGTAAAAAACAACGGGCAGCCCGATGAAAACGGGCACGTCCGTTCAAGTTAACGCAACAATGGCCTTGATCGGTTCGGCCTTAACGGATGCTAACGTTTTGGTGCGGGATGGCGTGCGCCTGCCCGGTAGCGTGGAGCGCCGCCCTCACGGCACCGGATCGTGCCCATGCCCACCCCAGGGGTGGCAACTGGCGATGCGTTTGAGCGCCAGCCATCCGCCCTTCAACGGGCCGTATTTGCGCAAGGCTTCGGTGGCGTAGGCCGAGCAGGTGGGCGTATAGCGGCAGGTCTGCGGCAGATAGGGGCTGATGCCCACGCGGTAAATTTTGACCAACCCGAGGAATAGCCCGTTGAGCGCACGTGCGGGCAGGCTGCCGCGCCAGGTCCTGGCCGAAGGGGGGCTTGGGCGGTCCGAATTCACGGCGCATCCGGCGTTTTTGGGGCCGCGCTCAGGGCCTGGAGCAATTTGGGCATCAGCTTGTCCAGCGCGGCGGTGAGCTCGGCGTAGTCCGGGCGCTCCTTGCCGGTGAAGAGCAGGACCAGGTCGAGGTTGTATTCGCCGGTCAGGCGCTCGGCCATGTGCGCAGCATATCCAGCCTTGCCGTGGCGCCAGGCTTCACGCAGTTGCCGCTTGATCCGGTTGCGGTCCACCGCCCTTTTGAAGCGCCGTTTTGGAACGGCGAAGGCCACGCGGAAAGCCGGTGCCGCCTGCACGCCTTCTTGCACGATAGAGCCGCCCTCCGCTCCAACAGCAAAATCCCGTTCCAGGGCCCAGGCCCGAACGGGATACGCGGACGCCGTGCGTCCTTCGGCAAACAAACGGGCAATGCGGCGTTGGCCGCAAAGGCGCTCTTCCTTGGGAAAGGTCAGGCGAGCGCCAGCGGGAAGGTCAGCCTTCCCGGCAGCATCAGCGCTTGATGCGGAACTCAGAGGATACAGAGAGTTTCTTGCGGCCTTTGGCGCGGCGACGCTTGATCACGTCGCGGCCTTCCTTGGATTCCATGCGTTTGCGGAATCCGTGTTTGTTGACGCGCTTGCGGCGGGAGGGCTGGAACGTACGTTTCATGACGGTAGAATCGGCAGGGCGGTCTCGTGAAGGAGGGCAAAGTTAACCAATTGTCCACATTGCGCACAACAGCGGGGCCTTTATGCGCACATTTCCCGGGACAATCTGCAGGGGGCCGGAGCGGCCCCTGCGAAACCCGTCTTACGAGTTCATGGCCACGAGGAATTCCTCGTTGGTCTTGGTGCCGCGCATCTGCTGCAGCAGGAAGTTCATGGCCTCCTCGGTGTTCATGTCGGCCAGGTGGTTGCGCAGGATCCACATGCGCTGGAGCACATCGCGGTCGTGCAGCTTGTCGTCGCGGCGGGTGGAGGAACTCGTCACGTCGATGGCTGGGAAAATGCGCTTGTTGGCCAGGCGGCGGTCCAGCGCCAATTCCATATTACCGGTCCCCTTGAATTCCTCGAAGATCACCTCGTCCATCTTGGAGCCGGTGTCGATCAGGGCCGTGGCCAGGATGGTCAGCGAACCGCCCTTTTCCACGTTCCGCGCAGCGCCGAAGAACTGCTTGGGCTTTTGCAGGGCGTTGGCTTCCACACCACCGGATAGGATCTTGCCGCTGGAAGGCTGCACGGTGTTGTAGGCGCGGGCCAGGCGGGTGATGGAGTCCAGCAGGATCACCACATCGTAGCCGCACTCGACCATGCGCTTGGACTTGTCCAGCGCAATCGAGGCCACTTTCACGTGGCGGTCGGCCGGTGCGTCGAAGGTCGAGGCAATCACCTCGGCGTTCACGCTGCGCTCCATGTCTGTGACTTCCTCCGGGCGTTCGTCCACCAGCAGGATGATCAGGTAGACCTCGGGGTGATTGGCCGCAATGGCGTTGGCCACATCCTTGAGCAGCAAGGTTTTACCCGTCTTCGGCTGCGCCACAATCATGCCCCGCTGCCCCTTGCCGATGGGCGTGAACAAGTCCATGATGCGCGTCGAGAGGTTCTTGGCGTCGATGAACAGGTTCAGCTTTTCCTCTGGGAAGAGCGGCGTGAGGTATTCAAAGGGCACGCGGTCGCGGATCTCGTCGGGCGTCTTGCCGTTGATGGTGTCCACCTTCAGCAGGATGAAGAACTTTTCGCCCGCCGCCGGCGGGCGAACCGCTGCCGTGACCGTGTCCCCGGCCTTCAGCCCGAACTGCTTGATCTGCTTGGGGGTGCAGTACACATCGTCCGGCGAGGAGAGGTAGTTGTAGTCCGAGCTGCGCAGGAAACCGTAGCCGTCGGGCATCACTTCGAGCACGCCTTCGGCCATGATCAGGCCGTCTAGCTCGTGGTTGAAGCGGCGGCGGTCGCCGCGGTCGTCCCTCCTGTCGTCGCGGCGATTGTCCTGCCGATCGTTCCCGCGGTCGTTGCCCCGGTTATCGCGGTTGTCGCGCTGGTTGCGGCCGCGGTCGTCGCGCTGGTTGCGGCCGCGGTCGTCGCGCCCGTCACGTCCATCGCGGCGGTCGTTGCCGCGGTTGCTATTGTCTCTATTATCCCGGTTGTCCCGGTTATCACGGCGGTCGTCCGGCCGCTCGTCACGGCGGCGCTCCATGCGCTCGCGGCGGGATTTGCCCCGCTTTTCGCGTCCATCGTCGTCCGTGCTGTTGGCCTCACCGCTGTCTTTTTCGGACTTCGCGGTGCCTTTGCGGTCTTTTTCGTCACCGTCCTGGCCATCGCCTTCCGTCGTGTCGTCGTCCGTGCCGTCCTCCTTTTTCCGGCGGCCGCGCGTCAGGCTGGCGCCGTCGCCCTTGACCGGTACGCGCTTGCGGGTTTTGCGGGCAGGCTTGCTGTCTGCATCGTCACCGCCGTCGGCATCGCCATCGTCCGCATCCTCGTCCTTGGCCTTGGCCTTGCTGGCTTTGGCCGTCGACTTGCTGGCGGTTTTGGTCTTGCGCTTGGCCTTGGTGCCGCTATCGCCGTCCGCATCGGCCTCGGCCACGGCCGTGTCCACGCCACCACCGTCGGAACCGCCGTCGGCGTCGGACTTGCCGCTGGCCTTCGCCTTCGGCGAAGCCTTTTTCCGACTGCTTTTGGCCTTGCCATCAGCGGAGCCAGCCCCCTCCAGCGCCTGCTTGTCCAGGATGCTGTAGATGAGGGTCTGCTTGTCCTTCTTGTCGGGGGTTTCAACGTTCAGGCCGCTGGCAATCTCGCGCAGCTCCTGAACGAGCATGTCGTTCAGCTTCAGAATGTCGTACATGTTGGCGTCTGATTGACGTCGAAATCGGTCGGGAGTGGGGTTCCGTAGCCTTCGGCCACCGGGGTGGTCCGTGCTTCCGTCAGGAAGGGCGTTCGGTCGGGAGAGGGGTGGGAAAGCGGCGGCTCGTATGGCCTGGCCGGGTCAAAAGGCCTGTCGGGTGGGGTAAAGGCCGGAAGAACGGGTGCCGGCCATCCGGCGAATGCGTTTCACCGAAGGGTTTGAACGAGGCGCCCCCGTGGCATTTGAGGCTTCAGGCATCGGGAAGCGATGGCCCTGACGGAGCGGCAACGTTGGGAGAATGGGCTTCGCCGTAAGGCGCTATGCCTTATCCATGGCATAGGCGCAACTCAAGGCGCGTACGGAGAACAGGTGCTAAAACCGGAATGGGAAAACAAAGGCCGGAGCGCGGGTCCGATGGCGTTTGGCGAAAACCGGAGTGCTGGGATCAGCGGGTGTTCATGCACAATCCTGCTGCGGATTCCGGCATGATGCCGCTCGCCAAGGGGGCGCTGCAACGGCTGTTGCGAAGGTAAATATAGGTGAAGGTCCGCATAAACGCCAGTCCGGCCCCTCAAATGCCGCGCGTGTGGACAATTCCGCCACCGCATCCCCCTAAATTTGACGCTGCGCCGAAAATCGCCCCCGCTTCCGCGTGCGGAGGCCGCGCAGCCCATTTCCAGCACCCCCTCAAACCGGAGCCGCCTCCGGCGAAGCACCCTCCCATGCTCCACCTGCCCAGCCTGCGCCAGGACCCCGAAGCCGCCAAGGCCCGACTGGCCCACCGCCATTTTGACCAACCCGAACTCCTTGACAAGGCCCTGGAGCTCGATGACCGCCGCAAGGCCCTGCAGTCCGAGCGCGACCAGGTCCAGGCCGAAGCCAATGCCACGGCCAAGGAGATCGGCAAGCTGATGGGCATGGCCAAAAGGGACCCTTCCAAGGCGGCCGAAGCCGAAGCCGCCAAAAAAGCCGCCGCCGAGGGCAAGGGCCGTGTGCAGGAGCTGGAAAAAGAGGTGGAAGCGGTCGAGCAGCAGCTCGAAGACGTGCTTCTGCAAATCCCCAACCTGCCCCATACCAACGTGCCGCCCGGCAAAACGCCGGAGGACAACGCGGTGGTCCGCGAAGGCGGCGTCAAACCCGACCTGACCGCCGACGCCGAGGCCCATTGGGACCTGGCCGCGCGCTACAACCTGATCGACTTTGAACTGGGCGTCAAACTGGCCGGCAGCGGCTTCCCCGTCTATATCGGTCAGGGCGCCCGCCTGCAGCGCGCGTTGATTGCCTGGTTTTTGGACCGCGCCGCCGATGCCGGATACGTGGAACACATGCCCTCGGTGCTGGTCAACGAAGCCTCGGCCCGCGGGACCGGCCAGCTGCCCGACAAGGAAGGGCAGATGTACGGCCTGGTGGACGAAAACCTCTACCTGGCCCCGACGGCCGAAGTGCCGTTGACCAACATCTATAGGGACGTCATCGTGCCGGAAGCGGAACTGCCGGTGAAAATGTGCGCGTACACGAGCTGTTTTCGCCGGGAGGCGGGCAGCTATGGAAAAGACGTGCGCGGTTTGAACCGCCTGCACCAGTTCGAGAAGGTCGAGATCGTCCAGGTGGTGCACCCCGAACGCAGCTATGAAGCGCTGGACCAGATGGTGGCCCACGTGGAAAGCCTCGTGCAGGCCCTCGAACTGCCCTACCGCATTCTCCGGTTATGTGGCGGCGACATGGGCTTCACTAGCGCACTGACCTACGATTTTGAAGTCTGGAGCGGCGCGCAACAACGCTGGCTCGAGGTCAGCTCGGTCTCCAATTTTGAGACCTTCCAGGCCAACCGCCTCAAACTCCGCTTCGCGGACGAAAACAACAAAAAGCAGCTGGCCCACACCCTCAACGGCTCGGCGCTGGCGCTTCCGCGCATCATGGCTGCCTTGCTGGAGAACAACCAGTTGCCGGACGGCAAAGGGATTGTGGTGCCGGAGGTGTTGCGGGGGTTTGTGGGGAGGGAGGTGGTGGGTGAGATTTAAGGTGAGAGGTGGAAAACACACAAATCTTGTATAATCAACTACGAAACACCACAAGCAATCAACCATGGAAGAACAAAAGCTATGTAAGTTATGTAAGATAAACCCTGCTGATAAAAAAGGATCTCATGTATTGAGCCATTTTATTATACGAGACACGATAAACCAAACGGGCCAAAGAAAGAGAGATAGAGAGGTTTCTTTCGGAATAGGCGAAACAGGAATAGACCATCCCTTTTTTGGCAGATCTGTTCCAGTAGAGGAAATTCGAAGAGTTATTGGACGAGACCTAAGTGATCATGAAATTGATATAACAGCCAATCCCTACACTGTCGATTTTTTTCTTTGTTCTAGATGTGAATCCAAGTTGGGGGTATTGGAAGCTTATTGTAGTGAAAACGTTTACAGATTGCTTGAAGAACACTTGAATTTTGAGCAAAAAACATTGCAATTATCTTTAGAAATGTCAAATGCATTTGCACTGCTTATGTATTCCTTTTTTTGGAGGTGCTCTGCAACTCGATTTAATGGTTTTGCCCTAAAGAAAAGCGTTGAAGAAGACCTTCGTTATAAACTCGATTTATATCTTAATGACACCAGAGCAGGGCTATTATCATCGTTAAGCAATGCTCTCACCTATGTGAATGAGTATAAATTGGTGTGTTTGTTTTTACAAACACCAAATGAGGACAAAACCAATAACCTCATAAAGGCCGAAAAAAATGCTAATGCTTACAACCTATACATGGGTCAACTTGTTTGTCAACTTTATGAAAAGGGAAGTATAAATGATATAGAGAAGAATTGGGCTTTTGGCCTTTGTGATATTGCAAAAGAGTCGGTCCTGCCCTACCCTAACTTAGATAATCGAAATATTCTTCTTGTTAATAATGAATCTCGGTTAGATTACCTAAACAACCAATTCAACTATGTGATCCGAAGAATAAAGCGCAAAATAGTATACAAATACAGAAAGACTACTCAAATGGTCTTTGGTGTTTTGCCAGGGACTAGGGAAATTGATGTGCTTTTAAAGATGCTTGCTACAGATAAAGTGAGCAAAAGCTATAGGTTTAGCAATGAACATGTTTTGGGTGCCTTTGCTAGGATGTTGAAATATAAATCTCATTATCATATCCCTCGGGCTGGGTTTCTTGCAACGATCAATAATATAAGAAGATGAACAATATTTTATGATTGTTTTGACAAGATTTGAATGTGACTCGTTGCAACTCCATTCCGCAAATTGTCCGCCACCATCACAAGTGGAAGGTGTATTCCGCGCTTTCGTCTTTGCTGATGCGACCCGCCACGACCTGGCCGCTGCCCAATGCATCTTTGGGCACGGGAAAGGCGCTCGCTGGAGGCGAAGACGCCTCGTGCACCCCTGTTTTTCGTTCGGCTAGGTCAAAAAACAGCGCAGCCCTTTTGGACTGCGCTGTGCAATAAACCAAACGCGGTTTAACGCGGAATGAGCGTTTACCGAATGGCGCTGATGGTGATTTCTTCCTTGCCTGATTTGTAAAAGATCAACCCGCGTTGCGCGTCCACGTCGTAGACGGCATCGCGCTGGCCTGTGACAAAACGCTGCGTGGTTTCACCAGTGTTCAGGTCTACACGTGCCACACCAAAGCCGTTGGCATCCGCTTCCTTGAATTTGGTGCTCATGTAGCTCACGCCGTTGCCGCTTGTAGTGGCTGAGCCGCCAGACTGCATCATGGCAGGTGTATACTGGTGGTAGCGCACGGTTCCCGCACTGCCACCACCGGTGGTATTGCCGCCGGTGCTGTTGATGCGTTGGCTGTTCATGGTGGCGGCCATCGCTACAGCGGCCAGGGCCATGTTTTGGGCAATGGCCAGAGCCCCTTGTCCAGGCGGTTTGTAATACACGGTGTAGGCAACCTCGCCCGTCTTGCGGTTCACGCCCACGGCGTTTTGTTCGGATTGCAGGACCAACAGATCACCGAGCGCGTCCAGTTGGGAGAAGCTTTCGCCTCCGGCGAACTTGATCTTCTCCGTCAGCGGCGTGGCCGTACCCTTGTCCAAATCCACCTTCACGATGGCGCTTTTGGAGACGGCATAGAAGGTGCCATTGACATCCACGAGCAGGCTTTCGTCGGCGCCCTTGAGCTTGATCGGCTTGTCCCACATGGGTTCGCCGGAGGCCTTATTGATCATCTGAAGGCCTTTCATGGTCAGGATGAGGATGCCTTGGTCGAGCACATGCAGGTCGAATACTTTGCCGGTTTTTCCGCCTTTGGGATCCCAGCGGGGTTGGCCGTTTTTGGCATCCACGGCAATCAATTGCTCGTTGAACGGGAAGTAGAGCGTTTGATCCGACTCGTCGATTTTCATGACCGCAAAGCCGCTGGATGGATTGGATGCGGTGCCGCCCTTGTCCGGTTTGGTGCCTTTGTACGGCTTCCAGTCAAAGGCCCATTTGACCTTGCCATTGCTCAGGTCGTACTCGGCCAGGTGGGCCAAACCCAGGTGCACAATGGCGCTGCTTTTGCCTGTATAGGTGATCGGCTGCATGCCCTGGAAAGTGGCGGTCAAAGCCGCGCTTTTGTTGGTGGCCATACCATGGGGCACATCAGGGTTCAGGTCGTACACCATGGTGTTGCTGGCGATGTCCCACACTTGAACCCGCTTCTGCCCTTGCATGACCCAAAGCTGGTTGGTGCCATGCACGACACGCGCGCCAAAGATGTTCTCGCCCTTCGCGCCCGTATTGGCGTACTCGCGGCCATCCAAGACATTCAATACCCGGTTGCGGGCCAGCATCCCCTTGTCGGACACAAAAACCAATTCGGAGCCTGAAAGCACTTCCACGCGCTCAGCTTCCACTTTTTTGAGTTTCTCGTGCCGCCATACTTCATTGCTCTCGGCATTGATGGCGTGCAGGGCTTCGTCGGTTCCGACCAGCGCAATCCCCGCATCGGTCATTTTGATCAGGTTGACCGCGTCCGGCATGGCCACGGTCGTTTGGGCGTACATGGGCGCCTGGGCTTGCAGCCCGGCGAAGGCCAAGCTCAGGATAAGGGCTTTGGCAGCGCGTTTTCCGGCGCGCTGGAAGGTTCTGTCTGTTTTCATTTGAGGATACGTTTCCAAGCCGCAAAACCGCGGCTCTTGATGAACAACGGTTCAAAGGTGTGCGTACCATGCAGCCCATGCCATACGTAGAAATACGTATTGGCCTGCGGAGATTGCGTAGGCACATCAGCATCCACCAAAGAGAAACGCCCGACGTTGCCCGCCTATACCCGGCTCAATGTCGGCAGGTGCGCGGCAATATCCACGGCATTGGTCGCCGCCCCTTTCCGCAAATTGTCCGCCACCACCCATAAGTGGAACGCGTTGTCTGCGCTTTCGTCTTTTCGGATTCTACCCACCAAAACCGGATCGATCCCGAAGGCGTCTTTGGGCATGGGGTAGGCGTTGTTGGCGGGGTTGTCGACCAGTTTGATGCCGGGCGCATTTGCCAACAATGCCTGAATTTCCGCAACGCAGGTTTCACGTTTCAGTTGCACGTTCACACTTTCGGAGTGGCCGCCGGTCACGGGCACACGCACGGCGGTGGCGGTGATGCGCAGTTCGGGCAAATCGAGAATCTTGCGGCTCTCGCGTACGATTTTCAATTCCTCTTTCGTGTAACCGCTGTCCTCAAACACGTCGCAGTGGGGGATGACGTTGTTGTGGATGGGGTGGGGGTATACCTTCGCCTCCGGCGAACAGCCTTCCTGTTCTGCGCGCAATTGATCCGCGGCGCGGTACCCCGATCCGGTGACGCTTTGGTAGGTCGAGACCACCACGCGTTCCAGGCCAAAGGCTTCCTGCAGCGGGTGCAGGGCTACCATCAATTGGATGGTGCTGCAATTCGGGTTGGCAATAAGCTTGTGCGCGGTGCCGTCGGCCGTGTTCAGGGCCTGTGCGTTGACTTCCGGCACCACCAAAGGCACGCTCGGGTCCATGCGCCAGGCGGAGGAATTGTCGATCACCGTGGCGCCGGCTTCCACAAAGCGCGGTGCCCATTCCAGGCTCGTGCCGCCGCCCGCGCTGAAGAAGGCCAGGTCGGGTTTCGCGCGGAGCGCATCTTCCATGGACACCACAGTATACGCCTTGCCGGCGAAGCGGATTTCCCGCCCCACGCTTTTGGCCGTGGCCACGGGGATCAATTCCGAAACGGGCAGGCGGCGCTCTTCGAGCACCTGCAACATCACCTGGCCGACCATGCCGGTGGCCCCTACAACGGCTACACGCATGCCGCAAACATACGGGCACGGCACAAGCTGAGGCACTTCTCCACAGCGCGCGTCTTTTGTTGTGTTTTGTGCCGTCCGGCCGCTTTCTGCTGCGATTTTGGCCGGCCATGGAAAATCGAATGAACCGCACGGCGGCGTTGCTGCTGCTTTTTCCGATCACGGCCTTTGCCCAGCTCCCGGTGTGGACGGATGCCTTCGCCGACGGCGAATTTTTGACGGCTCCCCCCTGGACGGGGGATACCGCTTCGTTTGAGGTGGTGGACGGGCAGCTGCGCAGTGCCGGTCCCGCCGCGTCGAGCAACCTGGGCCTGTTCACGGCCCTGCCGCCGGGCACGGCAGGCGGGCAACGCGAATGGCGGGCGGTGCTGGATTTGGATTTTGACCCGTCGTCCAGCAACTACGTGCGCTTATGGCTGGCCGCCGAACACACGGATGCGGACGCGCCCGGCGACGGCTATGTGCTGCAGGTCGGCGAGGCTTCGGCCACCCGCAGCGATTCGCTGGACTTCTTCCGCTCGGACGAAGGCACCCTGGTCAAACTGTGGACCAGTCCCGTGCCGGTGATCTCCTCGACCAGTTTCAACCGGATCGCGCTGCGCGTTTTGCGGGACAGCCTGGGGGGCTGGCGTTTTGCAGCCGCCTCCGGCGAAGACGGCACCTGGGACCCGGACCTCACCCAACCGGATTACGTGGACCTGGGCGGCGTCGCGGATGCGGTCTATGCGCCCGATGGGTGGACGGGCTGGCAGTGCCGCTACAGTTCGGCCTCGCGCGCGGACGGCTATGGCCTGGACGCCGTGTATGCCGGTCCCCCGGTGCTGGACCGTGCACCACCGCAATGGACCGGCCTGGAAGTCCCCGAGGACGACCACTTGCTGTTGCGCTTTTCGGAGGCCCTAGACTCGGCAGCGGCGGTGGATGCAACGCACTACCGCTTGAGCGGGCCGGGCATTGGGGGCACCGGCGGGAGCTCCAGCCTTCCGGCCGAAGCTGTCTGGCTGGCCGACGACCCCACGCGCGTGGACCTCTGGTTTGCCGACCCCTTTCCGCCGGCCGTGCCGCTGCAACTGCGCGTGCAAGGCCTGCGCGACCCGGCCGGCAACAGCATGCCGCCCGACAGCCTGGGCTTCACGTGGTACCTGCCGGGCACGGGCGACCTCGTGATCTCCGAAATCATGGCCGACGAGACCCCGGCGGCCTTCCTGCCGGAGGCCGAATACCTGGAACTGACCAACCGCGCGCCGGTGGCGTTGGACCTGGCCGGCATGCGTTTGATGGACGCCACAGCGGAAGCCTTGCTCCCGGCGGTGTCGGTCCCGGCCGGTGGCTTTGCGCTGCTCACCGACCCCGATGACACGGCCGTCTTTGCACCGCTGCTGCCGCCGGACGTGGTTTTGCTGGGCCTGGACGGCATGCCTTCGCTGAACAACAGCGGGGATGAACTGCGCCTGCTGGCCGCAGACGGTACGCTGTTGGACGCAGTGTCCTACACCGACGCCTGGTACCAGGATCCGGCCGCCGAAGACGGCGGTTGGGCCCTGGAGCGCATCGATTTGGGCCGGCCCTGGTTGGGGGCGTGCAATTGGCGGGCTTCCGGGGATCCGATGCAGGGTTCGCCCGGCCGGGCGAACACCGCGGTCTTCAGCGACACTATGCCCCCGAAGCTGGCCTCGGCCGTGCCGGTTCACGACACGCTTTTGCGTCTGGTCTTCGACCGGGAGATGGATTCGGTGTCGATGCTGAAAGTGGGGGCGTATGCGCTGCGGACAGAGGCCGGGAGCGGGAGCGGAGGCACCGGGACAGGGGACGCGGTCGGCATCGGCGCGCCTTCGCCGGAGGCGGTGGGCGGGGCCTTTACCGCCGTGCTGCTGCCCCTGGACCGCCCGCTGGAGCCCGGCCGGCGCTACTGGGCCTCGGTGCGGCCCCTGGCCTCCGGACCGGATCCGGGGGCGGGTCCTCGTTCCTGTGCGGGCCGTCCCGCGCGCGACAGCCTCCACACGGGCTGGCCGGAACTGCCGGATTCGGCCGACCTGGTGCTCAACGAGCTGCTCTTCGACCCGGTCTCCGGTGGCACGGACTACGTGGAACTGATCAACCGTTCGGCCAAAACCATTGACCTGCGGCAGGCCTTTCTGGTGGAAGGGGATGTGGATGCCGGGCTCCCGCCCGGCGAAGCCCCCGCCCTGGACGTGGCGCCCCTGGCCCCGTCGGGCTATCTGCTGTTTCCCGGAGAGGTGCTGGCCTTCAGCGCGGATGCCGAGCGTACGCGGCTGGATTACCCCTATGGCGCGGTCCCGGAGCGCATTCTGGAGGTCTCCGACCTGCCGTCCTGGCCCGACGCGGACCAAAGCGGCATCGTGCGGCTGGAATACCGCCGCAACGATACGCTGATGGTTCTTGACGCGGTGCACTACACCACCGCCTGGCACCACGCCCTGCTTGGCGATGCGGAGGGTGTGAGCCTGGAGCGTCTGGACCCGGACCAATCCGCCGCCGACCCGGCCAACTGGCATTCGGCGCCCGGCCGCGTGGGCTACGGCACGCCGGGGGCACCCAACGCGATGGCCTGGACCGACGGCGCGGGGCCGGGATTCGCCGGAGGCGGAAAACAACCGGGCCAGTTGCTCGTGGAGCCGGAACTGTTCACGCCTGACGGCGACGGCATCGACGACCTGGTGCGGATCCACTACCGCTTTGAGGGGCCCGGCTGGGTGGCGCATACCATGCTCTACACCGCGGCGGGCATCCCCATCCAACTGCTGGCCAACAACCGCATGCTGCCCGCCGAAGGCCATTGGGTCTGGGATGGCACAACCTCGGAAGGACGGGCGGCACCATTGGGTGCCTACATCGTGCACGCGGAGTGCTGGCATCCGGATGGGGCGGTGCTCAGTTTGAAAAAAAGAATCGTACTTGGCCCATAACTGTCAGAAATATTTCGTACTATTGCTATAGTTCTTTGACGAGATTTGGTGGCTATTGTATCACTGTCAACTTGAGTTCTTTCGAGAACTCGGTGAACCAGACACCCTCCCAAAAGCCTGCAAAAGCCCCTCCGCTGGTCTCGGTAAAACGAGATTGATACTGAATACTTGGGTTTATTGATTGGTTTTGGAAAAAGTAATGGCGGATAGAACTGTGAAATACACAGTGATATCTGGCCACCAAATTATGTTTTCGATTAGAAAGCTGGATGGCTTGATACTAGGTATCGAGTGCATCCTCGCAAAGGACCATAGTTCTTTGTCAGTCAACCAGCGAGAGACACTAACTGAAGCAGTTAACTGTCTCAAGCAATTAAGGAAGCATCCAGATTCTTCCTCTGGTGAGCAATACCTCTACGAGGTATGTGGTTTGCTCTGGAGTGTTATCAAACAGATTGACTCTATCGAGACGATCATTAACTTGCTCGAGGATATAGGGATGCTGAACTGACCGCCTTACTTTTTTTCTATGAATTTTGGACGAGCAATAAAGGAAATAAGAATAAAAAGAGGCCTTTCCCAATCTGAATTGGCTTCAGCAACAGGATTGACACAACCTTATATATCGGCAATCGAATCAGGTGATAAGATGCCAAGTCACAAATCAATCCAATGCATATCTGATTGTTTTCGGGTCCCACCTTCATTTATCTACCTTGCCTCAATACAGGGAGACAATAAGATTGACGAAGATTATCTAAAAGTGATTGATCAATTGAAGACATTGGTATACAGCCAATTTGACACATGATACAGGTTAAATCAAAAGGACACCTATGTCGATTGTTGGAAGTATCCAGTGAGCAACTTGATATTATGTGCTTTATTGCCCCAACGGCATATCACAGCTGGAAGCAGTTAAAAGCAGGCAAGGGGAAACAAGACTTAGGTGAGGGCAGGTCGAAGTCTGAATATAGATTAATTAATGCCCCAAACGATCGTTTGATGCCAATACAAACCCGAATAAACGAACGTATTTTAAAGACATGTGCTCTTCCAAAGGGTGTTATTGGTGGTGTTAAAGGCTACTCGAACATTGACAATGCCATTGCTCACAAAGGAAACACTTTCATTTTTAAAACTGATATAGAAAGATACTATGACTCGATAAGTATAAACATGGTTGAATCCATCTTCTTGAAGTTTGGATGCAGAAGGCAAATAGCTAGGATACTATGTAAGCTTGTAACTAAACAAGATGAAAAGCAACAACTAGTTGTGCCCCAAGGAGCGCCAACTAGCTCCTCGATAGCCAACATGATAATGTCGCAAGTGGTTAAAGAGCTCGAAGTTGTACTGTCAGAATATGACTGTGTCATAACAGCTTGGATTGACGATATAACTATATCTTCTAATGAAGATTTTAGAGAAGCTATTCCCGGTATAATAGGTGCGATACGCAGGGTTGGCTTGAAGATATCGAGACCCAAAACGTGCTATAGAAAGAACTCCATGGAGATTACTGGAGTATTTATGTGCCCCACTGGTTTAGGCCCATCTGTCAAAACATTGAATAAGCTAGCTTCCCCTCGAAGCCCACAAAGTCAGAAGGGATTAGAGTCCTACGTAAAGCGTATCGCAGTGGCAAGTGGTAAGACGAAGGCAGAAAAGCATAAAGCCATGCGTCGAAAGAAGCATAGCCCACCAAAACCTTAACATAGTGGCAGCTTAACATTTTTTAACGCGCTGCACCGCTCCCCCCTGCTGGCCCTCCCGTTATCTTAGCGAGCGCTTCGATCGCATCGTTACCCGCACGCCATACCAGCGTGCGTTTCATTCGATGGGGTTTGCTCGCCAGCCGCTTATCCGAACCAGGTTGGCATCCCTCGGCAGACCCCCATTGCAAACCGGTTCATCCGGCAGTTGCCCGACGCCGCATCCGTCGGGGCTGCGTGTGTTCGCTCCTCACCATGGAACAGTTTCCTTCTTCCCCGTCCTCTTCCCCATCCAGCGGGAGCAATTCCGCATCGGAATCCAGCCACGGCCCGGCTTCGCCGGCGTCAGCCGGCACAACATCCGCTCCGCAGGCCCCAGCGCAGGGGACTGGCGGTACCACAACGGCCACCGACATCCAGGCGCTCAATGCGCGCATCCAGGAGGAAAGCGCCTTTGTGGACCTGCTGCAAATGGAAACCGGCAAGCGGATTGTCGGACAGAGCTACATGATTGAGCGGCTGCTGCTCGGGCTTTTGGCCGATGGGCACATCCTCCTGGAGGGCGTGCCGGGTCTGGCCAAAACGCTGGCCATCAACTCCTTGGCTTCGGCGGTACACGCCGATTTTGCGCGGGTCCAGTTCACCCCGGACCTGTTGCCGGCCGACCTGATCGGCACCCAGCTCTACAACCAGCGCGACCACAGCTTCTCGGTCCGCAAGGGGCCGATCTTCGCCAACTTCGTATTGGCGGACGAAATCAACCGCGCCCCGGCCAAGGTGCAAAGCGCGCTGCTGGAGGCCATGCAGGAAAAGCAGGTCACCATCGGCGACGAGACCTTCCAACTGCCCAAGCCCTTCCTGGTCCTGGCCACGCAAAACCCGATCGAGCAGGAGGGCACCTACCCGCTGCCTGAAGCGCAGGTGGACCGCTTCATGCTCAAGGTGGTCATCACCTACCCCAAAAAGGACGAGGAGCGGCTCATCATCCGGCAGAATTCGGGCGCTCCGCGCGAAGCCATCAAGCCGGTCGTGCACCCCGATCAACTGCTCCGTGCCCGCGAGCTGGTGCGCCAGGTCTATATGGACGAGAAGATCGAGCAGTACATCATCGACATCGTCTTCGCCACCCGGCAACCGGGCGAATACCGCCTGGGCAAACTGGCGCCGCTGATGGCCTACGGCGGCAGCCCGCGGGCCTCGATCAACATGGCGCTTGCCGCCAAGGCGCATGCCTTCATGCGGCACCGCGGCTACGTGATCCCCGAAGACGTGCGCGCCGTCTGTCCGGACATCATGCGCCACCGCATCGGGCTGACCTACGAGGCCGAAGCCGAAGAAATCGGCACCGAGGACATCATTGCCGACATCCTGAACACCGTCGAAGTACCGTGAGTCTCCTGCGCCCATCCGGTGGCCCCGAACCGAAGCGTCGGAAGCAGCGGGCAAACGGATCCGGAAGCGCTGCACCGCCCACGGATACCGCGGCCCTGCTCAAAAAGGTCCGCCGCGTCGAAATCAAGACGCGGGGCAACTCTGCTGCGCTTTTTGCCGGCGAGTACCACTCGGCCTTCAAAGGCCGGGGCATGTCCTTTGCGGAAGTCCGCGAATACCAATTCGGCGACGACATCCGCTTCATCGACTGGAACGTGACGGCCCGCCTCAACGAGCCTTACATCAAGGTCTTTGAGGAGGAACGCGAATTGACCGTCATGCTCCTGCTCGACCTAAGCCCGAGCAGCTTTTTTGGCACCAGCGGACAATTCAAACAAAACCTGATTGCCGAAATCAGCGCGGTGCTGGCCTTTGCGGCTTCCAACAACAACGATAAGGTGGGCTGCCTGCTGTTCACCGACCGCGTGGAACGCTACATCCCGCCCAAAAAAGGCCGCGGCCACATTTTGCGCATCCTGCGCGAAATCCTGGCCTTCGAGGCGCCGGAAGGCACCGGCACCAACATCGCTGAGGCCCTCAGCAGCCTGAACGCCATTCAGAAAAAACGCGCCATTTCCTTTTTGTTTTCGGATTTCCAGGACGACGGATTTGAAACGCCCCTGCGCATTGCCGCCCGGCGCCATGACCTGGTGGGCGTGCATGTGTTTGACCAGCGTGAACGCGAACTGCCCAAGGCCGGGCTGCTGCGTGTGGTGGACCCCGAAACCGGCGGCCACCGCTGGCTGGACACCGGTTCCAAGCGCATCCGCCGCGACTGGACCGAACGTTACGACCGCCACCAAGCCGAAGTCGAAAAGCTCTTCCGCCAGGCCGGCGCGGAAATGCTCCATGTGGATTCGTCCATTCCGGACGAAAAAATCCGCGAGCGCCACTACCTCCAAACCCTGCACCGCTTTTTCCGCCGCCGCGACGCACGGCGCTGAATGCAACGCGACCACCCCAAAATGGACCGTTCGTTCCAATACCCCAGTAGCAGCAACCGGCGCGAAGGCCCCGGGTGGGGTTGCCGTGCTGACTGGCGTCCGCTTCTCGGACGGGTATTGGGTATGGGGTTGTTGGTGATGGTCCACGTGGGTCTGGTTCAAACGGCGACTGCACAATCTGGGACCGGGCAACCCACAGCCACCCAATCGCCAACCGCGCAACCTGGCCCGGCCCCCTCCGGCCTGGCTGCCGTCTCCGCACAGCTCGACACCACCGCCTACCTGGTCGGCCAGCCCATCCTCCTCACGCTGGAGGCAGACGGCAGCAACGGCACCACCGTGGTCTGGCCCGATTTCAGCCAGGCGCCCGTGGAGGGCCTGGAACTGTTTGCGGAAGATTCCGTGGACGCCTCCGGCGAAAACCGCCTGCGCAAGGAGTACGTCTTCCAACAGTTCGACACGGGCCGCTTCACCCTGCCGCCCCTGCCCCTGTACATGGTCCGCGGCAATGGCGCTTCGGCCGACACGCTAACCCTGGCCACGCCGGCCCTGCGCTTCCGCGTTTTGGACGTGCCCGTCGATACCGCAGAGGGCCTTCGCCCGATCACGGGCATCCAGGAAGTCAGCTACCGGCGCACGCCCTGGTTCCTCATCGGACTGGTGGCGCTGGTGCTGGTGGGGCTCGGCATTTACGCGCTGTACCGCCGACTGAGCAAGGACGCAGTGGTGGAAGAGGCACCCGGCGGACGGATCAAGCCGCTCAAGCCTATTGCCGACTACGCGATGGACCGTCTGGCCGAATTGGAAGCCAAAAAACTCTGGCAGAGCGACCGCATTGACGCCTACTACGTGGAGCTGACCGACATCGTGCGGGAATACGCGGAACTGCGTTTTGGACTGCCCGTTCTGGAATCGCCTACGGCCGAAATCATGCCCCGCCTGGTCCAGCACCCGGAGGTCTCCAGCGCGCAAGCCCAACAATTGCGCGGCATCCTCGAGCTCGGCGACGCCGTCAAGTTTGCGCGTTTCCAGCCCTTGCCGGACCAGCATAAAAAAGCCTTTACCGACGCGGAGGAGTTCATCCAACAAACCCGTCCCGTTGAGCGGGATGCGGAAGGGGATGTGGTTGAGGCCAAAGACGGAAAAGCAAAAGAAAGCGGACAACCCAAACCCAAAACCGAATCCAGTACCCAGGCCCAGCAGCCATGATCGACTACTTCCACGATACCACCTTTGCCCAGCCTCTGTGGCTGGCGCTGCTGGGGCTGGTCCCCGTGCTGGCGCTGTGGTACCGCTGGCGGTATCGGCAGCGTTTTGCGCCCCTGCGCGTACCGGGCACCGGCAACGACCACAGCCCGGTGCGGCCCACCCTCCGCAGCCGCATGACCGCGCTGTTGCCCATGCTGCGCCTGCTGGCCCTGGCGGCCATCGCCGTGGCCATGGCCCGACCGCAGACGCGCTTCAGCGAGGAAAGCATCACCACCGAAGGCATCGACATCGTGTTGGCCATGGACGTGTCCACCTCCATGTGGGCCGTCGATTTCCGCCCCAACCGCATCGAAGCGGCCAAGGAAACGGCCGTGGAGTTTATCGACGGCCGGCCCCACGACCGCATGGGCCTGGTGGTGTTCGCCGGAGAGGCGTTCACGCAATGCCCGATCACCCTGGACCACGGCCTGTTGCAACGCCTGGTCATGGACGCCGATGCCTGGAAACTCGAAGACGGCACTGCCCTGGGCGACGGCTGCTGGCTGGCGCTCAACCGCCTGATCGACTCCACCTCGCTGCAGTCCAAGGTCATCATCCTATTGACCGACGGGGTGCAGACCGCCGGGGAATTTGCGCCGCTGGACGCGGCGAAGGCCGCCGCCGACCTGGGGGTGCGCCTCTACACCATCGGCATCGGTTCCCAGACCACCGGCCGCATCCCCGTGCTGGACAAGCAAGGCCGCCAGATTTTTGAGCTCGACCCCAAAAACTCCTTCGACGAAGCCACGCTGGAGGAAATGGCCGAACTGACCGGGGGCCGTTATTTCCGCGCCACGAGCAAGGACAAACTGCGCGAGATCTACGGCGAGATCGACCAGCTCGAGCGCCAAAAAATCGAAACCAACGTAGCCGTGCGCTACCAGGAAAAATTCTATCCCCTGGCCTGGTTGGCCGCCGGGCTGCTCCTGCTGGAGCTGCTGCTGGCCAATACCTGGCTGCGCACCCTGACCTGACGCCTCTGTACTGCGATGCTTGATTTTGCCCATCCCGAACGCCTTTGGCTCCTCTGGAGCCTCGCGGGCCTCGTGCTGCTTTTTGCCGGCGCGGTCTGGTGGCGCCGCCGTGCCTGGAAACGGCTGGGGGACGGGGCTCTGCTCGCGCGCCTGCAGCCCGGCCGCAGCCGGGCGCGCAAGACCTTCCGTTTTGTGCTGGCTTCGCTGGCCATGGCCAGCATCCTTTTGGCTTTGGCCAACCTGCGCGCCGGCAGCAAAAAGGAGCGCGTGGAACGCGAAGGCGCCGATGTGGTGGTGGCCTTTGACCTATCGGCCAGCATGCTGGCCGAAGACCTGCCGCCCAACCGCCTGGACCGCGCGCGCTTTTTCACCGCGCGGTTGCTGCGGGAGCTGGACAACGACAAGGTGGGCCTCGTGGTGTTTGCGGGCAACGCGTACCTGCAGATGCCCATGAGCGTGGACCTGCGCGCCGCGCAGATGTACCTCAACGTGCTGGATCCCAGCATCATCCCGCGGCAGGGCACCGCCATCGGTGAGGCCATCGGTCAGGGGCTGGAAGCGTTCGCCGCAGGCGAAGGACAGGCCGCTGGCAAGCAGGCCAACCGCGCCATCATCGTGGTCACCGACGGCGAAAACCACGAGGGCGAGGCCCTGGAAATGGCCAAAAAGGCGGCCGAACAGGGCGTGGCCATCTTTACGGTGGGCGTCGGCACGCCCAAGGGCGCGCCGATTCCCGTGCGTTTGCGCGGGCGCGAAGACTATAAAAAGGACAACGACGGCAACATCGTGCTCTCCAAACTCAACGAGCAGGCCCTGCGCGAGATCGCCGAGGCCGGTGGCGGGCAATACGTGCACGTGGCCGGCGGCAATACCTCCATCGAAACCATCGCCAAGGCCGTCGACGGATTGGGCACGGCCACTGGCGAGACCTTCACCTACACCGACTACAAGCAGCATTTCCAGGTCTTTCTCGGGATCGCCTTTGTTTTGCTGCTGCTCGAATTCCTCCTGCCGGACCGCAAGGCGCGCTGGTGGCGCGAACGCTTCCGCTTTGAGGACGACGAGACCACCGTTTCACGAAACGCCGCATGACAAACCAAACCAGGCACAGCACCCGCAGGGCACGGTTGGTCAACATGGCCGCAGTGCTGCTGCTTTTGGCGTCCAGCATGGGCACTCAGGCGCAATCGGCTACATCCGTTGGCCCGGATTCGCGCGCGGAGCGGCGCGCCGAACGCGAAGCCCGGGAGATGGTCTGGGAAGGCAACCGCCTGTTCGACGAAGGCGAATACGCCGAAGCGGAGATTTTCTACCGCAAGGCCCGGGAGGGTTCGGCGGCGGTGGGTGCCGACTTTGTCGGCGAAAACGCCGACCGCTTTAATCTGGGTGCGGCCGTCTACGAGCAGGACCGCTACGAAGAGGCCGTGCAACAGTGGTCGCGGGTGGCAGGAAACGAGAACCTGTCCAAGGAGACCCGTTCCCGCGCGGCCTACAACCAGGGCAACGCGCTCTACCAACAGGAGCAATACGAGCCTGCACTGGATGCCTTCAAACAAAGCCTGCGCCTGGATCCGGGCAACGCAGACGCCCGGCACAACCTGGCCATGACGCGGCGCAAAATCCAGGAACAGCAGGAACAAGAGCAGCAGAATCAGGACCAAAATCAGGACCAACAGGACCAGGAACAAAACCAGGATCAGCAAAACGAGGACGGCGAACAGGACCAGGAAAACCAAGAACAAAACCAAGACCAGCAGGGCGAAGGCGAGCAGGACGATCAACAAGACCAAAGCCAACAGGACGGGCAGCAGGACCAACAGGGCGAAGGCCAGGAGGAACAGCGCCCGGACGGCCAACCCCGCAGCCTGAGTCCCGAAGAACTCGAGCGCATCCTCGATGCCCTGGAGCAGGACGAGCGCGACGTGCAGCAGAAAATCAACGCACAGAAAAAACCGGCCGCTGCCGGCAAAGCCGAAAAGGATTGGTGAGATGAGCCGCGCCGACATCCATACAAGCCTCATGGGACCCGAGGGCAACAACGGTCGCGCAAAGGCCGCGCATGGCTGCGCGCCCCGGGATGCCCGAGCGCGGGTATACCGGCTGTATCAACGGCCCTGGGCCGGTGTGTTGTTTTTGCTTTTCGCCCTGTTGGGCGAAGGGATTTTGGGCACCCCGTTCACCCGGCTGCATGCCCAGGACCCCGATGCCTTTGTGGCGCGCATGAGCGTGGACAACCCCACGCCGCTTATGACCGAGCGGGTGACGCTGTCGCTGAAGCTCGAATACCGCGGTTCGAGCCTGAACCTGGTCAACCCGCGCTACGACCTGGCCGTGCCGGACTTTGGCGACCATTTCAAGGTCCTCAAGCAAGGCCGCAACAATGCGATGGATTTCAGTTTCGGCGGAGCCATGAAGGTCTACGAATACGTGTTCATCCTCCAGCCGCTCAAGGAGGGTCCGTTCACCTTCAAGGGTGGGGCCATTGTGTTCAACAACCGCCGCTACGACGCCGAGCCGCTGGACATCAAGGTCCTGCCGGCCTCCACGCCGCCGGAGCAGGCCACGCGCGAAAACATTTTCATCGACGCCACGCTCAGCCGCCCCAAGCCATGGAAAGGCGAAAGCACGGTGATCACCTACAAGCTCTATTCGCGTTACGAACTGCTTCAGCAGACCGAAGACAACCCGCCCACCTTCGACGGGTTTTCGTCCACCAACCTGAGCCGCAACCAGGAAAAACGCGTTCGCGTGGAACGCGTGGGCAATCAGGATTACTACACGCTGGAACTCTACCGCGCCGAACTCTATCCGCTGCGCGGGGGTACGCAGGTCATTCCACCGTACCAGGCCAAGATGATTGCGGCCGTACCCACGGGCCGGAAAATCCGCGACTTCTGGGGCACGCGCGACGAAATCCGCCGTCAACCCGTGGCGCTCAAAAGCCCTGAAGTACGCATTCCCGTACGCGAACTGCCCGCCGGAGCGCCGAACGATTTCAACGGCGCGGTCGGCCGCTTTCAATTGGACGCCGAGTTGAGCGGAACCGAAACCGCCGCTGGCGAACCGCTCACCCTGCGCCTGCGCATCCACGGCGACGGCAACCTCAAATTGGTCGGCGATCCGAAACTCAATTTGCCGCCCGCCTTTGAAGCCTACGAGCCGCAAATCAAATCCAGCGCCGGGTCCAAGACCTACGAATACCTCATCATTCCCGGCAAGCCCGGCACCTTCACGCTGGAGCCTTTTTCGTTTTCGTATTTCGACACGCGCCAGGGCGATTACGTGCGCCGCGCCACGCCCGAATGGGAAATCACCGTCAAACCCGGCAGCGGCGTTCCGCTGAGCGGTGGACCGATCGCCGCAGGCGGAAAGGAAAGCGTGGAGAAGCTGGGTCAGGACATCCGCTACCTGCAGGCCGAGCTGCCGCCCAAAGGCGGCGTGGAGGAAAAACTCTTCGGCTGCGCCCCGTATTGGGCCCTTTGGGCCCTGCCCTTTGTGCTGGCGCCGGGCCTGTGGTTTGCCGGCCGCAAGCGCCGCGCTGCGATGGCCGATGTGGCCGGTCGCCGAACGCGCGGGGCACGCCGCATGGCCGAAAAACGCCTCAAAAAGGCCCGGACCCTGGCCGCCTCCGGCGAACGCAAAGCCTTCTACGACGAGCTGGTCCACGCCCTGTGGGCCTACCTCGGCGACCGCTTCGGCCTGGAGGCCGGGAACCTCAACCGCGAGGGCATTCGTGCAACACTGCTGGAACGCGGTGTGCCGCAGGAGGCCGTCGAGCGCTGCATCGCCCTGCTGGACCGCAGCGAAATGGCGTTGTACGCGCCGGTGGAAAGTGGCGGTCCCGCAGAAGACCTCGAAACCGCGACCACCCTATTGGCCGACATCGAAAGCGCGCTGTCATGATCCGCATGAGGCCATACCATCTGCTGGTGCTGCTGCTGGCGTTCAGCACCGTGCTCCAGGCCCAAAACGGCACCCTGGAAACGGCCGAGCCGCAACCGCTGCAGCAGCCCGGGGAAGGCCTTGATCCGGAAGGCGGTTACCGGCTGGAAGAGCCGGCTTATGCCACGGAGCAAGCGCGGTCCTCCGCTCCGAAAGACCTGGCAGCCTACCGCTGGACGGTGGCCGCCAAGCAGTACGACGCGGGCAATTACGATTCGGCGGCCGCCATTTATGAAGGCCTGTTGGCCGAAGGCTACCGCGGCTTCAACACCGAATTCAACCTGGGCAACGCCCATTACAAGGCCGGTAACCTGGGTCCCGCCATCCTGCATTTTGAGCGCGCCGCCCGCATGGAACCGCGCAATGCCGATGTGCAGCACAACCTGGAGTTGGCCTACCTCCGCCAGCCGGACAAGGCGGTGTCCGCCTTGCCTACGCATCCCCTGCAGCGCTTCTGGCGCGGCTGGACGGGGCTGCTTTCGCCGAACGGCTGGGCCATCAATGCCCTGATCTGGGGATTGCTGTTGCTCATTGGCTTGTCCCTGATGTTTGTGGCGCGCTCGGCGGTGTGGCGCAACCGGGGTCTGTTCATCAGCGCCACGGCCTTGTTGCTGATGTTGGGCGCCACTGGTCTTGGCTGGTCGGCCTACCGCCAGGTGGTCAATGATCGTGCGGTGGTGGTCATGGCGCCCAGCGTGGTGCTCAAAAGCGCGCCGACGGAAAGCAGCACCAACCTCTACATCCTGCGCGAAGGCTACAAGCTGGACCTGCTCGACGAACTCGAAAGCGAGTCCGGCACGACCTGGCTGCAACTCGGCCTGGCCGACGGCAACGTGGGTTGGGCGCGGGCAAAGGCGGTGGAGGAGATTTAGGCGGAACGCGTGGCTCGTCCCTGCCGCTGCGCTGCATCATTTCTTGCCCCCGGCGTCCGGTTTACATTTGTCCCATGCCGGGAACACAACACAAGCTATGCTCGCCGCGGCGTGCCGCGGTTTGGTCTGGCGCACCGCGGTCATGCCCACCGCGGACATGCCGGTTGAACGGGGCATGGTCCATGCTCCTGGGCCTGTCTGCCACAATGCTGCTGCTGGGCTTCGGCTGCACCAACCCCAGCAAGGCCCTGGTGGACAATCCGCAGGCGGTGGAAGGCTTCGCCCGAAGGGCGACCCACGCCTTGCAGGTGGGCAATGCCGAATGGCTGCGCGAACGCATGGTGCCGCCCCAGGGATTCAGCGGCGGCATCGGCACGGGTCTGGAGGCCACACCGACCGCAGGCAGCGACTCCACGGCAGGCCCAAGCCCGGTGTCCAACCTGGGCACCGGCTTTATCGAGGAATGGGCGGCCGCCGAACGCGAATTCGGGATGCTGGAATTGCTGCGCATCGAACGCGACAGCAGCGGCGCACAGGGCCCTCTGCTCTGGTTCCGCAACTTTGATGGGGAGCGGCCGGTGTATTTGCGTTTGGCTTTGGGGCAGGCGCCGATGCCGGCGAACGGCTACGGCCGCGACAGCCTGGTGATTGCCGACTGGACCGAATACCCCGGGGCCATGAGCATGGACCAGCGCTGGTCGGCCATGGAGCAGTTGCGCGCTGCCCTGGGCCCGGAAGTGCTGAGCCAGACGGTGTTTGCGCTGGTGGAGGCTTCGCGACAATCCGAGGCCGAAAACCCGTCCGCGGCGCTGGATGCCCTGGACCTCTTGCCCGAAACGGCCAAAGCCCACCCCCTGGTGGTGGCCGAGCGCCTGCGGGTGCTCTCCGATGCGGGCCATTCGCGCTTTCCGGAGGAGGCCTTGGCTTCCGGCCATGTGTTGGAAGCGCCGGCCATGGCGCACCTGGCCTTCAGCTGGTCGTTGCGCGCGCGGGATGGAGATGGCCTTCGCCGGGCCACCGGCGACCTCCAGCGCCAGTTTGGTGCCGATACCCTGTTGCGGTTTTATACCGGCCTGGCGGCCGAATGGGCCGGCGACTGCGCCAGCGCGGAAGCGGCGTATGCCGATTTCGAGGACTACCAGCCCGACTTTCCGCTGCTGCCCTGGGCGGGCCTGAACTGCCAGGCGCTGGATGACCCACAGGAAGCACTGGACCAAATCCTGGACCTCGTATCCGGCAGTGGCCTGCCGCTCGATGACTTGGATGCGTGGATTGCACAGTCGGTCCCCAGCCTGCACCGCAGTGCGCTGTACAAAGAATGGCGCCTGGCAGCGGGGGAGGTGTTGTAACCGTGTGGCACGCCTGGAGGCTGGCCTCAGTCAAACACCCCGAACTTGAGCGCCAACCCGCCGAAGGGTGCGCCCTGGTCGGTGTTGCGGAATAGGTCGAGGTCGTTTTCGGAGAGCACGGCCCGGTAACCGCCCTGAAGCTCGAGGCGCATCCAGGACGTGGCGCTGTACTGTACGCTCAGGAAGGGGCTGAGCACGTAGACGCGGTCGCGGCCGTTGACTTCCGGGGCGCGGAAGGCGCCAATGCCAAACAGGCTGTTGATGCCGACCTGGAGCTTGTTTTTGGGATTGACCGCGTAGCCGGCCCAAAGGCCGCCGTGGTTGAAGCCGATGTCCAGCAGCATGCTGTCCGAGGACGTGATGCGCGGGTCAAAAACCGTGCGTTCGATGGTCGGCACCATGAGCATGCCGTAGACGCCCACGGTGTAGCGTCCGTTGACCAACAGCGCGCCGCCGGCCCCGACCTGCATGCGCGCGTCGCCGTCTACGGTGCTGTAGTGCAGCAGCGCTCCCCCGAAGCCGGAGAGCGTGGTGCCTTCGTCGGCGTTGTAGTGGTTGCTGGGTTCTGCGGTTTGCGCCTGGCTTTCGCCGGCGAAGCCGGCCAGCAGGGTCAGGAGCAACAACAAAGCGGCGGTACGGAAACGGGGCATGGGCATTGGATTGGCTGGCGCGGGACGGGCGGTGCGGAAAGCGGGGAGAAGGGCGGCTGCAGCGCGTGGCCCGGTATCTGCCTGGGCATGCGATCGCGGCTGCACTGCGAAGTTCACGCACGCGCAGCATTTGGGCCTGTATGGGGACCGGGTGGGTGTGCCACCAGCTTCGGCAAGGCCAGGCTGCCAGCAAGGCCTGACTGCTTCAAACACCGGCCTCGATTTCCTTGCGCATGGCCTGGGCCTCGACCAAGGGCGCAAAGTCCGGGTCCGCTTTGGACCAAACGCCCAGGAGTTCGTCCAGGTGAGCAGCGGCCGCCTTGCGGTTTCCGCGGGCCCGGGCAATTTCTGCGGCCTCCATCAGGCCTTCGGCGTAGCGGGGCAGGAGCTCCAGAACTTCATCGATGATGCTTTGAGCGGTCTGAAGATCACCGGCCAGGCGATGCAGTTCCGCAAGTTCCACGCGACCCCGATAAACTTGCCCACGGCGGTTGTCGATGAAGCCACCGTAAAGCGCGGCGGCCTCATCGGGTTTGCCTTCAAGGCGCAGCTTTTCGGCACGCATTTGCACCAGAAAGCGCGGGTCTGCGCCAAACGCGTCCGAAAAGCGTTGAACCTGCTCGAGGCCCGCGGCAATGGTGTCCGGGTTTTCGATGGCCACGCCATAAACCGTCCGGTAAAAGCCTTCGCCGTCGGCGAAAATCCCGCTGAACATGGGCTTGTTGGCGCGCCAGTATTGCATGCCCGTGGCGGTGTCGCCGATGCGCATGTGGTAGGACATCATGTCGATGCCCCGAAATGCCAGACTGAACGGTCGATCAAACACGCGCCGCATTTCCGTGGTCTGCTCGTGCAGTACAATGGCTTCCCGGATGCGGCCGAGCTCCGCCAAAAGCGAGGCGCGTTCGCCAGCGGCGCTTGCCTGGTCCACTATGGAGGCAGCATCTTCCTCCGCTTGTTCCAGCAGCGCCAGGGCATCGTCAAAACGGCCTTCCCATTCGCGCACCGCGGCCATGTTGATCTGCACCGTGATATTGTCCGGTTCCTGCAGCATGATGCGCTCGTAGGCCGACCAGGCCTCCGCGTAGCGGCCCGTGTTGCGGTACACGTCTGCGGCCTGCTTGAGGCCTTTGGTGCTTTCCGGGTAGCGTTCGGTGTAACGCGCATATTGTGCCAGCGCGTCGTCAAAACGCCCCATCAATTCGTAGCAACTGCCCAATTGCACCAAAAATTCGCCGCGGTTGTCGTCGAATTTCAGGGCTTCCTCATAAATACCGGCAGCGGCTTCGTAATCGCCCATCTGCTGATAGGAATAAGCCAATTGCGTAATGCCGGAAGCGTCCTGTGGATACAGTTCCACCCACATGCTGAGGATGGCCATGCGCTTTTCGGATTCCCCGGTGACCACATAATTGGTGGCTTTGACCAGGAATTTCATGCGCTCCGGGAAATTGTAAAGCACATCCATGGTATTGTCCATGGCTTCCGGTGCGCGCTCGGGCTGCCCGCCGTTGGCGTAGACCTGCATTTGCATGAAATGCGCCAGGCCAAACCGCGGATCCAGGGCGATGGCTTCATCCAGGGCCTTTTCCGCGTTGGCGTAGTCGTTGTGCAGCAACAACGCATTGGCCCCTTCAATGTACTTGCGGTAGGCCTTCAGATCGTCAGAGGTGATGGCGGCAATGGGCAGGTCTTCGCTTTCGGCAATGTGGTATTCCGGCACCCCGAGGTCACGGCGCAGTTCCACCGAAGCCTGGTCGATCAGCGCAAACAGATCACGACCGCGGTATTGGTGCTCCGCCGTTTTGCGGCCCGTTTTGGTGTTGTAAAGCACCAGGTCCACCTCCCAGTTTTCGCCCTCCCGGGCGAAGGCCCCGTTGAAAAAATGCGTGCACTGGTAATCTTCCGCCACCTCGCGCTGGGCCAGCAGAGGAATATCAAATGGATCTTCCGGGCTCAGGCGCCACAACTCGGCAATGAGGTATTGCGAGCTCATGACCGAGAGCATCATGTCCTGGCTCAGGTCGTAGGTGGTCAGAAAATGCAGGCCGTGGCGCAGGTAATCCAGCTCCGGGTCGCCGCTGCGGTTCTCAAAAAAGAACGCGGCTACGCGTTTGATGCGGTCGGCCTCCGGCACCACGCGTTGGATGGTTTCTCCATTTTCATCCTCAACCGTGACGGTCGTTTGGCCGGCCCGCAAAAAGGGCATGCCAAAGGCCATGAAGACCACGAGCAGAATGGCGCCGATAACGTTCGCCGGAACGGCAACCTTGTCCACTTTTTTCCATTGGTCCGGGCCTGGACGGCCGAAGCGCCAGGACAACAGGATCACGCTCGGAAGGAGCAGCGCCAGGAAACGGAAGACGAGGATGGCCCAGTCGCCGGAGAAGAAATCGCGGCTGGCACACCAATCCAGGAATTGCAGAAAAACGAAGGAACCGACCAGGTAAGAGCCGACAAACTGCGGCACGCGGCGGGCGCGCAGTTCGGACCAGAAACCCTGCGGTTTATGGGATTGGGGTTCGGCGTTGGTGGGTGCTGAAGGGCTGGACATAGGGCGAGGCTGAAGAGCAAAGTACGGGAAACGCAGCGATGACGTAAGGTGTGCTTAATGTGCGCTCAATACCTTCACGGCATGCGCTACCGCCTTCCGTCCATACTGTTTAGCCTGTTGGCCTCGACCATGCTCCAGGCTCAGCACGCTCATCTCACGCCCATTGTGCATGGCCCGTCCGGCCCCGCATCCAATCAATCCGCTTTCGCCTCCGGCGAAAACACCGCCCACCCACTGGCCCGTACCGCCACCGTGGACCCTCGCCTGGCCCCCTTTTACCACGGCGTGGCCTCCGGCAACCCGACGGCCGACGGCATCCTGCTGTGGACCCGCGTGACTCCGGACGACCCCGGGGATGTGCTGACCGTGGACTGGGAAATGGCGCCGGACACGGCCTTTTCCAGCATTGTGCAAAGCGGCACGGTGAGCACCGATTCCAGCCGTGACCATACCGTCAAAATCCCGGTCACGGGCCTGGCGGAAGGCACCACCTACTATTACCGTTTTGAAAGTGGGGGCATCAAAAGCCTGATCGGCCGCACGCGCACGGCGGATCAGGACGCCGATCAGTTGAAGTTTGCCGTGGTGTCCTGCAACAGCTACCAAGGGGGCTATTTCAACGCCTTCGGCAGGATTGCCGAACGCAACGACATCGATGCGGTGGTGCACCTGGGCGATTTCATTTACGAGTACGAAAGCGATACATCGGATCCGGACCGCGGCATCCTCGAACCCGAAAATGAAATTTTGTCTTCCGACGATTACCGCACGCGGTATGCCTGGTACCGCCTGGATGCAGACCTGCGCCGGGCCATGCAGCAGCATCCGTTCATTTTTGTTTGGGACGACCACGAGTCGGCCAACGATTCCTGGACGGGCGGTGCGGAAAACCACAGCCCGGCCACAGAGGGCTCCTGGGAAAACCGGAAAAACCGCGCGCGCCGCGTGTATTTCGAATGGGTGCCGGTCCCCGATGAACCCGATTTCAAGGTCTACCGCCGGGTCTCCTACGGCAGCCTGGCCGAATGGCACATGCTGGACACGCGCCTGGAGGGACGGGAAGAACAGATCCCCGACCACACCGACCCGGCGCTGTGGGACCCGTCGCGCACCATCCTCGGTGCCGATCAATTTGCCTGGCTCAACGAAGGCCTGCGCAACAGCACGGCCCAATGGAAACTGATCGGCAATCAGGTGGTTTTTGCCCCGCTTTTGCTCGCGGAATTCGAAGGTGTGTATCCCGGTGCCCAGGACCAGTTTCTGGACGTGTGGAACGGCTATCCGGCCGAGCGTTCGCGTTTGTTGGACAGCCTTTCGGCGAACGCCATCCAGGACGTGGTTTTCTGCACCGGCGACGTGCACATTTCCATCGCCTTTGACGTGCCCGATTGGGACGGCGACAGCCTCTTCTACAATCCCGCCACAGCCGCGGGAAGCCATGCGGTGGAATTTGTCACCCCCAGCATTTCTTCTTCGAATTTCGACGAGATCATCGGCGTGTTTTTGGCCAACCTGGTGGAGGGCCTTTTCCTGGACGAAAACCCGCACGGGGCCTTCAACGATTTTGACCGCCACGGCTACCTCGTGTTGGATTTGACGCCCACCCGTGCGCAAAGCGACTGGTACTTTGTGGACACCAAGGACGCGCCGTCCACCGTGGAGGCTTGGGGGACCGGACGTTTCACCCTTTCGGGCGAAAACCACCTGCAAACGGCCAGCGCCGAAGCTCCGCCCAAGGCCGAGCAACAGGACCCCGCTCCGGATCCCACCGCAGGCACCACCGGCTTGACGGCACTGCCCGCCCTGCACCTGTGGAGCGTGTATCCCAACCCCGTGGGTGCGGATCGCCGCATCACCGCCGCCTTCAGCGTACAACGCGGCGGTCCGGTCCGCGCCTGGTTGACCGGGGTGGATGGCCAGCGGCTGCAGGAGTTGTTCGCCGGCCAACTGCCGGCGGGCCATTACGAATTGCGCACCGAGCTTGGTGAGCTGCCCTCCGGTCCGATGCTGTTGAGCATCGAGATGGAGGGCCAGCGCGGAGCCGAGCGGCTGACCCGGAGCGTGCTGTTGCGCTGATGCCCTACCGCGTGTACGTTGTGGAGCTTTCGCGCCGCGTGTTCACCGAACACGCGCGCTTTCGTGCCGCCAATCCGCAATTCAACGGCATGCTGGAATGCCTTTACGTGGGCCAGACCAGCAAGACGCCGCAGGAGCGCCTCCAACAGCACAAGGAAGGTCACCGCAACGCCCAAGGGCGAAAACTGAGCGCTAACATCGTACAGCGCTATGGCATCTACCTGCGCCCCAGCCTCTACGAGCACCTGCCGGTTTTCAAAACGCGCAAGGAAGCCCTGGCGGCAGAAAAGCAGCTCACCCTCGAGCTGCGCCGCAAGCGTTATGCGGTGTGGAGCAACTAGCTCAACTTTCTTGAATTCGTGCGGCTTTTGGTGAACCAAAGCCCTATGCGTCTGGTTGCCTTTGGATACCGTCACCAACTATCTATGGATATGCACAGAATCGCCGTACTGCTCTTGACCTTATCGTTTTGCGCGCTGGCAACCGCGCAGAACGGCTATCAGATAACCACCAACGAACCCGAAGAAGGCGAGAGCAGCTCGTCTGATCCTGCTTTCCGGGCTATTGCCGAAATCGGCTTTGTAGGGGTTTTGGACCATAAGGTCCAATTCGGGAACAACGGCACCTATTTTGACTACCGCGAAGACGGCGGGCAGGACGTACTCTTTCCCGTCACGCGCTTTTCCGTAGAGCTGGACTTCAACGAGCGCAACACGTTTGTCTTTTTGTACCAACCGTTGCGCCTGGAGACCCAGGTCCTGCTCAACGAAGACTTGATTGTCGACGATCTGATTTTTCCCGCCAACAGCAGCGTCAAACTGCTCTACAATTTCCCGTTCTACCGCATCAGTTACCTGCGGGAGTTGATGCCGAACAACGACCAATGGGGGTTTGCCATCGGTGCCAGCCTGCAGTTGCGCAACGCTACGATCTCCTTTGAATCCGGCAGCGGCAACCGCTTCCGCACCAACCGCGATGTTGGTCCCGTACCCGCCTTGAAAATCCGCACCAATACCCAACTCGGGGAACACTGGGACCTGGAACTTGAAGCCGACGGCATCTACGCGCCGGTCAGCTACCTGAACGGCAGCGACAACGAAGTCACCGGCGCCATTCTGGACGCCAGCCTACGCACGGGCGTGCAGATTATCGAACCCGTCCGTGCCTTTCTCAACCTGCGCTACCTCGGTGGAGGTGCGGTCGGTACCTCCGACAACCCCGATCCGCCAAGCGACGGCTACGTCAAAAACTGGCTGCACTTCAGCACCGTATCGATCGGTTTTGCCTACGCCTTCAATTGAGGCAATGAAAACGGGCGGCTTGCCAGGGCATTGCCGGCCGACCAGCAGCAGCGGCTATTTGTGCAACAAAAGCTGGCTGTCCTGCAAGGCCTTTACCCAGTGTTTGACCAGGGGTTCAATAGGGTGTATATCGCCCGGTAGGAGCCTAACGGTGTTTCCATTTTCATCGCCGTATTCCACTGACCCCAACACACACAATAACAGGGCAGGGGTCTTGGTGCAGTGTTCTTTCAGCAGCCCCCCTTCCCGCATTTGAATGGAAACAGCTTTTGATTCCAGTTTATCCGAAAGGGGCTTGGCGCTGACGGCCTTCCCCGTTGTATGCAATCCGCTCAGGTTCATTGAAAATGGTCTTCGTAGGTCTGGAACGATCGTTCTAATCCCTTGATGATCTCACTGACTTTTTGTTCGTTTCGGGCTTCCGACAATGCGCGGATCAGACCCATGTGTGGATGCAGCCACTTGTGGAGTTCATCGTGGCTCTTTCCGGTCATGGTACAACTCTGAATCAGGGCTTGGTTGTGCCTTTCAAGGGTTTTGGAAAGTTCTTGATGGTCGGTGTTCTTTTCCTGGATGTAAGCATCCAAAGCCGAGCGTCCCAGTTCAATATGTGGCTTCATCGCTTCATTGACAGCCCACTTTTTACCTGCATTCAACCGGATGTCAACAGCATGGCTGTGCAGTTCGGCGTCTTCCTGTACTGCTTCTGCTGTAGGCGTATGCTTGGCCTGATCAGCCGCCCCACAAGAGGCCATCAAGGCCGCAACAAGGATGTGTGTACACGTTTTCAGAGGCATGGTACCACTGGATTTGGATTGGCGGATCGTATTGGATAAAGCTATGCGCCACCACACGTCAACGGGGTGATTTTGGGCACCTGAGGGGAAGTCGGGGATCACCTTGCACCCGAAGGACGTATTCGCCTTTGGCGGATCCTGGTCGATCTTTGGGGCATGGAACCGAGACGAGTGCACACGGCATGGAGGCCCCTGACATGGAGCTTGGCACTGTTGGTCTGGGCGCCGATTTGTTTATGTGCACAAGCAATTGAAACGGTTCCAGACGGAAGCCAAACCCAGGTTATGGAGACCCCCAGGCAGCGCTACACGCGCAATTGGGCCGGGGTGCTTGCTTCCGCACAGGCCTTCATCAACGCCAATACGCCTTTGGCGAACGCTTCCAACTACTGGACGCTCGACTCCACACGGAGCCGGCTCTGGTACAAATCCGTGGACGACACGGACTCGCTGCACCACGCCAAACTGATGTTTGTGTTCAAGGCATTGCCCGAACCGGCACACACCCTTGAATTCCCCTTCAGCCTGCCGTTCATCGGGGACACCGTATCCCTGTCCGACTTTTCCTTTGACAATGAAGTGGAACGGATGCAGCTATACCTAAGCCAGGCCGCCAAAGCCGTTAAGGCGGTTCAAAAGGGCCGTTTGCTCACACCCGAGCAGGCTTTGGCCGTGGTACAAAAAGCCTATCCGGATACCGATTGGGGGGTGCCCGAATTGGACCGGGAATCCTTTCCGCCCTACCCGCTGCGCTGGGAGGTGCTGGAAAACCATTGCAACCCTTGCCGGGAGGTGTACGTGGCGATGGATCGGAAGGTGTTGTTGGAGGATGGGCAAGAGGTGGAGATGGTGCCGGAGCGTTAAAGGCCACAATGGGCCTGAGGCCCGGGCATCAAAAACCCCCACCAACCTCTCGGTCGATGGGGGCTTAAATCTTCAGGGCCGCTCAACAGCAACCCCGCACAGCATGTAGCGCGGCTCAGTTCGCCTGGACGGCGGCTTCGCGCTTTTGCGCGCCGCGGCCTTGCACGTCCATGTCGTAGTTGAAGAGCTGCTCGTAGTATTCGGTGACCATGCGGTCGGAGTCGAATTGCGGGGCCACGTCGTGCATGGACTGCTTGACGATTTTCAGCCACTCGCCGCCCTTGCCGTAGTACGCCGGGATGAGCTCCTCTTCGAGGATGCGCATCATGTTGCCGTGGTCCAGGTCGTCGATCTGGTTGAGCGGCAGGCCGGGTTCGGCAGCGGGGATGAGGAAGCAGTTTTCGCCATGCTTGGCGAATTCCGGAATCCACCCGTCGTTGATCGAGAAGTTCACCGAGCCGTTCATGGCGGCGGTCATGCCGCTGGTGCCCGAGGCTTCGCGCGGACGGCGCGGCGTATTCAGCCACACGTCCGAGCCCTGCTTGAGCAGCTTGGACAGCGCCATTTCGTAGCCCACCAAAACGGCCACGTTTTTGCGCTTGTAGGTGTACTTCTGGATGTGGTTGAACAGCGAGATCGCGCCCTCGTCCTTGGGGTAAGGCTTGCCCGCCCAGATGATCTGGATGGGGCGGTCCGTGTTGGTAATCAGGCGGTTGAAACGCGTCAGGTCGCGCATGATCAGGTCGGCGCGCTTGTATGCGGCAAAGCGGCGGGCCCAGACGATGGTCAGCACATTGGGGTCAAACAGCTTGCCGGTCTGGTTGGCCACTTCCTCGAAGAGGGCGGCTTTCATTTCGCGCTTGCGCGAACGCATCCCCTCGTCATCGCCGGCCAGGCGGGCGTTTTCAATGGCGGGATCCGTCCAGTAGGCCTTGTTCTGGGAGTTGGTGATGCCCACAATTTCGCAGCCTTCGTGCACGTCCTTCCACATGCCGCGGCTCACCGCGCCGTGCAGTTGGCTCACGCCGTTCGCCCGTTTGGCGAAGGTCAAACACGCCGGGGTATAGCTCAGCGAGTGGCCGTGCTGACCGGTGAGCTGCTTGACTTCGTCGACGGGGATGTCGCTGAAGAAGCCCAGACGGTCCATGAGGTAGATGTCGTGCTCGTCGTTGCCGGCTTTTTCCGGCGTGTGGGTCGTGAAGACCATGCGGCGGCGCACCTCGCTCATGTCGCGGTACTTGCTGTACAGGTGGAAGGCCACCGGAAGGGCGTGGCCCTCGTTGAGGTGGTAGATGTCCGTGCCGCCGAGCGCTTCGACCACTTTGGCACCGCCCACGCCCAGGATGATGTTCTGGACGATGCGGGTTTCGTGGTTGGCGTCGTAGAGGCGGTCGGTGATGGAGCGGGCCAGGTGGTCGTTTTCCTCGATGTTGGTGGTCAGGAAGTACATCGGCACGGTGCCGAAGATCTCCGGACGCAGGTAGAGGGCCTTGACCAGGACCTGGTGCTGGTTGATGTAGACCGGGACAATGATGCCGGTCTCCTCCAGGAAGGGGTAGTACTTCTTGATGAAGACGGGCTGGAGGGTCTTGTCCTCGTTGCGGTACTGGTCGTAGTAGCCGAATTTCCACAGCATGCCGATGCCGATGAGGTTCTGCTTCATCGCGGCGGCGCTGCGCATGTGGCTGCCGGCCAGGAAACCGAGGCCGCCGGAGTAGATCTTCAGCGGCTGATGGATGCCGTACTCCATGCAGAAGTAGGCCACGCGCTTGCCAAAGCGCGGATCAGGTTCGTAGGGGTGATGCCAGGTGGCGTTGGGGTTCATATGCAGTCTGTTGAAGGGAGGGCCTTTGCAGGCGAAGGCTTAGTGTACTAGGTACGCTAAGTCGGGGGCAAAGATCGGCAAAAGCGGCGTTGCTGGGCCGTTTTGGATGCTTTTGCGCCGAAACAAGGCGTACGCAGCGGGCAGGGCGGGGTTGCGGTTTGGGGCGCCCAAAGGGCGAAAGCCACGGGCAGCAAAGGAGCTTAACTTCAAGCCCGGGCCAGAAGGCCCGCAATATGCCGTCCAGCCGACCTTCCGAAGCCCGCCCTCAAGTCTCTGCGCAGGCCGCCGCGCACGCACGCGCGCAAGCTGCCGCGCCTCCGGCGAAAACCCGCTGCTTCCTGGTGGGCACCGCGCGCGGCGGTACCACGCTCTTGCAGAGCATGTTGGGCGCTCATCCGGCCGTCTACACGCTGCCCGAAACGCATTTTTGGGACTACAGCGTGCCCAAGCAGCCTTGGCTCCGGCGTTTCCGCAGCGTTATGCCAGGCGACCCGGGTGCGGCCCGCGACCGGGTTGAGCGCTTTTTAACCGAGCATGGCCTGTTGGCCGGCGTAGCCGGTGAGGCTGGTGCGGGTGGCCAGGCGGAGCCTTTACCGGAAGCCGCGGCCCCTGCCAAGGCCGCAGCCGTGGCTGCGGCGGTGCAGCGCCTCCCGGACAAACCCCTGGCCGACCCCACCGCCTGGACTCGGGGCCTGTTTTCGGTTTTGGACGCGCTGGCCGCAGAAGCGGGCCGCTCGGTGTGGCTCGAAAAGACCCCGCTGCACCTCTATTACACCGACCTCTTCCGTGCGGCCGACCCCGCCGTGCGCATCGTGCACATGCTGCGCGACCCTGTCGACCAGGTGGCCAGCCTCGTGGACGCAGGCACACGCCACGGCGAAGCCTTCCGCCAGGGCAGCGTCAGCACGGCCTGGAAGCGCTGGAAAAAAGAATACATCCTGCAGCGTGCGCTGATTGGCCGGCCGGGCCATGCCTTTGTCTGCTACGAAGACCTGGTGGCCAAACCGGAAGAAACCCTCCGGCCCGTGCTTTCGTTTTTGGGCCTGCCCTGGGATGAGGCGGTCATGGCGTATCAGGACAGGGCTTCCGGGGTGATCGCCTCCGGCGAATCCTGGAAAAACCGCAACACCGGTTCGCTTTCCAAAAGCAACAAAGCCGAAAGGGTGCTGGACGTCACGGACCGGGAATGGCTTCGCCGGCAGGCGGCCAAGTTTCCCTTGGCGCCGTTTCGGGAGGCCAAACCGGTGCCGTACGGTCCGCAGCGCGCCAAGGTGCCAAAATCAAATTAAACCGACCGTTCCATTTCCATGGAATCCACCTCCTCCAACATGCCCTACCTGCGGAAATTCCGTGTGCGTTGGGACGACCTGGACGTCAACCGCCATGTGGCCAATACGGCTTATGGCCATTACATGATCCAGACGCGCATGGACTGGTTTCGGGAAGGCGGTTTTGCGCAGGCAGATTTTGACCGGGAACGCGTCGGACCGGCCATTCTGCGCGACCGGGTGTTTTACCTGCACGAGTGTCCGCCGGAGTCGGTGCTGCGCGTCAGCCTGGCCCTCGATGGCTTGTCTGCGGACGAACGTTTTGTGCGCTTTGCACAGGCGGTGTATGCACCCAACGGGCACATGGCGGTCAAGGCCTGGTGTACCTTTTGCTGGATCGATCTGGATGCGCGCACCGTGCGCGAAGCGCCCGCAGCCCTGGCCGCCCTGGTCCGCCAACTTCCCCGTACCGACGCATTTGCCGAACTCCGCAAGGCGGATGCCTTCCCGGTGGGCCTGGACCGCACACCGATCGGGCCACTGGAGGCCTGATGCAGCCGATCCGCGCGCTGGGAAAGCCGCGCTGGGCACGACAAACGGCCAACCCGACCCAACGGAATCCAGAGATTGCCCAACTTGCAGCCATGTCCGATACCCGATCCACCGCCGATTTCCAGCCGCCCAAACTCAGCGCCATTTCCGCCGACCCACCTGCCGATGCGAACAAAGGCGCCATCAAGGACCGCAACAAGGAACTGCAGGAGCATATCCGCGAGCGCCAGCGCCTGTTGTATGCCGAAGGCAAGCGCAGTTTGCTGATCGTTTTGCAGGGCATGGACGCTGCGGGCAAAGACGGTTCCATACACGCCATCCTCGAAGGCATGAGCCCGATCGGTTGCCGGATCACGTCCTTCAAGAAGCCCACGGAAACGGAAATGAAACACGATTTCCTCTGGCGGGTGCACAAGGCAGTGCCGGAGCGCGGGCAGGTGGCCATTTTCAACCGCTCGCACTACGAAGACGTGCTGATCCAGCGCGTGCACCACTGGATCGACGAAACAAAAGTGCAGCAGCGTTTCCGCCACATCAACAACTTTGAGCAGCTCCTGGAGGAGGACAACGGAACCGTCGTTTTGAAGTTCTACCTCCACATTTCCTACGAGGAACAGGAAAATGAACTGCGCGAACGCATGGAGGAGCGCGACAAAATGTGGAAGCACAACCCCGGCGACTGGGAACAGCGCAAGCACTGGGACGCCTACATGGCCGCCTATGAGGACGTGTTCAAGCACTGCGGTCCGGAGCGGCCCTGGACCATCGTTCCGGCCAACAAAAACTGGTGGAAAGAGCACGTCATACTCACGCAAATTGCTGAAGTGCTGGACAGCTTTGATATGCAGTATCCACACTTCTCCGAGGCTGAATAAGGCCTTTGGAACGGATGCAGATTTTTAATACACCGTGTGCCGTTGTACTTTCCCTGTGGAACAAACACAACAACGCACATGCTTTCTTTTTTGTTTTCGCCGATCCGGCGCCATAGGCGCTTAGGATCAGGCCGTGGTTTTGCTATGGCCGCAAAGGCAGGAACGCTCAGTCTGATGCTCCTGGCCTGCCTCTTGTTTTCGCCTCCGGCGAAGGCCCAACTCGGCACCGACGGACTGGTAAACCCCATCCGGGAACTCAGCTTGCCAGAGCCGACCCCGGCCAATACCGTGGCCGATGCCAAGCACCTGGAAAAGCGCTGTTACGATGCCGCGCTCAAACAGGCCTACAAAGCCGCCCAAGCCGGTTTGAAGCAGGCGGACAACAGCATGGTCCGCAGCTTGATGCAGGACCTGGACGCCGCGCTATCCGGTTTGGATCCGGCCGGCCGCGCCGCCACCCTGACGGCCCTGAGCAGCACCGCCGACCGGGATGCGTTCATGGCGGCCCTGCCGGATGACCTCACGGAGGAGCAGCTTGAAGCCTTGCGCGCGTTCCGCGAACGCATGAAGGATACCTGGCTCTACCAAACCCGAAACAATGAACCCTGCAAACCGGATTTGCGCGTGGCCATGGTGGACGGCAACCCAAACGATGGGAACGCTGCGCCGGGATACCATTTGCACGGCCAAGTGCTGTATGCGTGCGATTGTTCGCCCGAACAGGGCCGGATAAAAAGCTACGCCATCGATTATGTGGTGCCCATTTCCATGATGTACGCCGGGGAAGCTGTGGGAGCTGGATTGGCCTTGACGGCCGAAACCGAAAACACGCTCTACTACGTCAAGAAGTTGGCCTGTTGCAAGAAGGACCGCGACGAAGAGGAGGACCCACGCACGGCCTTGGACGAGGAGCCTAAAACGGCGGAAGATCTGATGGATCAGGCCGGTCCCCAAAATGCAGGGTATGGCTATAGCGACGACCCCTGCATCAACGGCGGCGACGGTTGCACTGGCAATGTGCCTTTTGACGGACCGATCGTGACCGCCTTTGGCGGCTACAACGCTGAGAATTACGTCAACTCCGGCACCTTGAGCTACAGTTGTGTGGGCGTTCGCGGGGGCATGCCGGTTTTCAATTCGGCGGTAGCCGGACTGGCCTATACCTACGACCGTGAGCGGGACAAATTCGGAGACGTGGTCAACAGCGAATGCCGCAGCGAGATCGACGCGTTTTTTGATTGGTTTTTCGGATGCGGAGGACCGGTGCAGCCCTTCGCCGGTGTGCATGCCGGGGGCATTTTGGGCAGCCGTCGATACCGCTTCGACGGCCCTTTTGGCGGCACGGAATCAAAGGACAACATCACCGGTTGGCGGGTGGGCGCCTATTACGGCATTCAGGCCCAGCTGACCGAAGGCTTTTCCGCCGGTCTTTCCATCCCGCTGGTGCAATACCGCTCGGAAACGTTCAAGGCGGATGGATCGACGGCCTTCGGGTACAAGGAGACGTTGTTTTTCCATTCGCTCAACCTCAAGGCGCCCAGCTTCTCCGCCACCTATGATTTTAATGCCGGCTCCGCCGGCGAACGCACCCGCTACTATACGCCCCGCATCTCCGGCTTTGATCCGACAGCCCACGACGGCATTGTAGGCTGCGGCAACCTGGGCTACTGGCATTGGCTGGGCGATGGCCAAAACGGAAAAAGCAATAATGGCCGTGTTCGTGCGGGCGCCGGCGCCATGGTTCCTGTGCTGGACAATTTCCTGGTTGGGGCCAATGTGGGGGTTGGCTACGACCGTTCCAGAAGCACGTTTGATTTTGGCGGCTTTGGCATGGAGGAAACGAATACCCAACGCAACATTATGGTGGGTGTGGAAGCCATGCTGCAGGCCTATCCCATTGAATTGGACGGTCCGGTGCAGCCCATGTTTGGCATCACCGCTGAGGTGGGCGCGGATTTCAGCAAATACAATTTCATGGGCTACATGGAAAGCAGCACATCAACCGATACCGATGTGTTTTACGGCGCCGGCCTGAACGCTGGCCTGTATTTCGACGTGGCCGACAAATGGGGGCTGTTGGGAACCTTTCCCCTCATCGGCTATCAGAACTCCTCCAGCGGCGTGATCCAGTACGGCATCAACAAGCCCATTGGAGGATTGCAAGTCCTTTACGCCATTGGCGGGGGAGAACGGACGGTAACCGACTTCTAGCGCAATTCAAAAGCGTACAAGAAACCCCGGCACCGCGCAAGCGGGCCGGGGTTTTCGCTTTTCCAGCCGGTCCGGCAGCGGGTAGATCCGCTGCGATTTCCGGGATGGATCGCGTACGTCGATCGTGGTGTTTCGCGTGTGCGCGGTATGGCTTTCCGATAGGAAAGTCGGGCCGGTTTATTCGCTTTTGGGCGGCAGCACAAAAGCAATCGGCAGGGTCATTTGCATGGCCACCGATTCGCCTTTCATTTTGGCGGGTTGCCAGTCGGGCATGGCCTCGACCACACGCAGGGCTTCAGCGTCGCAGGCATCGGAAAAGCCCTTGACCACTTTGGTGCGGACCACGCGGCCATCGGGGTCCACCACAAATTGCACAAAGGTTTTGCCCTGCACACCGGCTTTTTTGGCTTCGGCGGGGTAGGTGATTTCTTCGGACAGGTATTCGATCATGGCCTCCATGCCGCCGGGGAATTCGGCCGGATCATCGGTGACCATGTAAATCGAATCCATGGGCGTGGCGTGGTTACCGGAATGCATCCGGGCGTCGGCCTGGATGTCCTGTTCCGCTTCGCTGGCGCAGGCCACAATGGCGGTGGAAGCAATGGTCAGGACGGCCGCATAGCGCAGCAGTCGGGCACGGGGTGTTTTGGTGTGTGTGAGCATGTCGATGCGTCGTTTGAGTTGGTGTTGATGAAAAGCGTGCACCAGGCTGTGTTGTGATGCAGCGTGCGGTGCACGGGAATGGCCCTGCAGGTTGGCCAATTGGTGTTCGATCAGCCGCCGGGCGTAGGGCAGGGCGGGGTTGTTGTTGAGCGCGCGCGCGAAGGCGGCCTGGCCGGGGGCGGTGTTGTGATCCGGCGCGGCAGTACTCGGAGCCCCGCTCGGTGCAGTCCCATCTGCCGCGGTCCCATCCGCTGCGGCATCACGCGGGCCTGCCGTGGTGGCTTCCACCGCTGCGCGGTCCGCCAAGAATTCCGCGTTTTCGGCAATGTCCCCGCGCAGCCACCAGGCGGCCGGGTGAAACCACAGCAGCACGCGCAGCAATTCGGCCATCAGCACATCCAGCGAATGCCCCTGCCGGCTGTGGGCGCGTTCGTGCGCCAGCACGGCGGCCAAGCGCTCCGGATCCTCCGCGTCGCGGCGGCCGATCACCACGGCCGGGCCAAAGCTGAAACTGTCGTTGTCCTGTCCCAGGCGGACGCGCTGCCCCAACAGCATGGCCGGTCGCGTGGCCCGCAAGCGGGCGAACACCCGCCCCAGGTCCCGCAAGAACATCCCGGCAAAAAACGCCACGCCCAGCGCCCAGATCAGCAGGAGCACCTGGCCCCAGCCGGGCGCATCGGCCACCGAGGCCGTCACCGTGGGCAACATGAAACCCGTCAACAGGGCCTCAAAGCCGGGGGAAACCGGTTCGGCGGCCTGCGGTGCGGCCCGGAACCAGCGTGCGATCCCGGTAGCGGTGCTGCGCAGGGGCAGCCAGGGCACCAGTGCGGTGGCGGCTACGATGCCCAGCAGCACGGCGCGGTTGAGGCGGAACCAGCGCGTGTCGCGCAACAGGAAGCGGTAGCCCGCCCAGGCCACGAGCAAGAGCAGGCTGCTGCGCAGCAGTGCGTCGAGCATCTGGCCCGTCCAGGGACCTTGCCAGAGCGCGGTGGCGGGTACCGCACCCGGTTGTATAACAGCGGTCAAGGTATTCATGGCGCGTCCGATTTTGGGGTGTTGGAAGCATCCGTGCTGCGGTCGGCTGCACCGCCATCCTCTTCCGGCAAGGCCTCCAGCATCCGCTGCAGCTCGGCCGCATCCAGGCCTTCTTCCTTGCTGAAAAACTGCAGCATGGCCGCGTGCGACCCGTCGAAGTAGTCCTGCAACAGGCGGCGGAAACTTCTTCGCCGGTAGGCGGACTTGGGCACAATGGCGTGGTAGCGATGGCTCTTGCCGAAGGCCTCGTGCCCCACAAAACCCTTTTGCTCCAGGATGCGCACCACCGAGGAGATGGTGTTGTAATTGGGCTTGGGCTCGGGCATGGCCTCAATGAGCTCGCGCACGAACACCGGGCCGTGGTCCCAGATCCGTTGCATGATGTCCTCTTCGGTGCGGGTGAGTTGTTGCATGGTGCGCGGTTGCTTGAGTGGAGCTGGAACGGAGATCCAACCTCTGGGCCGGTCCGCCTGTCCGGCGAATGCCCATCCACAACGCCAAAGCTATAACGGAATTATCCGTTGATCAACTAAAAAACCCGTTTTACAACGGAAAAGCCCGTTTGTGACGGTATGGTGACCCAACGGATGACGGAGGGCTTTCGCCCGCAGGGCAGAGCTGGCCCGGCTTCCACATAGAGCCGATGCCCACTCGCAAACCCCCGCCCGCGAACCAGACCCGCCCTGCGCTGTTTGTATGCCAAACCCGCACCCGTGAAGCTCTACCGCCTGTACACCACCCAATGGCTGCCGCTGTCCCTCGACGAAGCCTGGGACTTCTTTTCCTCGCCGCGCAACCTGGCCAAAATCACGCCCCCGGACATGCGCTTCGAGATCCTGGAAGGGGCCGACCGCAAGACCTTCGCCGGGCAACTGATCCGCTACCGTGTGCGCCCGATCTGGAACATCCCGATGAGCTGGACCACGGAAATCACCCATTGCGTGGACCGCGAATACTTCGTGGACGAGCAGCGTTTCGGCCCCTACAAGCTTTGGCACCACCTGCACCGCTTCACCGAGAAAGACGGCGGCGTGTGGATGGAAGACGACCTGCACTACGCCCTGTACGGCGGTCCTTTTGCGCCGCTGGCGAACGCCATCGTTGAACCGCGGGTCAAACAGATTTTCGATTACCGCACCGTCAAACTCGAAGAATTGTTCGGCAAGCCGGACACGATCCGCCTTCGGCCGACGGCTTCCTGAAGTGCCGCTACGGTTGTGCGCCGTGGTCCGCTGAACGACACCGGCAAAGGACAAGCCCTATGCTACCCTGCCCTAGTTTCGGGGCGTGCACCGCGACCGCTTTTTCACCGACACCGTCCTGCTGGTCCGGCCTTCGCGCTTTGGCGCGAACCCGGAAACCGCCGAAAGCAATGCGTTCCAAAACGACAGCCCGGAGCAGCGCCGCTATGCCGCGTTGCAGGCCCAGGCGGCGGAAGAGTTTGAGGCCTTTGCGCAGGCCTTGCGGAGCGCCGGCATTCGTGTATATATAGACGATGCCGGCGGTTGCCCCAGTCCCGACGCGCTGTTTCCCAACAACTGGTTCAGCACGCACGCCGACGGCACGGTGGTCCTGTATCCCATGCAGTCGCCGTTGCGGCGCACGGAACGGCGGATCGAAGCTCTTGAAGGTGCGGCCGAAGCACTGGGCCTGCGCATGGGATCGGTGCTCGACTGGTCGGGCCAGGAGGCCGAGGGCCGGTATTTGGAAGGGACCGGTTCGCTGGTCCTGGACCGCGCCGCGCGCGTGGTTTATGCCTGCCGCAGTCCACGCACGGACGAGCGGCTCGTTTCGGCCTGGGCCGAAGGCTTTGGCTACACCCCAGTGCTTTTTGACGCGGTGGACGCCGCCGGGAAGCCCATCTACCACACCAACGTGTTGATGCATGCCGGTTCCAAGGTGGCGGTGGTTTGCCTGGAGGCGGTGGTTCCTGATGACCGTGCGCGCCTGCGCGAACGCCTGGAAAACAACGGCAAAACCCTCCTGCCCATCACCCTCCGCCAAATGGAACGCTTTGCCGGAAACATGCTGGAGTTGCGCGCTGTTTCCGGCACGGCATCGGGTGATGCCGATGCCATCACCGTCTGTTCCGCGCAAGCCTGGTCTGCGCTGTTGCCCGAGCAGCGGGAGCTGCTGGAAGCGCGTACCCGGGTGTTGCGGCCCAAACTCGACGCCATCGAAGCCCTCGGCGGAGGCAGCGCACGCTGCATGCTGGGGGAGTTGTTTATGCCTTCGCTGAAAAGCGAAAACAACACCTAGCCACCCCAGCGGATTTACGCGTTCGGCACCACCACCACCGCACGCCTTGGCGCGATGCCCACCTCTACGCGTCGCGTTTCGCCGAGAAACTCTCCATCCACCTGAAAGGCGATGGGGTGCTCCATGGTGAGCACAGCCTGGTCGGTTTGCACGATGTCCAGGAAATCGGATTCGATGGGGGCCTGGTTGCGGATGGTTTCGAGGATGCGTGCGGGGTCTAGTTTTTTGAACAGCAGCACCTCAAATTGGCCGTCGTCGATTTGGCCGATGGGGTTGACCACCGCGCCGGTGCCAAAGCGGCGGCTGTTGGCAAAGGCCACCATAACGGCCTCAAAGTCCCGGGTTTTGCCGTTCGCCTGCAGGCGAAACGACCAGGGGGCCGCGCTTTTGATCAGGGTGGGCACGCTTTGCAGCGCATAGCCGAACAGGCCGCGGAAATTGGAGCCTTCGTAGCCGCAGATCAGCTCGGCGTTCAGGCCCACGTCGCTGATGTGCAGCCCCATGTGGCCGTTGAGTTGCAACACGTCCAGGGCCTGTTCGCGCCCGTTGAGCGCCACGTCCACCGCGGCTTCCCAGCCTTCAGGCAGGTTTAGGTCCGTGGCCAGACCGTTGGCCGACCCGGTGGGAACGATGCCCAGCGGAATGCGGTTTTCCCCGAGCGCCTCCACCACGGTTTTGACCGTACCGTCTCCGCCCAGCACCAGGATGCGCCCCGGGTTGTGTTCCTGGACGCACTGCGCAATGGCCTCGCCGTCGGCGTCCCCGGTGGTTTCGTAGACCTCGAAGGGGTGTTCGCCGGAAAGGCGCTCGGCGATATGGTCCACCATTGGGGATTTGTCCACGTCTCCGGCAATCGGGTTGACGACGGCCAATATGGTTTCTTTGGGCATGAAGCAGATTTGAAAAGAAAACGATCCGCGCGTAAAGATGGCGATGCATTGCAAGCTATACAGGGGCTATGCCAACGACCGTACGCTGGTGTTGGAGGGACATGTGTTTGGGAAGCGTTCGCCGGCAGGCATCCGTCTGGACCGCCGCCCGCTGCGCCACGCGCTGAACATGCTGCGCCTGTTCACCGTGCAGACCGTGGAGGGCGCCGATTTGACTATGTCCTGGGCGGGCGAAACCGCACAAACGCATTCCGAGGCCGACGGCTATTTCCGTTTTGAATTGGACCACGGACGCGACCCGGTGCCGGGTTGGCACCCGGTGGACGTGACGGTGCGCCACCGGGGGAAAACCGTTTCCGCCCTTGGCGAATTCCAGTGGCCCGAACCCGGTGGCATGATCCTGGTGTCGGATATCGACGACACGTTTTTGATTTCGCATTCCGCCAGTACCTGGCGAAAGCTCTTTTTGATTTTGGGCAGCAATGTGGGCAAGCGAAAAGCCGTCCCCGGCACCGTGGAGCATTACCGCGCTCTGCGCGATGCAGGCCGCACCAATGGTCAGAATGCCCAGTTTTTTGTGTCCAGCAGCGAGTGGAACCTCTACAACCTGATCGATCAGTTTTCGGAATTGCAGGGTTTACCGAAGGCGGTGTACAAACTGCGCAAAATCAAATCAAGCCTGCGGGACTTTCTGGGTACGGGCGGAGGCGACCACGACCACAAGGCCAGCAAAATCGACAACCTGCTGGCCTTTTATCCGCACCGCCCTTTTGTATTGCTCGGCGACGACGCGCAGCGCGACCCGGAGCTCTACGCCGAGCTTGTGGAGCAGCATCCGGGGCGCATCAAGGCGGTGTACCTGCGCGCCATCAAGGGGGAGCCTTCGCCCGCGGCGCGGGCAGCCCAAAAGCGCATCGAAGCGCAAGGCACGGCCTGTTGCTGCTGCCGCAACGGCACTGAAGCCCTGGCGCATTCCCGGGAGATCGGATTGTTGGATCCGCCGGAGCAATAGGCCGTGTTTGCGTACGGCCGCAAGATGGCCCGAAGCCATGTCGGGCGTATCTTTGCGGCCGGATGGACAAGCCCTCCATGCTCGACCGGTACCGCGACGACAAGCGGCTTCGGCGGGCAGCCGAAATGCTCGCGTCGGCCGCGGCAAAAGGCCCCGACGCCAAACCCGATGAACCCGCCCGGATCCACCTGGCGGGCGGAACTGGTTCGGCCATAGCCGTTGCGGCAGCGGCCATGATCAAGCACCACGAGCCCGCCTGTGGCCAGGCCGGCCACCACCTTTTTGTGCTGGACGACAAAGAGGAAGCGGCGTATTTCCTCAACGACCTGCAGGCCTTGCTGGACCGCAAGGACCTGCTGTTCATTCCCGATTCGTTCAAGCAGCCGGCGCGCTACGACGAGGTCAACGCCCACAACGTGCTGCTCCGAACGGAGGCGGTCAACCGCCTGTCCAATGCGGCGTTGAGTGGCGGCAAACCGGGGGCCGCCCGCCGCGAGCTGATCGTGACCTATCCCGAGGCGCTGTTCGAGCGCATCGTGCCGCCCAAGGCGCTGGAAGCACGCACGCTGTTCATCACCAAGGGCGAGCCGCTGGATACGGAATTCATTCTCGACGTTTTGGTCGAAAACGGCTTCAAGCCGGTGGATTTTGTCTACGAGCCCGGCCACTTTTCCGTGCGTGGCGGCATCGTGGACATTTTCAGTTACGGCAACGAGTTGCCCTACCGCATCGAGTTGTTTGGCGACGAGGTGGAGAGCATCCGCATTTTTGATCCGGAAAGCCAACTCAGCACACGCCGCATCGAGCGGGTGACCATCGTGCCGAACATGCAAACGCAGTTCGACGAGGCGCAAAAAGTGGATTTGCTTTCCGCCCTTCCGGCGAACACCACGCTCTGGATCCGCGACGCCCGTCTGGCGGCCGAGCGCCTGGGCACCTGCTGGGACAAAGCCACCAAAGCGGCCGAAACCCTGCGCAAGGTGCCCAAACCCGACGAGCAGCATCCCCTGGTCCGCTACGAGGCCAAGGACCTGTTCACCACCCAGGCCGAATGGCTGGAGGATGTGGCCACACTGCCCATCTTGGAGTGTGGTCCGGAATCGCGTTTCCCGGATGCTGAGGAGGTCCGTTTTGATACAGAACCGCAGCCGAGCTTCAACAAGAATTTCGAATTGCTTTTGGCGGACCTGCGCCGCAACAGCAACGAAGGCCTGGACAATTACCTCTATTGTTCCAACGCCCGGCAGATCGAGCGCTTCCGCCAGATTTTCACGGATTTGGGTGCCCTGCCCGAGCCGGGTTCCCAGGACGCCGAGGCATTGGGCATTGCTCCGGATGCTGCCGGCGGACCCGGTGCTGCTTCGGACCGTGCCAAACCCGGCTCCAAAACCGAAAACAAGGGCCGCACCGAATCCCTGCCGGAGGACATCGACCTGGGCGGCATCAGCTTGGAGGCCCAATTGCGGGGCGGGTTTTCGCCGGAAGGCGAAGACCTCCGCGATGAAGAACGCAGCCAAGCCAAGGTGCCTTCTGAGGCCTCCGGCCCGATGCGCGCCAAGCGGACCGTGCGTTCCAAAACCAACTACGTCGATTACCAGCCGGTGGCCGCGCCGCTGAGCGCGGGGTTTATCGATCGGGGTGCAGGCATTGCTGCCTACACCGACCACCAGGTCTTTGAGCGTTACCACAAATACGCCGTGCGCCGGGGCTATTCGCGCTCCGAAGCGCTGACGCTGAAGGCCATCCGGGAATTGCGGCCCGGCGATTTCGTGACCCACATCGACCACGGCGTGGGCAAGTACTCGGGCCTCGAAAAAATCGACGTCAACGGACAACCGCAGGAAGCGGTGCGCCTCGTATATCGGGACAACGACCTGCTCTACGTCCCGATCAACAGCCTGCACAAGATTGCCAAGTTCAGCGGCAAGGAAGGGCAGGAGCCAAAAATCAACAAGCTTGGCAGCGACGCCTGGGAGAACCTCAAGCGCCGCACGCGCAAGAAGGTCAAGGACATTGCGCGAGACCTCATCCAACTCTACGCCAAGCGCAAGGCCTCCGTTGGATTTGCGTTTTCACCGGACAGCTACATGCAGACCGAGCTGGAGGCCAGTTTCATTTACGAGGACACGCCGGACCAGGAAAAGGCCACCGACGACGTCAAGCGCGACATGGAGGCCTCCAGCCCGATGGACCGCCTGGTCTGCGGCGATGTGGGCTTTGGCAAAACCGAAGTGGCCATCCGCGCGGCCTTCAAGGCGGTGGCGGATTCCAAGCAGGTGGCCGTGCTCGTGCCCACCACCATCCTGGCCATGCAGCACCACAAAACCTTCGAGGACCGCCTGGCGGATTTCCCCTGCAAGGTGGAAGTGCTCAATCGTTTTGTGACCGGGAAAAAGAAAAAAGAAACGCTGTCGCGGGTCGCCTCCGGCGAAACCGACATCCTCATCGGCACGCACGCCATCGTGGGCAAAGCGGTCGAGTTCAAGGAACTGGGCCTGCTCGTGGTGGACGAAGAGCAAAAATTCGGCGTGGCGGTCAAGGACAAACTCAAAAAAATCAAGGCCAACGTCGATTCGCTGACGCTGACGGCTACGCCCATTCCGCGAACGCTCAAATTCTCTTTGATGGGGGCCCGCGATTTGAGCGTCATCAATACGCCGCCGCCCAACCGCCAGCCGATCCACACCGAACTCAAGCCCTTTGATCCGGAGTTGATCCGCGAGGCCATCCAATACGAAGTCTACCGCGGCGGCCAGGTGTATTTCGTGCACAACAGGGTCAAGGACATCGAGCAGATCGCGGGCATGATCAAAAACATGGTGCCCGACATGGATGTGGGCATCGCACACGGACAGTTGGAAGGCCATGTGCTGGAAGAGCGCATGCTCAAGTTCATCAACCGCCAGTTCGACATCCTGGTCTGTACCAACATCGTGGAAAGCGGTCTGGACATCCCCAACGCCAACACGATCATCATCCACAACGCGCAGAACTTTGGCCTCAGCGACCTGCACCAGCTGCGCGGCCGGGTGGGCCGCTCCAACAAAAAGGCCTTCTGCTACCTTTTTGCGCCGCCGCTGCATTCGCTTTCCTCAGACAGCCGCAAGCGCCTGCGCACGATCGAAGAGTTCGCCGCCCTCGGCAGCGGTTTCCAGATTGCCATGCGCGACATGGACATCCGCGGTGCGGGCAATCTGTTGGGCGGGGAGCAAAGCGGCTTTTTGGCCGAAGTCGGTTTTGAGATGTATCACAAGATCCTCGACGAGGCCATCGCCGACCTCAAGGCCACCGATTTCAAGGACCTCTTTGCCGAGGAGCTGGAGCGCAAGCAGGCCTACGTCACCGATTGCCAGATCGACACCGACGTGGAGATGCTCATCCCGGACAATTACGTCAACGCCATCAACGAGCGCCTGAGCCTTTACACGCAATTGGACAATGTTCCGGATGAGGCCGCCCTTGGCGAATTCCGCACCAAACTGGAGGACCGCTTTGGCCCGATTCCGCGTCAGGTTGAGGAACTGTTCAACGGCGTGCGCTTGCGTTGGCTGGCGGTTTCGCTCGGCTTCGAGCGCATTATTTTCAAGCAAGGCAAGCTCCGCTGCTATTTTGTCGAGAATCAGGAGAGCGCATATTACGAGAGCAAGCTCTTCGGCAACCTGATCCGCTACGTGCAGTCGCATCCCGGCCAATGCCGCATGAAGGAAGCCCGCGGCCGCCTGCAGCTCAGCTTCGAGAACGTCCGCTCCATGGAGCAAGCCTTCGGCATCCTCAACGGCATGTCCGCCGCGCTGGGGCTAGAGCAGGAGGTGGTGGTGCCGGAGTAAGGGGCGGTTGATCGCCGTTGTATCTTTTCAGCGGAGCATAGGTGTTTCCTGCGCCCGTCCGATTATGCGTTTGCTTTCCCGAGATGACCTCAAGCCCATCTTGCCGCTGTTGCGGATGGCCTGTTGGGTGGTAGGCCTTGGCTTCACGGCCACGGTCTTAGGCTATGCCCTGTTGTACGATGCTGCGGATGTCGCCCAGGGCACCATCATCTATTCGGTGCCGATGGTGTTCTTGTTTTTTGTTTGGGTTTGGGCACGGCTTGATGACGAGGGAGCCTATCACATAGAGTTGATATTAATCGACCTTGTAGTGCTCTTGCTCACGGGTATGCGAATGCTTGGATACCTATACCATTCAGGCCATGTCCTGTTTTTGGCCTACACCTTTGCTACGACCAAAAGCAAAACCTACCGAGCATTTGCGTTACCCATGATTGCGGTAACGGCATACTACAAGTTTGTCGAATGGGGCGATGTGGTAACGCCTGCTTTAGGTTTGATTTTAGCGTATTTGCTGATTTGGTATAGGAAGCGAAAAAGCGATCAACTTCAGCTGCTCAATAGGGTCAACGCTTAAACACCCCCATGACAAGAGTTGCTTTTACCTGCATGGCGGTATTGCTTTTGAATTTCACTGTTTTAGCTCAGTACACGTTCAAATGTTGGACTCAGATTTTTAGCCCTGTGGCATTCCTTGTTGATGCTTCAAAAAGTGATGACGAATTCCTTGCTTTTTTTGGCCTGATCCCTGAGTATGCAGCTCTTAAGTACTCCATCCACCTCATAGCTCTTACGATAATCCATGAATCAATACTCCAAGCGCATCCCGGCACACCCAGGAGAAGTATTGTCTTTCGAATTTCTCGAGCCTTTGACTTTGACAATAAAGGACTTGGCCAAGCATTTGAACCTTCCAGCCAACAGGATAGCGTCGATTGTGGAGGGTCGTAGCATGGTATCGGCAACGGAGGCATGGATGCTGTCGGGTGCGTTGGGAACTACGCCGGAGTTCTGGCTGAACCTGCAGGTCAACCACCACCTGGCCAGGACCAAACCCAAGCGGAAGGTCAAGCGCGTGCGGGTGCTCGGCAGACCGGGCGAAGAAGGGGGTAAACGTTAAAGCCTGCACAAACAGTTTTTTAGACCAATCTAAAAAACGATCTTTGGCGGCATAAACACGGTGCCATCCGGCGAACGCATGTCCGAGACGCACCAACGCTCCCGCTGCTCCGCCATGCCCCGATCAACTCCACATCTGCACCTCCGCCCGCTCCTGGCGCTGCTGTTGCCGCTGTGCCTGGCCTTCGCCGGGCAGGCGCAAGACCACGCGAAAGGACAGGCGCAAAACCAGGCGCAACACCAGGAAACAGGCACCCTGGAAGGCCGCATCGAAAGCCCCGGTCCGGAGGACTCCACCAGCGCCCCGATCCCCTTTGCCAATGTGTTGCTGGAAGGCACGCCGCATGGGGTGGCCGCCGATGCCGAGGGGCGTTTTCGCCTGGAAGGCGTGCAAGAAGGGACCTATACCCTGCGCGCCACGGCGGTGGGCTACCAGGGCATACGGCAAACGGTGACGGTAAAAGCCGGGCAAACCACCACCGCCAACCTGACCCTCCATCCCGGAGAAGCGCTCAGCACCGTCGTGGTCAGCGGCACCATGAAACACGGCTACCTGAAGGACAGCCCGGTCAAGGTCGAGGTGATCACGGACGTACAGTTGAACACCTATCTGCCCTCCGCCGCGTCAAGCGTGGTGGAAAGCATCAACCTGGTCAACGGCGTGCAGGAAGTGGTGGCCTGCGGCGTGTGTTTCACCAACAGCATCTCCATCAACGGCCTACCCGGCCCCTATACCTCCGTGCTGATGGACGGCATGCCGATCTACGGCAGCCTGGCCAACGTGTATGGCCTCAACGGCATTCCGAACATGATGATCGACCGCTTCGAGGTCATGAAGGGGCCCAACAGCACGCTCTACGGCTCGGAGGCCGTGGCGGGCGTGGTCAACATCATCACCAAGGACCCGCAAAAGCAGGCGCCGTTTTCGCTGGACCTGATGGGCACCACCCACCGCGAAAGCTTCGGCAACCTGGGCCTGGCCCCGCGCATCGGCAATACGCACGGTTTCATCGGCGTGAACTGGACCTACCTCAACCGCTTTGACGACGCCAACAACGACGGCTTCAGCGACGCGGTTTCCATGGACCGGCTTTCGCTGTTCAGCAAATGGCAAATCGGCCGGCCCAGCGGCAAGGCATGGAGCCTGGCGGCGAAGGCCTATTACGAGGACCGGCGCAACGGCCTGGAGGACTACCTCGCCGACCGGGCCTACCGGGAGATCCGCGGAAACGACAGCCTGTACGGCGAAAGCATCTACACCAAACGCGTGGAGCTCTTTGGCCGTTACGAACTCAACACCACCTTGCCGCTGCGCCTGGACTACTCGGCCTCCTGGCACGACCAGGACAGCTACTACGGATCGGACGGCTACGTGGCACAGCAAGGCACGGGCTTCCTCAACATGATCTACGACGAGGCCTTCGGGGACCACAGCATCCTGGCCGGCGCCACCCTGCGCGGCCAGCACTACGACGACAATACCGTGGCCACGGAGACTCCGGCGGGTGGCGGTTCGGGATCTGGCGGCGGCCCGGATCCGGCCCCAGAAAACCGCCCGGACAACCAGTTCATCCCCGGGCTCTTTGTGCAGGACGAGTGGTCGGTCAGCGAGAAACTCACCCTGCTCGGCGGGCTGCGCATGGACCATTACCGGCGGCACGGGCTGGTCTGGTCGCCGCGCCTGAGCGTGCAATACGCCCCGAGCAGCCTGACCACCCTTCGCCTGAATGGCGGAAGCGGCTTCCGGATCGTGAACCTCTTTGCCGAAGACCACGCCTTTGTCACCGGCCAGCGCGAGGTGGTCATTGCCGAAAACCTCGCACCCGAGCGTTCCTGGAGCGGTGCGGTGAACCTGCACCAGCTCTTCAACATCAGCCTGGGCACGGGCAGTTTTGACATCGACGGCTTCGGCACTTACTTCACCAACAAGGTGATCACCGATTACGAAACCATCGGCGAGATCAACTACCGCAACGTCAACGGCTACGCGCTCACCGCCGGCGGCGGACTGAGCGTGCAGTACAGCTTCAACTTCCCGCTCGGGTTCCAGGCCAGCTTCCAGGCCCAGCGCGTGGTGGAGGCCGAGGTCGACGAAACCGGCACCCGAACCCTGCGCGACATCGAGCTTGCGCCCCGCTGGACCGGCGTGTTCACCGCCAACTACACCTGGCGCAAGCCGGACATCACGTTCGCCGTTACGGCGAACGCCACCGGCCCCATGGCCCTGCCCCAAGTCTACGACCTCGATGCGGCCGGCAACCCGCTGCCCAATCCGCGCGCGCAGGTTTCCGAGCCCTTTGTGCTGGCCAACATCCAGATCGAAAAGCGCTTTGGCGAACGACTGGCCGTCTACGGTGGCGTGCAGAACCTGCTGAACTACCGCCAGCCCGGTTCGCCGCTGTCCGGCCTGGGCGACCCTGGCAATCCGCCCGGCTTCAGCCCCTTTTTCGACACGGCCTATGCCTACGCGCCCAACCACGGCCGGGAAGGCTACATCGGGCTGCGCTGGAGCCTGGATCGAAAAACGCCATAACGCACTGCGGCCGTACCGCCGTGCCGCGATTTGGCCCCACCTCACCGATCGGCTACCTTTGTATGTTGCGGCGCCAAAGCTAGACGGACCCGCTGCCGCGCACCAGCACCCACACACGCATCAAGCACACATACGATGACCAACGCACACAAACTCACGATGGCCTTCGCCATGATGGCGTTCTTGGCCTTTTCCATCCAACCGGCCCAGGGCCAGGGATTCCTGGACAAGCTGATCGACAAAACGGCGGACAAAACCACCGAAAAGGTCACCGAGGGCGTATCGGAAAGTGCATCGGACAAGGTTGCCGAAGAATCCAGCGAAGCTGTGGACAGCTGGCTGGACGGCCTGTTTGGCGGCTCCCAGCAAAGCAGCGGCAGCTCCTCCGGCGCCTCCCAATCCTCCGGGAGCAGCAGCAGCTCCAGCAGCATGCCTTCCGGCGGCAGCGCGGGCCAAAGCGGCATGACCGAGGAGCAAATGGCCATGATGCAGCAGATGATGGGCAACATGGACAAATCGGCCGAGGTGCCCGCCACCTACACCTTTGACATGGTCATGCATGTGGAAATTCGCCAGACTGGCGAAGACCCCCAGCAGCTGGAATTGCTTGTCGACAAGGACGGCGACCGTTTTGGCGTGGCCATGCAGGAAGAGGGCACCGACCGCCACCAGACCAGCGTCATCGACTCGGAAAATGGCCTGATGGCCGTGTTCACTGAAGAAGAGGACGGCAGCAAAACCGCCATGGCCATCCCCAACATGATGGAAATGGCCGGCCAATACGGGCAGGCCCAGATGGAGCAGGCCGGCCAGGACTACGAAGCGTATGGTTTCAAGGCTACCGGCCGCACCAAGACCGTGGCCGGCTACAAGTGTTCGGAGTACAAAGGCGAAGACGAGGATACCGAGGCCACCTTCTACATGACCCGGGAACTGCCTGCCGACTGGATGGACGCCTTCATGAGCGGCTTTGGCGCCAATGCGCCCGCGGCCTTTTTCCAGGGCTACGGCGACCTGCAGGGTACCATGATGGAGTCGCATGCCGTAGACAAGAAATCCGGGGATACCACCTCCTGGGTGACCACCAAAATCAGCACCTCCGGCACCACCATCCGCAAGTCGGACTACACCTTCCAGGCGATGGGCCGCTAGCCGAGCGTTTTCTGAGGCGCCTGAATCGGGGCTGCACCTGATCTTTGCGGCGGTTGCCGCCGCATTTCACGTAGTTGCCCCATGCGCGTATTCATCGTTGACGACAAGGAGCTGACCCGCAGCGGGATTAGCATGTTGCTGGAGCACGAACCCGACATCAATATTGCCGGAACGGCCACCGATGGCCGGGAAGCCCTCTTCAAGCTCCGCACCCTGCCGGTGGACATCGTCCTGATGGACATCGAGATGGCCCCGGTCAACGGCATCGAGGCCACCGAGCGGCTGTTGGCCGAACGCCCCGAGCTCAAGGTCATCATGCTCACCGATTACGACGAGGAGCCCCTGCTCCGGCGCGCCCGAAAAGTGGGGGCCTCCGGCTACCTGCTCAAAAACGTGTCCAAGGAGCGCCTGCTCGATGTGTTGCAGCGCGTGAGCGCCGGCGAAACGGCTTACCAGGGCAGCGGTCAGGGCCACAAACCCGACCTGCCCATCCCCGATATTTCCGCGCGGGAAAAAGATGTGCTCGTGCTGTTGGCCGAAGGCTACAACAGCCAGGAGATTGCCGGCAAACTCTACATCTCCAAGAACACGGTCGACACCCACCGCAAAAACCTGCTGGCCAAAACCAGCGCCAAAAACGTGGCGGAACTGATCGGTTGGGCGGCCAAGGGGGGGCTGATCTGAGCCTCGTGTTCCCGGCTGCTTCACGCCTGTCCCACCCGTTTGGGCAGCCAGATGCGCAGTTTGCCTCCTTTCCATGCGATGGCATGGTCGCGCTGGCTGCTGAACAGCGCCGCGCGGGCGGCAAGGCCCTGGTATGCCGGACCTTTCCGGTCCGGCGAAGGCAACGGTTGCTCCTCTTCCTGTGCTTCGGCCGTCAGCAGCCATTCCCGGCCCGGGGAAGCGCCGTCCTTCCAGCCGCCGGAGCGGTTGCCGGATAAGGCGCCTGATGCACCCGTGCCGGGGGTGTCGCCGGGCGCGTTTTCGATGCGCATCCGCAGCTCCGGCACATCGGGAAAAAGCCCTTCAACCACCTCCTGCACCATGCGGTAGAGCAGGCGTTCGGCGGTTTCGTCGGTGTGTTGCAGGGCGGCCTCTTCCACGATCATGACCACGTGCCGGCCTTCGCCGAGCAGGCGCTGGCGGTAGGCCCGCAAGGCATCCTGCAGGCCCAGTTTGTCCAGGCTCACGGCCAGCATGCGGTGGGCCAGTTGCCGGTTGGCGTGGCTGAGTGCATCCACGGAATCAATGACCTGCTCCAGACCTTGCTGCTGTGCGCCCTGACCGTGGTCGTAGGCCAGGCCGCTGAGCTGCATTTTGAGGGCGGCAAAGCGCGATCCGGCCTCGTCGTGCAAATCCGAACCGATCCGCAAGCGCTCGCTTTCCTCCTGCAAAACCAGGCCCCGCAACAGGCGCACGCGGGCGGTGTCCAGGTCGGCTTTGGCCCGGGCCTGGTTGAGCACCACACGCCGCATGCGGTGCAAAACCAGAACGGTTGTTCCAAAATGCAGGATCACCATGCCCGCCCACAGTCCGCGCTCCAGACCGGGCCCCCAACCACCGGCCGGTCCCAAACCCAGGGCTGCTGCCTTGTCCAGCCCCACCGTACCGGCCAGCACGCCATAAGACAGCCATAGCGCGGGCGCTTCCCAGTTCTTTTGATGTGCAAACAGCACCCAGGGCAGGACGGCCATGGCCAACAGTCCGAGCAAGATTAAGGCGTCGTTGGCGTTTTGAAAATGCGCAAGGACTCCCGCCTCCCAATGGGGTGCAAAAAGCCACAAACTCGCAAAAAGCGCCAGGCCCAGCATGAGCGCCAACAGGAACGGACTGGCCCAGCGGAAGTGCTTTTCGGGTTTGAGAAAACGCTGGATGAAACGCAAACCGCCCAGCAGAGCGGCATTCATCAGCACGCCTTCGGCAGAAGCTTGCCAGCCTTCGGCCGAAGGCCAGAAAAGCGCATAGCCGATGCCCTGGTTGGCCACCACCAGTCCCAAACTCGACGCAAAAAAGAAACCGTAGGAAAAGCGGATGTAGGCCCGGACAAAAGCCAAAATGAAAAAACCGAACAAGAGGGTGAATACTGCACCGGACAAGTAGAACGCCAATACCGCAGTGCGCTGCCGCCGCTCCCGTTGGCTGGCCGCAGGACTTTCCAGGGAGACCACGCTGCGCGTGCGCAGGCCTCCGTTGTCGAGCAGCAGGTCCAGGCTTCCCGTTGCGCCCGGTTGGATGGGCAGGCGCAGGCGCAACAAGGGCGTGGCCACGGGCCGTTGCCGGAAGCCTCCGGTTATGCCGGTTTGTTGCCGGAAGGGCTTTGCGCCTTCCGTTTGCCATACCGCATCCAGCTGTTGCAGGTAGGGGTTGCGCAAAACCAAAACAAGAACGCTGTCGCGGCTGTTGTTTTGAATTTGGAGGCGGAGCCGGTGCTGGCCATCGGCGTTTGGAATGGTCCACGCGCCGAGGTCCATGTGCCGCATGGCCCCCTGCCCTTTGGTCTGCGGTCCGCCAAATACAAACAGCCCCCAATCCGTGACCGCGCCATCGGTGGTCGGGTCGGCGGATGGTGTACCGGAGCCTTTTGCGGTTTGCGCATGAAGGGGCCATGCGTTCAGACAGGCCAACGCCAAAAGACAGCCCACCAGCCATCCGGTGCAACCGCGCATTCCATCAGGCACAGCCCTACTGGCCGGAAGACTCCGCTCGGCAGCACGGTGCGTGGATGGAGATTTATGGCGCATCGCCTTCATGCCATCAGAGGGTAAGGGGAATGTGCACCACGCATTCGGTGCCCTGTCCGGCCGCGCCGGTCCAGTGCACGCTGCCGCCAAGGGCCTGAACCCGTTGGCGCAAAATGTCCATGCCGCGGCCGCGGGGCATGAGCGGTTGTTCGGGCGGGTTGCCATCCGTTTGGTATGCATCCGGCCAGCCGGCCGAAGGCAGCCCGATGCCGTCGTCGCGCACCCGTAGCACCAGCTCGCGGTGGGTGCCGGAAAGCTCCAGCCAGCAATGCCGGGCCCGGGCATGCTGCAGCACATTGCTCAACAGGCCCTGGGCCGTGCGGAAGAGCGCCATGCGGGTGATCGGATCGGGATCCCAGCGGCCGGGCAGGCCCGTCAGGTCGATGTCCACCACCACCCCATCGGCCCGCAGCGGTTCGGCGAGGCCCTCCAAGGCCGGAGCCAGGTCCTGGCGCACCAAGTCCGTGGGCAGGCGGTTTTCGGCAATCACGCGCAGTTCGGCCTTGGCCGAAGCCAGCCGCTCCCGGGCATGGTCCAGCGCCGCGGTGGGCAAAGCCGCCCCCCCGGGTGAAGGCCCTGCAGCGGTGGACGTCAACCCAGCACCTTCGGCCGGCAAAGGCGGTTCGCCGGCAGGCGAAGCCCCCGCCCCGCCCTGCAAACGCTCCAAGCCCTCCTCCACCTCCCGGATCAGCGGCCCGAGCCGTTCCTGGATGGCCTGTTGCAGGTTTTCGCGCAGACGCGCCTCCCGTTGAAACAGCACAAACGCATCGAGCCGCCGCCGCAAGAGCGCCGCGCCCTCCCATTGGAAGCCCTCTTCGATTTTGCGCCGCATGCGGAACAGCAGGATCGGCGCGGTAAGCAGCACCGCACTGGCCGTACCAATCCAATGCAACACCTGCGTGCGGAATGCCCATTGCACCAGGCCCATGTTCTCCAGGGTCTCCATGCCAACGCCGACGGCCAACGGGCCCAGGGCCAGGAAGAGCAGCGGGGATTCCGGGTGTTTTCGCCGTACGGCGAAGGCCAATGGCGCGATAAACACCAACACCGAAACCTCCAGCCACAAAGCCTCCTGGGCTAAATAGACGCTTCGCGTAGCCCCGGTGCCCATCCAGGGCAACAGGAAGCTGACCAGGCCAAAAACGAGCAGCAAAATCCGCGTCAGCTCGAAGACGCGGTGGAGGATGGGGTAGAGCGGCTGGGTGCGGTAGAGGCGCTGCAGCACCAGCAGCAGGGACCAGGCCGTGGCGTTGCCGAACAGCACCGGCAAGAGCACGTGCCAGTGGTAGTGCAGGGGATAGGCGTAGGCGTAGCCCAGGCCGGAAACGGCCACCAGATAGGCCATGCCGCTGGCCACCCAGAGCAGGTAGGGCCAACCGAAGTCGGTGCTGACCACGGTGGAGAAAAGCCCGCCAAAGACCAGCACGGCCAGCAAAACGGCCAGAAAAGCGGCCATGACCCCAAGGCGTTCGCCCTGGCGGTGTTCCAGCCTTTCGGGGCTCCAGAGGGTGACGGGAAATACGCGGTTGCTGCCGTCGCCGCGGACCCAGAGGTCCACCCAACCGCCGGTTGCGGTGTTCCAGGCAATGGGCAATTGGTAGAGCGGGTCGGGCCGTTCCACCACGTAAAGCGGGGAGGGGCTGCGGCGTTCGAGCGGGCCGCCCAGGGTCCGCAGCGGCATCCGCACGGGTGATGCCACGGCGCTGCCGAACAGCTGCAGGGAGTCGATGCGCCGGCCACTGCCGTCGTACAGCGCAAGGGCCATGTGCGGCACAAAGGGGTTGCCGATTTCCAGCACGGCTTCGGCGGGCCCGTGTGGGCTTTGCTGGGCGGTGGACCGTCCACCGGGGCCGATGGGGCTTTGCAGCACTGTGCCCGGCCCGGCGGCAAAGCCCGAGTCCGGGAGGGGCAGGCGCCAACGCACCCAACGGTCGGAGAAGCCGCTGCGCGGGCTGCGTGGACCCCAGTGCCACTGGCCTTCGCCGGAGGCGCGCCATTCCCCGACCGCCGCCGTGCTGCTGTGCCCGGGCATTTCGGCGTCCGCAGCCCTGCACAGCGGGCCGGAAAGGCCCAAAAGGGCCCAGAACAACAGGAAATGGATGGGCCGCTGCAGGCGCCTGCAGCCGGAAACAGCGCGCATGACCAGCAAGATAATGGCCCCCGTCCAGGCGGGTCTAAGCGCTTGATGCACAAGCGGCTGTGCACAGCCTGTGGAAGGGGGACAAGCCGACTTGGAGCAACGGTCCGGCTTGCCCGATCTTAGCCCACACGCACTACAGGCCGCAGATAGGCGGCCACCCCTGTTCTCACCCCCATCTCCATCCGTGGAGCCTTCGCGCGGAGCGCACCAACACACGCCCGCAAGCGCTGCGGCTCCCGGCCCACTTGGAAACACCGGGACCGCCGCGGCCCGAGTCCCTACCGGAGGCATCCGGTTTTCAACCGCCATCCATGAATTTTTTCCGCACGACCCTCTTTGTCGTGGCGATGAGCGTGCATGCGCTTTACGCCCAGAACGCTGTGATCAGCGGTACGGTGACGGATGCCGCCTCCGGCGAAACGCTGATCGGCGTCAACATCCTGGAAAGCAACTCGGGCACGGGCGCAGCCACGGACCTGAACGGCAAATACCGCCTGGAGCTGGAGCCGGGCACGGCCAGCGTCCGTGTGACCTACGTGGGCTATGAAAAGGTGGAAGAGGTGCTGGAGCTCAAGGCCGGCGAAGTGCGCATCCTCAACTTCAGCATTCGCGAGGAATCGCGCCTGATGAACCAGGTGGTGGTGACGGGCTCGCGCTTTGAAAAGAAGCTGGGGGAGGAAACCGTTTCCATGGAGGTCATCCAGCCGCGGCAACTCGAACAGATCAACGCCGTGCAGATCGACGACGCCATCGAGCGGGTGCCTGGCGTGAACGTGATCGACGGGCAGGTCAACATCCGTGCTGGCGCGGGCTACAGCTATGGGGCCGGCACGCGGGTGCTGCTGCTCTATAACGACATGCCCATCCTTCAGGCCGACGCGGGCTTTCCCAACTGGAGCGCCGTGCCGATCGAGAACATCGGCCAGGTGGAAATCATCAAGGGCGCGGCGTCGGCGCTCTACGGTTCCAGCGCCATCAACGGCATCATCAACCTGCGTTCGGCGGAGCCGAAGACCAAGGGCTATTTCAGCGCCAGCACCTTCGGCACGGTATTCAACAACCCGGCCGGTGGGGTGGACAGCCTGGGCCGCAACAAGGCCTGGTGGGCCGACAGCGCCGTCGCGCCGCCCTACGAAACCGGCCTTAGCCTGGCCTACCGCAAGAAGTTCGGCAACCTGGACCTGACGGCGGGCGGTTACTACTTCAAGCAGAACAGCTTCCGCGAAGGGGAGTTTGACAACCGCGGCCGCATCAGCCTGTTGACGCGCTACCGCGTACCGGGCGTGGACGGGCTTTCGCTGGGCGTGAACATCAACACCCAGGTGGGCGAAAGCGGCAACTTCTTCCTTTGGAACGGCTTGGGCGCAGATTCTTACCGCTTTTGGGAGACCATCGGTCGCCCTACCGTCACCAAGGGCTTCCGTCTGACCATAGACCCCTTCGTGACCTATTTTGACCCGGCCGGCAACCGGCACCGGGTGCAGGTGCGCTACAACCAGGTGGACAACGACAACACCAATCAGCAGGGCAACTTCTCCAAATTCTACTACGGGGAATACCAGTTCCAGCGCCGCTGGGAGGACCTGGATTTCAGCATTACCACCGGCGGTGTGGCCAGTTACGTGACTGTGGAAGCGGACCTGTACGCGGATTCGGTGCGTGTGGACGGCCGTTTTGAGCAGGTGGGCGACCCGCTGGATGGCTCCAACTTTGCGGGCTACGTGCAGCTGGACAAGCGCTTTTTTGACAAGCTCAACCTGTCTTTTGGCGCCCGGCTGGAAGCCAACAAAATCTCCTTTACCGAGCCGGAGCAGAAGGTGGTGTTTCGCGCGGGCGCGAACTATCAGGCGGCCGAGTTTACCTACATCCGGGCCTCCTGGGGCGAAGGCTACCGCTTTCCGACCATCGCCGAGAAGTTCATCCAAACCGCGCTGGGCGGCGGCGAACCTGGCTTGTTGAATCCGGCCATTCTGCCCAACCCGGGACTGGTTTCGGAAACCGGCTGGAACGCCGAAATCGGCATCAAGCAGGGCCTGCGGATCGGCAGCTTTGATGCCTTCCTGGACGTGGCGGGCTTCTACCAGCAATACCAGGACATGATGGAATTTGTGTTCTTCCAACCCACCGTTGCGTCCACGGGCTTCCAAAGCCGCAACGTGGGCGACACCCGCATCTACGGCCTGGAACTTGGCCTGGCCGGTCGGGGAAGCATCGGGGACAACCCGATCAACCTGAGCGGCGGCTATACCTGGGCTAACCCCGAGTACCAGGATTTCACGGAGGACATCAACGAGCTGACCTCCAGCGACGAGAACGTGCTCACCTACCGCAACCGCCACACCTTCAAGGCGGAAGGCGACATCCAGTTCGGCATCCTGCTGCTCGGCACCAACGTGCAGTACTACTCCTATATGGAGTCCATCGACCAGATTTTCGAGGTGCTCCTGCCCGGCGTAGCCGAATGGCGCGCTGCCCGCAGCGAAGGCGGCGACTGGATCTGGGACCTCCGCGCCGGCGTGGACATCGGCGACCACTGGACCGTGGCCGGCATCGTCAAAAACGTGATGAACCGCGAATACGCCATCCGCCCCGCCCGCATTGATCCGCCGCGGAGTTATACCCTGCGTGTGACGTATACGCTGGGCGAGTAGCAGGTGGAGGACTTAGCGCGCCCGCTGGCGCTCCGCGAAAGCGGCCAATGAATTCGCGGCTCCTCATCAAACCGGTCACGTACTACAGTACGCCTCCCCGTCCTTCTCATACATGCGCCTACCCGGCGAACGCGGAAAGCCCTTATAGTGTGGTGTGTAGAGGGCTTTGCGCGCCCGCATTTAGTGCCCACGAGCTGTTTGCGCCCATTTTTCACAAGCAGCACCTGCTTTTCACGGCAAAAGGCATGCCGTACGCGCACGGCGTCCAGCTGCAAGCCTTGTGCCATAGTACCGCTAGTGGCCCCTTATGCATTGCACGATTGCGGGCCTATTTTTAAGTGTCCGATGCGAAGAACCGCCACTTTATGACCATTCTGATAGGAGTGCTATCCGTAGGACGCCGGTTGAAAAAGCGAAACAATCCACTGCAAACCCAAGTTGACTAAACACCACTGGGTGCAATTAGCCAACAGGTTGGACCACATTAGAAAAACAACACGAAGTAATTAAATGGCTCTTTTTAAAATAGAACATAACGAGCGACTTGAGAACATTAAGGAACAACCTTTCAAGCTCGAAAAAGACATTCAATCTCTGACAGAGAAAAATCTGAATTCCATTTTCGGACTTGACTTAGTGAAGTCGGAATTCAGTCTGAAAACATTTCGTATCGACACTTTAGCGTTCGACAAAGACGCAGGGACTTTTGTAATTATCGAATACAAACGAGACAAAAACTTTAGCGTAATCGACCAAGGATACGCTTACCTTTCCTTGATGCTCAATAACAAAGCGGACTTCATACTTGAGTTTAACGAAAACTCAAAAGAAACATTAAAAAGAAATGACGTAGATTGGTCGCAATCTAGAGTGATTTTTATTTCGCCTTCATTCACGACTTATCAAAAAGAAGCAATCAATTTCAAAGACCTGCCGATTGAACTTTGGGAAATAAGGAAATACGACAATCAGACAATTAATTATAATCATATAAAGACCTCAGGAGCTCAGGAAAGTGTAAAAACAATCAGCCGACAAGATGAAGCGATTGAAAAAGTGACTAAAGAAATTAAAGTTTACACAGAGGACGAACATCTTGAAAAAGGAACTGAAGGCATAAAAGAGCTTTATGAGACTTATAAAAATGCTATACTGAACTTTGACGATTTAGAAATAAAACCCAAGAAAAAGTACATTGCTTTTGTATCAGGATCGAACGTAGTTGATATTCACATTCAAAAGAACGCTCTGAAAATGTGGCTAAATTTACACCAGGGTGACCTTGATGACCCTAAAGAGTTAGCGAGAGATGTTTCATCTGTGGGACATTGGGGAAATGGGGACTATGAAATTGTAGTGCGGACTGACGAAGAAATGGAATATATTTTGAGCCTGATAAAACAATCAATGAAAAAGAACAAAAAATAATTGGGCTAGCAATGCATCTAGTTTATGGGAGTAAAGTGCTAGTCTCCAAGTGTACAGTCTTGTACAACGTTCGTTTCAGACGGACAGGAAAGTGATACAAGAACCATAATGAACCATACGCTCATAAACTGCATCTTTGATGAGATGACGAATGTTTTATTGCTTTTGGCCATTGCCCTCTTGGCAGGCACTACACACGCCCAATCTGAAGAAGAGTTATTCCAAGGAGAAGCTAGTTTATCCGACTGTTTTCATGACATCCCGCTGACATATAAGAAACGAGATGAATTAAAAGTCTCGAAAAAGGCCGAAGAACTCATAGGCAAAGAATTGGTGCTTCTGCATTTCAATAAAAAGACTCAAAAAGCATCTGTGTCTAGGTATTATTTGATTACTGAAACTATAGGAGATGATATTTTCAACTATTTAATCAGTAAAGAAAATTATGAGGCGGATAAAATGGTGGCGGTATTCATGAGGTTTACGCCAAAGTATGATCGTTTTTATGAAGCTGCATGCTTTGATAATGCTGTAAAAACGAATATCAATTTACAGCGATTAATCCAATAAGAAGAATGATAGATTGCTAACAATACCTAGACTTGTTAATAGCAAGGGTTAGCCCAAGCGTTATGAATGAAGGCGATAAACACTTCTACTTCTGGCAACGATGATTGACTGGGCCAATGGTTTACCATCGGCGTAGGACTGTTGGGGTGTTCGCCGGTAACTCATTCTTCTTTGAAGTGCACAATGGCTATACCAGGGAGGTATTTCTGAACGGGGAGGAGTTTGAAGGCAAGCTGTTGGAACTCAAGAATTGGTTTTTCGGGGTGATTGGTGGCACCATCGTGGGGTTTCATGCGCTTATGGTTATGCTCTCCGAGCATGCCTTTGAGAAAAAGGAGTTCTGGGCATACCGGGCCATGTGGTTGGGACTGCTGTCGTGGTTTGCCATAGATAGCGGCATTTCGATCTACTACAATGCCCTGCACAATGTCGTCATGATCAACTTGGTGGCTTTGGTCTTGATCGGTATCCCGTTGGTCATGACCAGAAAGGCGTTTAGGAACGGTGGAAACAATGGGTAAAGCAATTGAAGTCCTTTACCACCACCGAAGAGACCGTCTCGTCGCTGCAGCGCACCGGCATTATTTCTTGAGCACAAACCGCACCGGCAGCGTGTACTCCACTGGTACCGGACGGTCGTTCTGACGCCCGGGCGTCCAGCGTGGCAGGGCGCGGATGACGCGCAAGGCTTCTTCATCGCAACCTCCGCCAATGCCGCGCAGGACGGCCGCGTCCGTTACGCGCCCATCCACCTGAACCACAAAGCGCACAAAGACCTTGCCCTGGATGCCGTTTTCCATGGCTACGACCGGATAGCGGATTTCGCGGGCCAGGTGTGCATAGAGCCCGTCGATGCCTCCCGGAAATTCGGGCATGACCTCGGCAATCACAAAGGGCTTCATCGGTGCGTCTGGTTCCGGTTTAGGTGCAGGTTCCGGTTCCACAACGGCAACGGGTTCCTCGATCCATACTACGGAGTCGCCCGGTTCGGCCTGTGGACCGGGATCCAGCAGGGCCAATTCTTCGACCGTGGGCGGCAATTCATCATCGGGCACCTCCTCGTCGGGTTTGACCACCGGTGGCGCATAGCGCAGTTTGGCCTTGGGTACCGGCTTCTCCGGTGGCGGGGGAGGAGGTTCGCGCCGTTCGATGGGCGGCGGTGGGGCCAATTGGTGGTAGGTCACCACGCGGACCTGCTCCGCGGGTACGCGGGCGGCCATGCGCTGCTGCCAGTGGTAAAGGCCCAAAGGCACACCGAAGATCAGGCCCACCAGCACCAAACCAGCCACCAACCCCCGCAGCGTATACCGGGTCTCAGCGCGCCGTAGCGCGTACCCGCCATAGGCGCGGTTTCTCCCCGAATAAACGGTGGCCAGCCAGCCCGTTGTGGTGTCGGGGCGGTTCATGGCGCGGCTTGATTGTTGATTTCTCCGTTTTTGTTTTCGCCCGAACGGGCGAGCGCTTCAATCAGGCGCCGATCCTCCGGCCCAGCTTCCGTCAGCGCATAACGGGGTGCCGCGGCACGCCCAAGGTCGTCCAGGACATCCACCAGGTTGGCGTAGCGCGAGGCATCGAGTGGCTTGACCAGCACCACCAGATCCGGAGTGGCCGCCAGTTGTTCGCGCAGCAGGCGCTCAAGTCCTGCGGGACCGTAGGTGCTTTCCTGCACCTCGGGTTCGGTGATGCCGCGGTACCAATACAGCCGGTCGGCCTCACCCAACACCAGGGTCAGCGCTTTGGATTCCTTGACCGGTTGTTCCATAACGGCTTCGTCTGGTTCGGGCGGCGGCGGCAGGACCAGCTCCATGGCCTGGGGCTGGTTGAACGACGAGGCCAGCATGAAAAAGGTCAGCAGCAGAAAGGCCAGGTCCACCATCGGGTTCATGTCGATGGACACGGGAAGCTGTTCCCCGCGGGCCTCCCGGGGTGTTCGCCCGGGACGGGCGAAACGGTTGCCATCCACCGCGCGTTTCACGATGCGGTACCGGTTGCCGGTGCCGGCTCGGTTTCGGTGATGAGGATGAAGCGGGTCACCCCGCGCTCGAGCAGGGTGCCGGTCACGGCCTTGATGCGCGCGTAGGGCACATCGGCGTCGGCGCGGATGGCCACGCGGTAGGCGGGGTGTTCGGCGCGGGCCTGCACGATCCAGGTGCCCAGTTCGTTGCGCAGGCTGTCCACCGGAATGCCGGGGGCGGGCACCTCCTTGCGCTCCGCAGGAGGCAGCGCCAGCCAGGCACCCAGTTGGTCCAGCGGCATGCCATGGCCTCCGGCCAGGGCGAAGGCTTCGGCCTGCCCAGCCGAAAAGGCCACCCCCGTGGACCGGCCCACGCGCATCAACAGGCGCTCGCGCACGTGCTTGCCGTCCAGGTCCAGAAACACACGCCCGTCGGGAGCCACGGTCACCTGGATCACGTCCCGCTCCGGCAGCTTGGTTTCGGCCGTTGAGGCCGGCAAGGCCACGGCCACCGGTTCCGGCATCCGGAAGGTGGTGGTGAGCATGAAGAAGGTGACCAGCAGAAAAGCCAGGTCCACCATGGGGTTCATGTCCAGGACGGGTGAGCCGTGTTGTGCGGAGCGGGCCATGGCGCTATGCGTTGGGTCGGGCTTTGGTATCGGCCTTGGTGTTGGCGCGCTGGCGGGCATCGCGCACCTGGAAGGCGTGCAGCACCGCGTAAGTGGCCTCGTCGATGGCGTGGGTGATCTTGGCGATCCGCCCGGCAAAGAGGTTGTGGAAGACAATGGCCACCGCAGCTGTGGAGATGCCGAGCGCCGTGGTCACCAGCGCCTGGCTGATGCCGCCGGCCAGGCCTACGGCGTCCGGCGAACCCACGCGCGCCAGGGCCGCAAAGGCCTTGATCATCCCGGTGACCGTACCCAGCAGACCGATGAGCGTGGCGATCTGCGCGAGGGTCGCAATCACCGGCAGGTTGTTGTTCAGCGGCGGCAGTTCGAGCTGTGTGGCCTCTTCCAAATCATGTTGGAGCAGCAGCACTTTTTCGTCTTCCGTTTTACCGGGGTCCGCGGCCAGTTCCCCGTAGGTGGCCAGGCCGTTGCGGACCACGCTGGCCACCGAGCCGCGGTGTGCGTCGCAAGCTTCCAGGGCCTTGGCGTGTTGCCCCTGTTCGATGAGCGGTTTGATGCGCGCCAAAAAGGCGGTCACCGAGCCGCCGCCCCAGGCCTGTCGGATGGTCAGAAATCGCTCCACCACGTAGGTGAGCAGAATGACCTGGAAGGCGATCAAAAGAATCACGATCGGACCGCCTTTGTGGATGACGCCCAGGTAATTGCCCGTCAGCGGTTCGCCTGCCGGATCTCCACCCACAAAGTTTGCGGGGTTGCCGAGGATGAAGCGGTAGATGGCCCAGGCGGCCACCAGGGCCACGGGGATCACCACAATGGCAAGCCAGGCCTGCACGGGGCGGTCGGTTCGGGAGGATGCAGCACGGGTCATGGCACGCGGTTTTGGGTGCATGGAAGCTCCGACCCAATGGCTTGCGGGGCAATGACGCGGCATTTCGATACGGTTGACCAGGGTCATGGTGCCGTGCGCCCGCTATCTTTCCACCGCATCGCGCCATCGCATCGCGCTCGCGCGAAGCCCTTGACCTGGGGGACGGCCAACACCCGTACAGCGCGCCTGTTCCGCTTTGTATAGCGGGCAATGCGGACCCACGCGTTGCTGCCCTTTCTGACCTTAATCGGAAGCGACTGGATGAAACGTATTTTCGGAATTGCCGCTGCGGTGTTTACGGGCTTCGCGCTGCATGCCCAGGGGCTCTATGTGAAAACCCATGGCCAGCCGGAAGATCAGCCTGTGGTCTTCTTGCACGGTGGGCCGGGGTACAACAGTGCGGTTTTCGAACAGACCACCGCGGAAGTCCTGGCCGAAGCGGGGTTTTTTGTGCTGGTGTACGACAGGCGGGGCGTCGGACGCAGCGTCGATGCGCATGCCGCCTTCACGTTTGAGCAAACCCTTGGGGACCTGGAGCGCCTGTTGGATTCGCTGGAGGCCGACGACCCAATGCTGATCGGGCACAGTTTCGGGGGCGTTCTGGCGGCTCTGTATGCCCAACAGCATCCGGAAGACGTGCAGTCGGTCGTATTGGTCAGCGCTCCGGTGGTCATGCAGGAATCCTTCGAGACCATTCTATCCAGCAGCAAGGCCATATATGCCGCCAACAACGACAGCGTCAATTTGAACTACATCGCGGAGTTGGAGCGCATGGATACGAGTTCCTTGCAGTACAGCACGTACTGTTTGATGCACGCCATGCAAAATGGGTTCTATGCGCCGGAGGACATCACCGAAGACGCCCGGCGTTTGTACAAGGCATTTGCCACCGATACGGTGCTGCAGCAATACGCTTCCAAGACGACCTATGCAGCCCCCTTTGCGTATTCGAAAAACGAAGCCTACACCACGCTCAACCTGAAACCGGTATTGCGGGAACTGGTCGAAAAGGAGGTTCCCGTGTTTGGACTGTACGGCAAAGACGACGGTCTGTATTCGCCTGAACAGGCGAAAGCCTTGGGCACCCTCATCGGTCCCGATCGGCTTCGGTATCTGGACCGATGCTCCCACAACGTCTACATCGATCAGCAGGACCAGTTCATCGAAGCCTTGCTCGATTGGTCCGAATAAGCACCCGCGCTTTATACCCCTATCCGAAACAACGCAGACGCGCGATGCCCGGGTATACGGGGGTCGAGGCCGGGTATTGGGCTCCGTCGATGCCTTCCACCAAACGAGGGCTGTTTCCCGAAAGGTGACAGCCCTGTGGCACATGCCAGGGAGCGTGCCCTCAATTTAAAGCCCAGGGTGCTTGTGGGCCAGCCATGCCCAGCCCACGCCGGCGCCTTATGGGGCCATCCCTTTGCGGGCCATATGTGGTACGCCGGAGCAGCAGGGTCTTGCATGGGCATTCAGGATGATGGGCAAACACGCATTTTGATAAACAGCTTAGGTCACGATTCCACAGGCCCCACCGCTCCGATGGCTTGCGGAAAGCGGCACGGTGTATGGTATATGCCGGGCAGAGCATTGGATGCTGTTGTCGATTGTGTTTTTGTGGAGCACTATTTCTCCATTCCGCGCAACCAGGGTGTCTTCAACCGCATCGTACCGGACAATACCGTGGAATTGATCATCACCGACAAGCGGTTCACAAGGCGCTTGTCCCAGCGCGACAGCACCATGACCGTATCCAGCCACTTCTCGGGGCTTAAAACCACATGGCAGGACATCTCCCTGGAAGGCAGTCCGTTGATCTCCATCCGCTTCAAAGCGGATAAAATCTTCCAGTTGACCGGCATTCCTGCTTTTGAATTTCGGGATCAAAGCGTGCTCCCTGAAGACGCATTCGGCCGCCAGTTTGAGCAGTTTGAAGGCCAGCTGTTTGACCAGACGACCACCGCTGAACGGCTTGACCTGATCCATCGGTTTATCGCAAAAAAGTGGTCGGTTTCCAGCACAACGGACCATGCTGCCTTTCAATACGCAAAGACCAGGATCGAACAACGCCATGGCAATATCCAGTTGGGGCGATTGTGCAAACAGCTCAACATCAGTACAAAGACGTTGGAAAACAAGTTCAAGACCTTTCTGGGGCTTACACCTAAGGCGTATTGCGGGTTGGTCCGCTTTGTCCACTGCATCAAGACCTTCAGGGCCAGGAACCTGACGCTGACCGACCTGGCCTATGCGAGCGGTTACTACGATCAGGCCCACATGATTCGTGCCTTCAGGGCCTACACCGGCTTTTCCCCGAAAGCGTATTTCGCCCAACCGTCCGGCATCCAGGACGATATTTTTTGAGCTACGATTTCATACAATTTTCCAATCAGGGGCATGTCGAATTTTGCTTTTGACATGAAAAGAACTGCATGGATCGGCGTATGGACACTTTTGCATGTGCACCTGCTGTGCGCACAAACGGTGAGCACCATTTTGCCAGGGGGCTCAGGGATAGACGAGGCACTGTTCAGGGCCGCCAACGGTGTTTTGTATGGGACGGGCTATGACAACGGCACGCTCAATACGTTCGCTCCGGGAGCAGCGGTGCCCGTCCTTGATGCTTTGGACAGTCCCTCGGAAATGGCAGAACTGTCCGATGGCCGCATTGCGGTCGCGGAAAGCCAGGGTCATCGTATTGTCTTGTTTGACCCGGTAGATGAAACCCAGACCTTGTTGACCAGCATGATCCCCAATCCAGCGGGACTTGTCCGAATGCCGGGCTCTGATTCGCTTTTGGTGAGCAGTGTTTTCACCAACAGCCTGTATTGCCTTGCGCCAAACGGCGATACGAGCCTGTACCTGTCCAGTCCCCTGTTCAATGCGCCGGTATCGATGTTGTGGGACGACGCAAACAACTTGTATACGGCCAATTATTACAGCGGACGCATCGTGCGCAAAGCACCCGACGACTCCGTGTATACCTTTTGTACGCTGCCCACTTCGAGCCTTGGACACATCGCCAGGTTTGGCTCCTATATCTACGCCACAGGCGTTTTCACCCATCAGATCTACCGCATCGACATCAACACGGCCGAATGGACGGTTTATGCGGGCTCTACGCAAGGGGCGGTGGACGGTGGTCTGGATACGGCACTGTTCAACAGCCCAAACGGCATTTCCATAAGCGCAACGGGCGACTCCCTGTACATATCGGAATACAACACCAAGGCCATCAGGTTGATCAGCGGGATTTTGCCGCCGGTGGGCTTGAACGAAGCGGGTCATTCCCTGCCGCCAGATGAACCCAGGGTTTGGCCAAACCCGGTGCGTACAACATTCTTCCTACACCATGCGGCTGGGCCTGAGCCGCTGCAAGTGCAGCTCTTCGACACAAAGGGCGCCCTGGTCTTTGCCGATCTACCGGCAGATCCCGTGGGGGAAGGCCTGTTGCAGGTGCACCTGCCCTCCCGCTGCGCTGAAGGCCTTTATCTCCTTCAGTACGCCAACACGACAAGCGTGAAAACCATTCAGGTGTACATCGGTGGCGAATAGGCCATATGGCCCTGCCTGGACAGCACAGGTTGTGTTTCCGGATGCTGCATGCGCTGCTGGCCAAAGTGCAGGCACGGCAAAGCCCGGTTCCTGAACCCCGATGCCTGAAAACCCATGGCAAAACGTGCGTGCGCCCGTGTGCCCATCGCACAAGGCGTGTTCGAACGCGTGCATCGAACGGACTTGACCTGGCTTGCCGGTGGCGTCTTGCGCAGCCCATGGTACTGGGCTGTGCCTCCGTACTTTTGCCGCATGCCCAAACCCGCATGGCACCAAGCCCGATTTGTGGAGGCGCAGCCGCTGAGCCCGAACACCCAAACCTTTGTTTTTGAGGTCACGGACGTGGAGGCCTTTGATTTTCTGCCTGGCCAGTTTGTCAAGGTGGAAATGCCCATTCACGAAGACCCGGCCAAATGCAGCCGCTCCTATTCGATCGCCTCGCGCCCGGACGGTTCCAACCGGATCGAGTTTGCCATCGTTCGCCTGGAAGGCGGAGCGGGTACGGCCTGGCTGTTTGACCAGGCCAAACCGGGCGATGCCGTCCGGATTTCCGACCCGATGGGCCGTATGGTTTTGCCCAACGCGGAGGAGCGCGGGCCCATTGCCGAGGACCTGGTGTTCATCGCCACGGGCACGGGCGTTGGACCATTCCGCAGCATGCTGTTGGACCTCAAGGCGCACCCGCGCCTGCACCGGGACATGCATTTGGTGTTTGGTTGCCGCACGCAGGAGCACATGCTCTACGCCGACGAATTCCGCCAGTTGGAGCGTGAGCTTGACGGCTTCCACTACCACCCCACACTCTCCCGCCAGGCCGTCGAGGGCCTGGAGCAGGGCTACGTGCACCCCGTCTACGAGCGTCTGGTGCAGGGCCGCCACGGCGGCGAAGACCTGCGTTTTTTCATTTGCGGTTGGGGCGACATGATCAACGAAGCACGCCGCAACCTCAAGGGCATGGGCTACAACCGCAAGCAGATCCATCTGGAGAGCTACGATTGATATGGAGGGTCCTGCTCGTCCAGCGGTGCTGCGCCTGGGCTATCTGGCCCTGTTGGCGTATGCCTGGTCGGCGGTATCGGTGGAAGTGTTGAGCCTGGCTGCGTCCATAAACCGCTGGACGCTCCTGCTGTGCTGGGTACTCTTTCTCGTGCCCGCGGCCCTGCACCTCCGCTGGTTTCCAATCCGCGCATCTGCCGGCTCCTTTTGGTGCGCACGGGCAACCTGGCGGGGAACTTCCGGCGTGCTGTTGATCACCGCCGCCATCGCGCTGGTCTGCACCTTGGTCACCGCACTGGTTGCCGCCCCCAACAACTGGGACTCCATGGTCTACCACCTGGCGCGGGTGGCCCAATGGGCTTCGCGCGGGAGCGTGGATTTCTACCACACCGGCATCAGCCGCCAACTTTCCCAACCGCCTGCCGGCGAATACGCCATCCTGCACGGCTACGTCCTCACCGGCGGCGACCGCCTGGCCAACCTGGTGCAATGGACCGCCGGGCTTTTTGCGCTGCTGGGGCTGCGGGAGCTGGGGGCCGGGTTTTGGCCGGGCGCCTGGAGTGAAGGGCTTCGCCGGCGCGCCGGCGCTTGGACGGTTTTTGCGGCGGCATGCCTGCCGATGTTCCTGCTCCAGCAGAGTTCCACGCAAAACGATTTGATCCTGGGTGCGGTGCTGATCTGGTCCGCTGTAGCTGCGCTGCGCCATGTGCAGCACCGGCGGCGTGGCGACGCGGCATTGGCCATGCTGGGCATGGCAATGGCCTGGTGGACCAAGGGTACGGCGCTGTTGCTGGTCCCACCCCTTTTGGGGCTGTGGTTGCTGGCCTTGGCGGGCCAGGAATGGATGGGGCGTGATGCGGAGGCATCCCTAGGGCGGAAAATGATGGGGCTTTGGCGTCCGCTGCTGTTGGCGGTATTGGCCGTGCTGAGTGTGGCCGCACTGAACGCGCCGCATGCCTACCGCAACGCGGGCACCTACGGGAGCATTTTGGGCCCGGACTACCAACTGGCCAACGCCAAATACGGCCTGGGCGTGGGCCTGGGCAACAGCGCGCGCAATGCGGCCTGGCTGCTGCGCACCCCTTCAAAAGCGGCCAACCGCTTGCTGCACGACGCCACCGGCGCTTTCCATGGCCTGATGGGCCGCGACCTGCACGACCCGGACGCCACCTGGCCCTGGACGCCGGCGTTTGATGTGGTCGCCTTCGGCGACCGCGAACACCTCATGCAGGAAGACTATGCGCCCGCACCGGTCTTCTTTTTGCTGCTGATTGCCGCGAGCCTGGCCATTTGGACCAACCGTTCCAAAACATGGTGCCGTCCCATGCAGGGCTATACGCTGGCCTGGTGGCTGCTTTTTTTCGGTTTTGGCCTGGCCCTGCGGTGGCAGGTCTGGCACATGCGCCTGATGCTGCCCTTGCTGTTGCTGGGCGCGGTGCCGATCGGCGCCTGGCTGGCCCGACTTCCCCGCATTCCGGGTGCCGCATTGGGCCTTGTGCTGCTGACGAGCGCCGCACCCTATTGGTGGGCCAATTATTCCCGCCCCTGGTTTGGCGCGCAGAGCATTTTCACCACACCCCGCAGCAGCCAATATTTTGCCACCTGGCCGGAATTGGAAGCGCCATACCGGGAGCGGGCAGCGCTGATGGTGCGCACCCGATCCAACAACACCATTCCAGCGCTGCTCTTGAGTGCGGATGCCTGGGAGTATCCGCTTTGGGTGCTGGCCAAACCCAACCTGCTGCCCAGTGTTCCGGTTGACGCTCGAAAGGACCACCGGATGGAGTGGCCTTATTACAGTGCGGAACATGGAAAGCTGTACCCTGATCCGGTTTTGATCTGGGTGGATTCCTGGACAGCGCTTGACCGTTTTGAACGGATGAAGAAGGTCTACGTACAGACCATGCCTCCCGGCGAAGGCATTCCGGCCGTCTACCGCATCGAGGTGGACATAGAGGATGCCCAACCCTAACCCCCCAACTCCCGAAACACCTCCGGGCTGCGCAGCACGCCGAAGCCGTGCACGTGGAAGGCCATGTAGCGCAGCAGGCGGTCAAGCAGGATTTGCCGTTGCGTGGGGTCCATGCGCAGGGGCTGGGGCGCGCTCCAGTCAAAGCCGGCGGCTTCGATGAGCCAGGCGCCTTCTTCCGGCCGCAGCAGCGCGCCGTGTGTGGGCCGGTTGCGGCAAAAAACGCCGTCCTGCAGATCAAACCAGGGCGTATCCTCGGATGGCCTGCCCTGGGGAGCAAAGCCCATGCGGTCGCTGATGCCCAGCAGGAAGGCATGGGGCATGGCGCTGAAACCGCGCGAGCAGGCATCCAGGTTGTGGAACGCTTGTTCCACAAAGTCGTAGAGCTCGGGGTGGGGCGGTTCTTCGCGCAAGGCGCGCAAGAGGACTTCGGCCATGAACAAACCCACCGCCCGGCGACCAGGCTCAAAGGGCACTCGGCCGTAGACCCGCTCGAAGCGCGCTTCCTTGATGCGCTGCAGGTCCCGGTCTTCCTTGAAATAGAGCACCAGGTCGAGCAGGCTCATGGGCTGGTAGAGGGCGGCCTTGTGGCGGCTTCGCGCGGAGCGCACCCCGCTGACCACGCAACCGACGCTGCCGTACTCCCGGGTATAGACCTGAAGGATCAAGCTGGAGTCCCCGTATCGGGTTTGGCGCAGGACGATGCCTTTGGTGGTGGCCAGCATGGCGCAAAGGTGCGCCAAAGTCCGTGGCCGAACGCGCTGTCCAGCGGGCGCTTGAAGCGCTGGGCACCTGGACCTTGACGGTCGCGCGCTGCTGGTGGTCACGCCCTTATTTCCGCCAACGCTCGAGTACGGCCTCGGCCCGATCCAGGTGGCTTTTTCGCTTTACGCTGCCCATCTTTTCGACCATCCGGGCCATCATGGACATGCGTGGATTGTCTGCAAAGACCTCGCGGTGCACCCAAATGAAACGCCAATACAAGGCATCCCATTCGGCACACCAGTCGCCTTTTTTGTAGTGGCTTTGTTTGCGGATGTAGTTGGAACCGCTCAGGTAGGGCTTGGTGGTGATCAGCCCGCCATCGGCGTACTGGCTCATGCCGTAGACGTTGGGCACCATCACCCAATCGTAGGCGTCGATAAACCGCGCCATGAAAAAACGGTACACCGCATCGGGATGCGTTTCGGTCAACAGGAGCACATTGCCCAGCACCATGAGCCGTTCGATGTGGTGGGCGTAGGCGTAGCGGTCCACCTTCCGCAGCACATCGTCCACCGGAGGCCAACCCGTTTTGCCTTCGGCGAAAGCCTTGGGCAGGCCCTCCTCAAAACCCCAAAAATTGCGCGTGCGCTGCGCGGTGCCTTCCTCCACGTATACCGCCCGCAGGTATTCGCGCCAGCCCAACACCTGCCGGACAAAACCCTCCAAGGCATTGATGGGTACAGGGTCGGCGTCGTGGCGGTCCAGAGCCGCTTTGATGACCTCCATGGGTTCCAGCAGGCCGATGTTCAGCGCTGGCGTCAGCAGCCCGTGAAAAACAAACGGGTGGTTCGGGTCCAGGGCGTCCTGGTAGTCGCCAAAGGCGTGCAAGCGGTTTTCGACAAAGTCTTCCAAAACCTTGCGCGCGTCTTTCCGGGTGACCGGCCAGGGAAAGTTGTCGCCCACAGAGCGATCCGCACCCCAGGTCTTCGCCACGTATTCGACCGCTGCTTTGGTATGGGCGTTTGCACCCGGAATCCAGGGGTGAGGTGGCTCCAGGTCCTTGGGCAGCTTTTTTCGATTTTCGGTGTCGTAGGTCCATTTGCCGCCCAGCGGTTCGCCGCCGTCCATCAACAGGTTAAACTGCTTGCGCTGGCGCTGGTAAAAATCCGTTTGGTGGTAACGCTTGCCGGCCTTGAGCCGCTCCAAGGCTTCTTCCCGGTTCAGCAGAAAACCGCGACCGTGATGCACCACGCCATCCGGAGCGGCACGTTGGAGCCGCCGTTCCAGCAGGTAGTCGCAGGGATCGCTCCAATGCCAGCGGTCCACGTCCTGTTGCTGTATCCATTCCGTGAGCTTTCCAAGACCCGCATGGTCCACATACTGCACTGTGTAGCCATCGGCCTCCAGTTCATCCTGGTAGGCTTTCATCGACGCGCGGTGCAGGATGCGTTTGAGCGGATGAAAGTCCAACTGCCCGAAAAACAAATCGTCCTCCAGCAGGTACACGGGCCGGTCGCGGTCCAGCGCCGGGTGGGGGTGGAACAATTGGTGCGGAAAAACCAGGCTTGCTTCGGACATGACCATGCAACACGCGAGCCGCACGGATGGTTGCCTGTTCCGTGTTGCCCGCGGGCTCAAAGGTGGATCAGCCCCTCGTCGGGTTCGCCGAAGGCGCTACCAATGCCCCGCCTGTGGCGAAGCCCACTGGCCCAGGCCAGCACGGCGTCCAATTCGTGCTGGTCGCGCAAAGCGGGCAAGGGCTGTGGGAGGCCAAGCAGCGCGGCATGCCGTTCCAGAAAGCCCTGCACCGCGCCGCGGTCTTTAGCCCGGTAGCCCTCCAGTTCCAGCAGCCGGACCATTCCGCGCGGCCAGGTTTCAACCACGGTGTGGCCCTCCCGCCGCCAGGTCCAGGCCAGTTTCATGGCCCGGGCACTCAGCCCGCCCAGAAACATCGGCGACATGGCGCCCAACGCGCGGTCGGCGGCGCGGAAAAACCAATCGGCCATGGCTGGATCGGCCTGCGCATCCGTCGGCCCATCTGCTGAAAGCCCGTGCAGCACCCGCGGCAAACTCAGCGGTGCATCGATGTAGATGGCCGCTGCTTCGCCACCGCTGAGTGCGGCAACCGAGCGTTCCAGAAAGGCATCGGCGTCTTCGTTTTTGGCACAGCGCAACACAGTGAGCCGGTCTTCCCGGTTGTGTACCAACGCGGTTGTGCCGGAGCGCTTGGCGCCAAAGTCAATGCCCAAATGAAAAGAAGCCGTGCACATGCCTTGAGGCCTCAACCGAACAGCTTGCGCTGTGGCACTTTGGTTTGGCGTTCCGGCAGCCAGGTCTCCACAAAACGGCCCTTGCGGTCGTAGGTCCAGGCCTGGCGGTCCGGATCAAAGCGGCGGTCGCCGCGCGGGTCGTGGCCAACACCTGCCACGTATTGCCAATTGCCGTAGTTGCTGCAGGGGTCGTAGTCCAGCAGGTGGTGCTCAAACCAGGCCGCACCCCAGCGCCAATCCACGTCCAGGTCGCGCACCAGCCAACTCGCCACGTTCTGCCGCCCGCGGTTGCTCATCCAGCCGGTCCGGGCCAGTTCCACCATATTGGCGTCGATGAAAGGGTGTCCGCTTTTTCCATCTTGCCAACCGGCGAAGGCTTGATGTGCATTTTGATAGCTGCGGTCCTTTTCCTGGATGCCGCCCGGCGTGAATAGTTTGCGCCCCACCTTCATGGCCTGAAAACGGAAAAAATCGCGCCAGAGCAATTCGAAAATCAACCAGTATGTGCTCTGGTTGCCGCCGTTTTGCGCTTCGAAGGTTTTGACGGCTTCATGCGCCCTTCTGGGCGAAAGGCTGCCGTTGGCCAACCAGGGCGACAGCTTGCTGGAAAAGGCTTCGCCGAGCAGGCCATTGCGCGTCTTTTTGTAGTTGGCCACCAAGGCGCGGCCAAACACGTAATCGTCCAGCCGCGCGCGTGCCGAGGCCTGCCCACCGGAAAAAGGAAAGGCGCTGCGGGGATCGTCTTGCGCCGCTTCATCGATTTCCTCGGCGCTGAAGCCCAGGTCCGCCAGACCGCCTGGCAAAGCTCCTGCCAAGCCTTCGCCAGAGGCGGGAAGGGACCCGCGGCCCAGCAGCTCCAGGCTGGAGGACAAGGCCTCCATGGACGGCCAGCCCGGCACGGCTTCCGGCTCGGGCAGGGGCTCGCGGATGGGGCTGTGTTTTTCCGCCTTCCGGCGAAACGCCCCGAACACATCCGGCACCTCCTCCACCGCATAAGGCAGGGCCGAAGGGTGCACCATGGTCAAGCCCTCGAACAGCTCCAACGCTGGCCCTTCCGTGGCAGCAAGTGCCTCCCCTACCCGGCGCTCGTCTTCCAGCTCTTCGTGGGTGTGTTCGGCCTGGGCCGTGATGCGCTGGGCGCCCAGCTTCCGCGCCAGTTCAGGCAGCACGTCTTCGGGTTTGCCCACCACCACCAGCAAAGCGGAACCTAGCCGCTGCAGGGCGGCGTCCAAGGCTTCCAGGCTTTCGTGCAGAAAGCGCGCCCGCCGGGCGCTGGCCTTGCGGAACCCATAGCGGGTCTCGGCGTACCAGGCCGGCTGCCAGACAAAAACAGGAAAAAAGGCCTCGGCGGACATGGCCTGATCCACCGCCGGATGGTCGTCCGTGCGCAAGTCGTTGCGGTACCAGTGGAGGTGCAGGCCGGGCATACAGCTGATGATTTAACTGGAATGATCGTTCTGTTCGGAAGTGGCGTTCGTCCGGTCCGCGTCCGATGCCGCGCTGCGCTGCTGCCGTGCCTCACGACGGCACCGCTCGGAACAATAGCGCACGGCATCCCAGGTGCGGGCCCATTTTTTCCGCCAGGTCATGGTGCGGCCGCAATGGGTGCAGGGTTTCTGCTCCAGGTAGGATTTGTTGCCGCCGTATGTGTTGCCGTGGGCTGTCATGGCGAGGGATCAACGGTCCTCCGCCGATGCGGATGACGACGGAGAACCGGGCTTTTACGCGGAGCCGGCAGCGGGACCGGGCGTTTGGGCATAGGGCAGGCGGGTGAGGGGACCAAGTTGGCCATAGGCGTCGAGGCCTGCGGCCGAAAGGCTGCCCGTCACACTGGGATCCACAAAGCCGTCTGCGCCCAACGCATCCTCCGGCAGCACGATGGACTGCACGGCCAGCACCGCAAAGCGGGTGCCGTTGGCACGGATGGCATGGCTCTCCAGCAGTTTGCAGGCCACGCGGACGCGGCTTTCCGCCACAAAGGGCGCGGGGAAGGCTTCGCCCGAAGGGGCGGAACTCCGCAGCACCGTCAAACCAGTGGCATGAAACTCGGACACATTGGGCGGAAACTTGGCCGAGCAGGCATGCGCAGCTTTGATCATGCCACCGTGCACGGCGTTCAGGGTGCAGGCCCCGGTGGCTTCCAGGTTGCGCCAGGTTTGCCCCACGCGCTCGGTCAGGGGACGGAACACCAGGCCAACCAGGGGCGGATTGGCACCCACATGCACCAGACTGTTGAAAGGCGCCAGGTTGCACGATCCTTCGGTGTTCTGCGTGCCGACCAGGACGAGGGCCTTGCCGCCAAAGAGGCTGTTGACCAGCGCGGTGCGGTAAAAGCGTTCCAAGGCGTCGATATCGCCGATGTGGAACGAGCGTTCTGCGGATGGGTGGACTGCGGTCATGGTAAAACGGTAAGCTGCAAAGGAAGAAAGCAAGACCGCTACACCCGCAGGGCGCCCAAACCGCCATCGGCGTTCCAGACCTGGCCGGTGATCCAACCGTTGGCCGGGTCCATCAGAAAGGCACCCAGGTTGGCGATGTCTTCCGGCTGACCGATGCGCTGGAGCGGATGGCGCTCGTTGCCGGCTTCGCGCTGTTTGTCGTTGCGCAGCAGCCGCGCGGCCAGGGGTGTGTCGGTCAGCGAAGGGGCAATGGCGTTGACGCGCACGGTCGGCGCCCACTCTGCCGCCAAACTGCGCACGAGGCCTTCGACGGCCCCCTTGGCGGCCGCCACCGAAGTGTGGAAGGGCATGCCCGTGGCCACGGCCACCGTGGAGAAAAGCAAAACCGACGTGTTGTCGGCCTCCTTCAACGCGGATTCGTAGTGCTGCAGGGTCCGCACAGCGCCCAGCACGTTGATCTTGAAATCCGCGTCAAAATCGGCCGGCTTCAGGGACTTGAAGGGCTTGAGGTTGATGCTGCCGGGCAGGTAGACCAAACCGCCGAGCGGGCCGTCCACATCCGGGAAATCGGGCTCCTCTGCGGTGGCGTCAAAGGCCGGTTCACCGCTGCGGTGGGCAGAAAGAATGTTCGCGCCTTGCGCGCGAAGGCGATCGGCCAGCGCGGCACCGATGCCGCTGTTGCCGCCGATGAGCAAAATGGGATGCTGCATGCCCTCCAAACAGGAGGCAGGGGCGATGGTTCAGCGCCCACACAAGGCCTCAGGAAGCCCCTTGGTGTGCCGACGGCTCCTCGGGGTCGGCCTCCTCGGCGTCCAGCATCTTGCTGTAGGCCTCGTCCACCGGTTCCCAGAGTTCGACTTTGTTGCCTTCCCCGTCCAGCACCCAGGCAAAGCGGCCGTAGTCCTCTTCCATGATCTCCCCGACCTGCTCCACGCCTTCGTCCGCCAGGACCTTCAACAGGGCGCGCAGGTCATGCACACGGTAGTTGATCATGTGGTCCGCTTTGCTGGGCTCGGTGTATTCGGTCTTGTGGTCGAAGATGCTCCAGGCCGTGGCCCCTTCCTGGTCGGGGGCATCGTGGTGCCGCCAGCGGAAGGACATGCCGTAGGGACCCGAGTCGATGCCCAGGTGCTTGCGGTACCAGTCCTGCAGTTTTTTGGGGTCTTTGGCCTTGAAAAAGACGCCGCCGATCCCGGTCACGCGTTTCATGGAAGCGGTTTTAAAGAGCGGTTTTGGAACGCGGTGAAAAAATCAGTAGCTGCGTTCGCCGCGGCCCATCCACCAGGCCATCCAGATGCCGGACAACGCAAACATGACCAGGTAATCGATGACTTCCGGCCAGACCCAGTTCATGGGATGGTACCACCAGTTCATGTCGCCCAGGGTGTCGAACAAAATCAACACCAGGGCAAAACCCATGACGGTAAAAAAGCGGCCAATGAAACCCGTATTGCGGCTGCGGGCCAGGACCAGGCTCACCACAAGGGCCACAAAAAACGAATACACCAGCCCGCGGACCATGAGCGGACCCATGTTGTTCTGGTATTCGGACACATAGTTGACCAACGCCTGCGGCCTGCCCGTGGCTTGTTCGGAGAATTCCTCGGGCGTTGCTTCCGGGTCGGCGTAGGAGAGGTAATAGATGTTGGTCTCCAGGTGCTCGGACATGGCTTCCAAAATCTCCTCCTGGCCTTCGGCCGAAAAGGCCATGGCATCACCATGCACATTCAAAACCGCCCAGGATAGGCTTTGCCAGATGAACAGAAGGATGCCGCCGACCAGAGCGGAAATGAACACTTTGCCAGTCATGATTGGGGAATTGAAGCGTCAGGGAAGGTTTGATATAATTAGTCTTTTTCGCGCAGCCGACAAAAATCGAACAACCCGCCGGGGGCACAGCGGGTATAGCAAAGCGGTGCCGAAGTACCGCTGTCAACGGCTGCCTCCCGATGCGGGACGGGATTCCCGTTTTGGGAACATATAGGCCTTCCATATGGGCCCTATCGGCTTGAACACCAGGGTATTCCAAGCCTGGCACGGTTCAGGATTGGCAGAGGCCGAGCCAAACAACACGCCCTCCTTATGCGCAACGTTTACCTGATTTTGATTTTGCTGGGCTGCAGCCTGCGTGCCTTCGCCACCGGCGAACCCTCCACGTACTTTAACATTTACGTGCCCCCGAACAACGATGCGGTGCAGCGGGATGTGGCGCTGGTGGTCACGGCCATATACGACAGCACGCATTTCCAGATCATCGACGACGGCATGGATGGCGATACCGATGATTCGGTTACCGGAGTGCTCATGGCGGGGCAGAGTTACGTGCTCTACATCCGCGACAACGGCATCAACGACGACGCGCGGTATGCCTCCGGCGGCACCCTGACCTGGGATGGCGATTATTTCACCATCACCTCCGACAAGCTGGTGTATGCCAGCCAGAGCACCAACAGCGATTGGCAGCACGACTGGCTGCCATCGGTCAACAAGTCCTCGGTAGGGGAAAAATTCATCCTCTATGCGCCCAAAGCTTCCAGCAGCACACGCGACCTGAACGTGTTTCCCTACGAGGATGGCGTGACGGTGACCATCACCGAATTGAGCACCCAGGCCAAAACCAATACCGGCTATACCGATGTATCCTGGGACAATCCGCTCATTGTGGGACAAGCCACACTGGACCGGGGCGAAGACCTGATTTATGCCAACAGCATTGGCCGGGATTTGCTGGACGCCGGAGGGACCTACCTGGTGGAAGCCAGCGGTCCTGTTTCGGTGATGTACGGCGCCCTGTGGGGCAATTCCCGCGATGGCGGCGGCTACGTGCCGGCGGAAAACGGCAGCAGCGCCGGGGAGCTCTTCTACTTCGCCGTACCGTACCAATCCGGCGGGGAGCAGGAGATCCGCCTGGTGTCCTGGGACCAGAATAATACCGTGACCCTGGAGCGCTACTCCAAGGGCAACTGGGTCAACATGATGACCGAAACCGTGGACAGCATGAAGGCCACCGAATGGGTGGGCCACGACCACGGCGCATCGCACGCCACCGTTTTCCGCGCGCGCTGCAGCACCGGGAAACGCATTTCCGTGTTTGAGGCCAACTGGATGGAAACCGGCTATCCCGGCACTTCGGACATGGCCAGCATGGTGACCGCGGAGACCGGCAAAACCTCCGGCAAACGCTTCCTGGTCTACGTCTGTCCTCCCGGCAGGCAGACCAATGTTGTGGATCCCTTTACCGGGACCGCCTTCGGCGACAACTTCGCCCACCTGTATCTGTTCGCCCGAACGGGCGCCAACGTGGAGATCCTCGATGCCTACACGGGCGGCACCAAGCTCAACCGGAGCTACGCCATCGACTCCGGCCGTTACGCGGATTGCGCGCTCTCCATGGCCGATTGGCGCAGCATCTACAACGGCACGGGCAACAAGGACGACGGCCCGGAGCGGCCCTATGTGATCGTGAAATCGGACCGGCCCATCAGCGTGATGAGCACCAATTTCAACGACAACTGGATGATGTACTTCGGTTCCTCGCTGCAGCAGAGTTTCGGCCAGCAGAGTTCAGCCAGCAGTTCTTCCGCCCTTCCGGGCGAAACGGTCAACATCGTCAGTGCCATCACCTTCGACACCGACAATCCGGTCACCGACCTGGAAGTGGACGTCATCGTGGGTACGGGTGCGGAAGTGACCACGTCGGATTTTGTGGACCGTACGGACAATGCCCGTGTGTCCGGCACCATCACCGAAAACGAAAACAACACCACGGTGCATTTTGACGGGCTGCCGGATTTGGACCCGACCCACGAATACGAGGTGGAGACCGACATCCTCATCAAGCCGATGGAAAACGACGGAGAGCCCTTTCCCAATGAAGGTGTGATCCAGACCGAAGTGGTGGTGACCGGGCAGGTGGACGGCGCCACGCAGCAATCGGCCACCACGCAGGGGGTGTCCAACCGTTCGCACAACCAGTCCCTGCTGCTCTTCCAGCAGCGCTATGAAGGGAGCCTGGTCGGGGACCGCACCGATGCCTGGACCGCCAACTGGGTGGACGTCAACGGAGACGGATACGACGATTTGTTTTTGACCGCCTACGGCGATGACGAAGGCAACCGCCTTTACCGCAACAACGGCGACACCACCTTCACCCGCATCGCCTATGGCGATTTGGTTGAAAACGCCGACGGTTGCATTGCCGCCACCTTTGCCGACATCGACAACGACGGGGACCGGGACGCGGCCGTAGCCGTCAACGGCGGCTTTCTCTACCTGTACACCAACAACGGCAGCGGCGTATTCACGGATGTTTCGGCCGGCAGTGGCCTGGACGACACCTACGGCTACGACCACGGGGCAGCCTGGGCGGATTACGACCGCGACGGCTATGTGGACCTGTTCATTGCCAATTTCATTCCCACCAGCTTCAACCGCCTCTACCACAACAACGGCGACGGCACCTTCAGCGCCGTGGAGGATGCCGCGCCTGCCCTGGAAGCGGCACGCAGCATCGGACCGAGCTGGGCGGACTACAACAACGACGGCGCACCGGACCTCTTTGTGCCCAATGGCTACGGGGCCTCCAACAGCCTGTACACCAACAACGGGGACGGTACGTTCACCCGCATGGAGGACGGTCCCATCCCCGCGGACGGCGGCAATTCCGTGGGCAGCATCTGGGGCGACATCGACCGCGACGGCGACCTGGATCTCTTTGTATCCAACGCCTCCAACCAACCCAATTTCCTTTACCGCAACAACGGCGATGGCACGTTTTCCCGGATTACCGAAGGTCCGGTAGGAACCGACCTGGGCCACTCCCACGGAGCGGCCTTTGTGGATGCGGACAACGACGGAGACCTGGACCTGTACGTGGTCAACGATCAGGACAAGGAGAAATTCCTGTATTGGAACGATGGTTCCGGAAACTTCAGCAGGGATGCCATGGAGGTCATCACGGCTGCGCAGGGCAATACCTACGGTACGGCCTGGAGCGACTTTGACCGCGACGGGGATCTGGACTTGTTTGTTTCCACCCGTTCGGGCGAAGCCGATTTGTTGTTCACCAACAACGGCAACGGCAACCATTTCCTCAACATCCGGCTGGCCGGCACCCAATCCAATGCATCGGGCATCGGGGCACGCGTGCGTGTCAAAGCCGGGGGCATCTGGCAAAGCGTCGAACTCAATGCCCAGCAGGGTTTTGGTGGACAGGACGGCCTGCGCGCCCATTTTGGCCTGGGGACCCTGGACCAGGTGGACAGCATTGAAGTGCGCTGGCCTTCGGGCTACATCAGCCGCCGGACCAATGTGGATGCCAACCAGTTCATCACCATCGCGGAAGACGCCGGCAACCTGATTTCGGGCCGCGTCTTTGAGGATGCCAACGGCAATTGCGCCTTCGCCGAAGGCGAAAACACCATAGCCGGCCAATGGATCAGCGTAGAGCCCGGCGGTTTGAGTTTTGCCACCGACCGGGACGGCCGTTTCCACGCATACCTGGCGCCGGGGACCTACACATTCCGCCTGCAGGGGGACGCCCGCTATTGGGGCGAAGGCTGCACCGGAGCGGTAGCCGTTTCCATCAGCGGGGCCGGGGCACCCATCATGGACCTGGACTTCGCCGCTGAGGCGCTCCAGAACGGCCCGGACCTGACGGTGCAGCTGGCCTCCACGGCCCACCGCCGGGGCTTTGCCGCCGTGCTGGATCTGGAATACCGCAACCTCGGCACGCAAGCGGCCGAAGCTTGTTCGGTGCAGTTGACCATGCCCAATGGCGTGAACATCCAATCGACCCAACCGGCCTTCACAAGCCAGGACGGCCTTGTGTATACCTGGAACCTCGGCACGCTGGAAGCCGGCCACGCCGCGGCCATCCGGATTGTGGATTCGGTGACCACTGCGCTGGCCATCGGCGATACCGCAACCCTTGCGGCAACGGTGCAAACCGGCAGCAGCCAACTGGACTACAACAACGATGCGGTGGCCTTGCGCGAGGCCATCGTGGGGGCCATAGACCCCAACGACCTGCTGTGCTGGCCGGAGGGCCGTGGAGAAGCCGGTTACATCCGGGCCAGCGATACCCTGACCTACCGCATCCGCTTTGAAAACGTGGGCAGCTTTACCGCGTCGCGGGTGGAAATTGAAAACAAACTGCCCGCAGGACTGGACCCGGCCAGCCTGGTGATGACGGCCGCAAGCCACCCGGTGCAGTTCCACCGCGAAGGACAGACCCTGCACTGGACCTTTGACGGCATTGCCCTGCCGCCGAACGTCCGCAACCCGGTCGGCGCCCAGGGTTTTGTGGAGTACCGCATTATGCCCAAAGCCGATCTTCCGGGTGGCACAGCCATCGACAACCAGGCCCACATTGTTTTTGATTTTGAGGCACCGATGGCCACCAATACCGAGCGGCGGACCATCCAGTTCCAGCGCGGGGATGCCGATGCGTTCGGGCATTTGCTCATCCAGCCCAATCCCATGCACGAGGCCACCTGGCTGATCCCGGATGCCAACCAGGACCAGTTTGAAAGCCCCGAAGGCCTGGACTGGGTGCGTGTACTCGATGCCCAGGGCCGCACCATGGCCCAGTGGAAGGCCGGAGGCCAAAGCCGCTTCCGCATGGCCCGTGGCACCCTGCAACCCGGCACGTATACCGTGGAAGCAGGAGCCGTTTCCGGCAAAGCCTACACGGGCAAGTTGGTCGTGGAGTAGCACAATACGGCGGATACAAGGCCGCTCCTTTTCAGGTGTGGAGTCCCTCCCGGATCCTTTGCCGTGCCCGGCGCAGCAAAGACCGGAGGGGCTCTTTTTGCGTCTGGGGACAGGTGTTTTTCCATTCGTTATTGACCCTGTAAGTCCATACCTTTAGGTATGTGGCCAAATTGCAGGCCATTTCCGCCGACACACCACACCCATGCACACGTTCACCTGTCCGATACCACGCGTCCTGTTTCTGGGCCTCGCCGTGGGCCTGACCGGCCTTTCGGCCGAAGGCCAGATTGCCTACACCAACCTGGACCCCGACGAACCGGTCTTCAGCGACGGCTTTTTCTCCGATTTCTACAACCTGGACCTGGACGCGGACGGCAACACCGATTTTCTGCTTCAGGCCACCGTGGATGCCGACCCGCCCTTTGAGCAGCTGTCGGTCACCCCGGTAGGGGCTTCCGGTAATGCCGTGGCCTCCATCAGCAGCAGCAGCAGTTGCTGCGAACTCTTTGGCGACCCCCTGGTCGACAAGCGCAACCTGGGTCAGCCCATCGGCCCCGCGTTGTCCTGGTTCCCGAGCCGCGCGGACATCGACTGCGATGCCTGCGGCAACTGGGCCAATGGAGAGACGGCCTACATCGGCCTGCGGGCCGGCACAGGCTCAGGAGCACGCTACGGCTGGCTGCGGGTCCGTAAACTCGGCGGCAATTCCGCCCTGCTCTTGGACTACGCGGTGCAAAACACGCCCACGGTGCCCATTCCCGCGGGCATAACCGGCGCCTGCACGGCCCCGAACATCCTGCGTGCCGAGTCCACCGCAGCCAACACAGCGGAAGTGCAGTGGGATCTGGTTTTGCCCGCAGCGTATACGGAGTACAGCTGGCGCCTGGCTTCCGGCGGTCCGGTTTTTTCCGACACCAGCTCGGGCTTCATCGGCAGCATGACAGGCCTTACGCCCAATGCCCGTTATCGGGTGGCGGTGCGCAGCATCTGCCTCCTGGATACCTCGGGGTATGCACCTGCTGCTGAATTTGGCACCTCCACCCTGCCCATCCCGGGCCAGGTGCGGGAGATCAACCGCCTGACGCCCGGCATCGACAACAGCATGCCGGAAGGCCTGGGCAACACCATTTCCCTGGGCAAGTCCTTCGCCGTACTCGGCGATCTGAACGGCGACGGCAAGGACGAATGGGCCTCGGCCACAGGCTATGTCCCCTCCTCCACGCCAGGTGGCCTACGGGTCTTTTTCCCCGCCGGCGACAGCATCGGCCAGGTGGTCAATCCCGGCAACAGCTTTCCCGGCGCCCCGGTGGACATCGACGACATCGTGGGCCTGGGCGACGTGGACGGCAACGGCATCCCCGACATCGCCGCGAGTGAGGACATCGGTGGGGCCATCTACATCTACCTCATGCAGGCCAGCGGAGAGGCATCGGCCGTGTTCCCGCTGCTGTACAGCGCTTCGCCGGTCACCGGCGGAGAAGAAATGGCCGCCATGGGGGACCTCAACGGGGACGGCGTGCCCGATCTGGCGGTGCGGGACAACAGCCAGGTGCGTTTTTACCTGCTCAACGCCTCCGGCGAAGCCATCGTGCAACGCATCCTCTCCACCGCCCCCTTCGGCGGCGGTTCCTTTGACGGCATCGCTTCCCCCGGCGATGTGGACGGCGACGGCGTGACCGACCTGGCCATCGGCGTCAGCCTGGACATCGAAGATGCACCCGGAGCAGGTGCCGTGTACGTGGTCCTGCTCAACGCCGACGGCACGGTCAAGGCTTCCAGCAAACTGAACAATACCAATTCCGGCAACTGGATTCAAAACCAGGCCGACGACCTCTTCGGGCGCAGCCTGGCCGGTGTCGGGGACCTCGACGGCGACGGCGTACCGGACCTGGCCGTCGGGGCTTCCTTGTCCAATACCCCCATCAACGACGCGGGTTCGGTGGTGCTCATTGCGCTGAACGCGGACGGCAGCCTCAAGTCCTCCCGACGGCTGGCCGACGGGCTGTTGGGCCTCGATCTGGGCCTGCAGGTGGACGACCGTTTTGGCGAGGGCCTGGACCTGGTCGGCGATACCGATGGCGATGGCATTCCCGAACTCGCCGTTGGAGCGCCGCGTGCCGATAGGCCCGGCAGCAACCAGGGCAGCGTCTTTTTGCTGGAACTGGAAGCCACTATGGCCTCTTGCGCAGCTCCGCAGTTTGCAGGAGTTGACAGCCTGCTGCCTACCGCCGTCTTGCTGGATTGGAGCAATGTAGCGGAGGCCACGTCCTACACCATCGAAGGCCGCCGCCTGGGCGGAGCCCCCAAAACCGCCATGCGTACCAGCAGCCAGTTTGCCCGCGGGGGCTTGCTGCCAGCCACCAGCTACGCCTGGCGGGTGCGCAGCCAATGCGGCGCGGTCCTTTCCGACTGGACTGCCCTGGACACCTTCACGACACCCACCATGCGCATGGTGGAGGCGCCGACCGAGCCCCCTGCCTTGCTGCGCTTTGACCTCGCTCCCAATCCCGCGCGTGGGGCATTCCGCGTGGAAGGCCCGTCCGCATCAGGCGGCACCGTGGCCATCAGCACCATGCTGGGCCAGCGGATCGGAACCTGGCCCTGGCCGGGCGAATCCCTTGAACTAAACGCGGCTTCCTGGCCCGCCGGCCTGTACCGCGTACAGTACCGGGACGAGCAGGGCCGCCTGCGGCACGCCGCCAGCTTGAACGTGCTGGAATGATCCGCTGATCGAAGCCCGCCGGCAGGTTCAGGCTTATTGGCCCCCGATCATCAGGAACTTGGTGGCCAGTTTCTCCTGGCCGTCAAAATCGGTGCTGTAGACGTAGTACACGCCGGTGGCGGCGCGTTTTCCGCTGCCCACCAAACGGCCATCCCAGACGGCCTGCCCGCCCAGCGCGGTGGTCTCGTAGACCAGGCGTCCACGGGCGTCCGTGATTTTCACATTGGCATCCTGGACCAGGCCGCGCACGGCTATGGGGCCTTGGTAATCCTCCCGCACGGGGTTGGGGAAGACGTAAACATCTTCGTGTGTTTCTCCACCCAGGGTGGCATCTCCACGGTAGGACACAATGCCCTCAGCGGTGCCAAAAAAGACTTCGCCGGTCTCGGCGTTCACGGCAATCGACTGCACGCTGTTGTCCAGAAGCGGGCTGTTGTCTTCGGTGAAATGCAACAGCTGGTCCACGCCGTCTTCGGAGATCAGGAAGGCGCCGTTTTCGGTGCCCAGCCATTTGCGGTTGGCGCCATCCACAGCCAGGACATTGACCGTTTCGTCCTCGAAGAGGATGGCCGGAAAGCCGTCGAGTTCCACGATGATTTGCGCGGCGTCGCCCAGGGTGCCGGGTTCCAGCACGGCGCTCGGGTTGTAGAAAACGGCAATGCCCGTATTGGTCCCGATCCAGATTTCACCGTCCAGGTCTTTGACCAGGGCGTTGACTTCTGCGGAGGGCAGGTTGCCGTTGCCCGCTCCCTGGCGCAGCACTTTGCGGCGGTCGTCCGAGGGAGAGGCGAGGTCCTCACCGGGGTCGTAGACCAGGATGCCGCCTCCGCGCGCCACCTGGTACCAGACCTGGCCGAAATCATCGGTGAGCACCTGGGCGAGGGCTTCGCCGGCGGAAGCCGGCAAACTGGAGGGGAAGCGGTAGAAATTGCCGGTCTGGTATTCCCGCACCATGACGGGTTGCGCGGCGCCGTTGTTGGCGATCCAGACATGGCCGGTGACCGGATCGTAGTGCAGGCCCGCTACGCGGAAGCCATTGGGGTCGCCAACGGCGTTGTCGATCACCCCTTGTTTGAAGATTTCGGGTGCGCCGGAGGCGGGAAAACGGATCAGGCCATCCCCGAAGGAGCCCAGCCAGGCATCTCCGGTAAAGGGGTCCAGGGTGACGGCCAGGATGTCCAGGATGGTGTCCAGCGCCGGAAAATTGAAGGGGCTGAAATTGGCCCACCCGAATTGGTCGTGTCGAAAGAAGCCGTCGCGGTTGTTCAGGCGGTTCCAAGAGCCGTTGACGTCGCCGGGTGCCACCCAGATGCGGTCTTCCAGGACGGCCATGTTGAAGGCTTTGGCCGAACCGGGGCCGTTGGGTACAACGGTCTGCTGCACGGCGCCGTCGCGGTAACGGACCAGGCCGCGGAACAGGTCGGCAAACCAATAGCCACCCGGCGCTTCCACCACGGCAGCGGGGACCGGCAGGGCGGGATCCTGGATGCTGCTCATGCTGCCATCCGGGCTCAGGCGCACCATGCGGGCGCTGTCCAGGTCGCCATCGGTCATGAAGTGCTCGATGAGCAGGAGGTCTTCGACCAGGGGTTTGCGGAAGATCAGTTCGGCAGGTTCGGCGTTGTACCAGGGCATCCATTCGCCGGCGTCGCGGGCGTAGAGCATGCTGCCGTACTGGATGTGCAGGCGTCCGTCCCACAGCAGCAGGGCGTCGGCTTCGCCGGCCGGAAGGCCGGCATCGGAAGCGGGCGCCCAACGGGCGAATTCCTCGAGCAGGGGATCGTCGGCCAGGGCGCGGTAGAGTCCTTGCTCGGTGGCGGCGTAGAGGCTGTCGCCGAAGGCGCGGACCGCATTGACCCGGATGGGCGTACCGTCCGTACTGCTGAAAAAGTAGGTGGCCGGACTCAGGCGGCGTTGGAGGTCCAGGACCACAATGCCAAAGCCGCAGGCCAGGTAGGCGGAATCCCCGCGAAAGCCCACATCGAGGATGCGTTTGTCCCCCACGATGTTGGCGTTGCGGATGGCGGCAAAATTGAAAATGCTGCCGTCCGGATAGAGCACATCCACGTTGCTGTTGCCGTAGACCAGCACGCTGGTGCCGCCGCTTTGGTCGCCCACGGCGCTGTCCACGGGAACGGGATACAGGCCGCTGACGCCGATATCGCTGAGTGCACCCACGGTGCTCAGGCGTTGGATGTTGCCGTCTTCGGGGCGGTAGCGGAACGCCGCCAGAGTGGTGGCGCAAAGGATTTCATCGCCCTGGTCGGCCACGCCCACGGCATTGCTCAGGGGCAGGTGCGCGCGCCATTGCCCGATGGCCGGCAGCTGGGCCGAAAGGCCCTGAACCATGCCCATGCCGGCTATAAACAAGAGCAGGGCAGCCGGTTGAAGGCCAAGCCGAAAACGGAAAGAAAAAACAGGAGAAGCCATGCGGGAGCGTGCGCTGATGGGAAAGAGGAAGGGCTGGACAGCCGGGCTGCAAAAATGCGGGGGATCGGCACAAGAACGGCGCCACAGGGATCTGGCGTGCCCATCCCTGACAACGCCAAAGCCTTCGGGAAATTGCCAATAGCGCCCCGGGCCCGTGCCCGCAGGGGAATCCCGTAACTTCACGGACCATTTTTCCGCCCAATTTCCGCCCTGTATCAGGGATTGCCCATATGTCTACGAACAGGTCCAGCAACGGGTCCAGCACTCCGCCAGAAGCCACGCCTTCGCCTGCCGGCGAACACCAATCCGCTACAGCCCTGCCCACGGATCAGGCCGCCTATGCCTACCCTGATGCCGGCGCGTATCCCGAACCCGGTGCCCTGAACCTGGTGGCCATCGACGGCGCGGTGCGGCGCTTTTGGGAAGCCGAGGACGTCTTCCACCAGACCCTGCGCCAACGTGCCGACGCCGAGCCTTTTGTGTTTTACGAAGGGCCGCCTTCGGCCAACGGCAAGCCCGGCATCCACCACGTGATGGGCCGCACCATCAAGGACCTGTTCTGCCGCTACCAAACGCAAAAAGGCAAACGGGTGGAGCGCAAGGGCGGCTGGGATACCCACGGCCTGCCCATCGAGATTGCGGTGGAAAAAACCCTGGGCATCACCAAGGAGGACATCGGCAAAAGCATCAGCGTTGAGGAATACAACGCCGCCTGCCGCAAGGAGGTGCTCAAGTACAAGGCCGAGTGGGATGAGCTCACGCGCCGTGTGGGCTATTGGGTGGACCTGGACGATCCCTACATCACCTTCGAGCCCGCCTACATCGAGACGCTCTGGCAGCTGCTCCGCCAGCTCTACGACAAGGGGCTGCTGTACAAGGGCTACACCATCCAGCCCTTTTCGCCGGCGGCGGGAACGGGCTTGAGCACCCACGAGCTCAACCAGCCGGGCGCCTACCGCGACGTCAAGGACACCACCGTGGTGGCGCAGTTCAAAGCAGCGGACGCGGAAAACGAATACTTCCTGGCCTGGACCACCACGCCCTGGACCCTGCCCTCCAACACAGGACTGGCTGTGGGACCGGAGATCGACTACGTGTTGATCGCCGCACAGAACCCCTACACGCAGGAGCCGG
>JAUIHG010000292.1 GCA_030432405.1 Bacteroidia bacterium | reverse complement strand
GACAACAAGAGAAAACGCCAGTAAATTATAGCGCGATGTAAATACTTATAAAACAGTGCTTTTGTGTGGTGTAGAGTTGTATTGCGTTTTCCTGAATAGCATAGGGTTCGAGTCCTGGCGGGGCTGCACGATTTCCGTTTGTTTGGAAGCTTTCGCATTGCAAGAGGGTGCGTGGCCTATCGGGAAACATATTCCCTCAATGCCCAATTCGGTATCTTGTTGGTCATGCAAGCCAACCGTACTTCTGGAGCGCACCGCCGATGGAGCGCTGTTTTCCTTTTTGGACTTTTGTTGATGGGCATCCATCAGGGTGTGTTCGCGCAGAACGGCGCGGCAGATTTCAACGACATCGATGCCTACCTGGAATCCTTTGCTGCCGGCACCTTGTTGGATGGCTCCAGCGGCATCACCCTGTCCGGGTGGGTGTACCCGAGAAATACGGCTCCAGCCTTTCCCGACTTTGATGGTTTTTTCGGTTTTCGCAACGACTTTTCCTTTGACTTCTACATACTGCAGCTCAACGCTACGGATGTAGAGGTGCGTTTCCGGAACAGCGTGGCCGTGGACCACACCATCGTTTCATCCACCGTGCAGCTCAACCAATGGCAGCACATGGCCATGACCTATGATGGGTCGATGCTGCGCTACTATTACGATGGCGTCCTGGAAGACAGCATGCCTGCGATTGGGACTTACACGTCCACCGGAGTGCCGTTCCGCATAGGCGGGGTCGCCTGGACCGGGATTACGGATTTTTTGATGGACGGCCAGGTGGACAATGTTCAGGTCTGGGACCGCGCGCTTTCGAGCGCGGAAATCGCCGACCTGCATTGCCGGGAGAACCTTGATGCAGCAACCTATCCCGACTTGGTGCTGCACTACCGCTTGAACGACACCACCGGAACCACTGCGGCAGACGACGCCGTGGACAACATCGACGCCACCGTCAATGGCGGGGTGAGCTGGGTACCATCCACCGTGATGCTCTGTTCGGCGCCGTACATGGTCAGCTCAACGCTGGCCCTCTGCGATGGCGATAGTGCGCTGTTGGGAGGAGGCTGGCAAAGCGTCCCTGGCAGCTACACCGATACCCTCCTGGCCACCGACGGCCTGGACAGCATTGTGACCACCATGCTCAGCTTCTGGCCGCTGCCTGCCGCTCCGGCCATCACGCAGATCAACGACAGCACCTTGCAGTCCAGCACGGCATCGAGCTACCAATGGTTCCGCAACGACACCCTGCTGACGGGCGCCACCGACCAGTTGTTGATCAACCCGCAAACCGGTGCCCATACAGTGGTGGTCACCGATACCAACGGCTGCTCCAGCGCATCGGCCGTGTTCAACTACTTCGCACCGCCACCGCCCAACGGGCTGCAAGCTCCAGGCAGCACCCTGTTCAGCCTATTCCCAACCTTCAGCACCGGCCTGCTGACGCTGGACTACACCGGCCCCGAAGCCACCCTGCTCATTACCGGGATGGACGGCCGCTTGATCCGGCAGACGCGCATAGGCTCAGGACGCCAAACGATCGACTGCCGTGGCCATGCGGCGGGCTGGTATATGGCCCTGCTGCGGACGGAAACAGGCGCGGTGCAACGCCGCTTCTGGATCTCCGGTGCACCTTGACCCGCGGCCGCCATACCCGGAAATGGGTATGCACCGCTTACCAGGACATAGTCAATGTGCACGCCGCGGACCTCGCTACAACGCGGCAAATGCGGCCGGTCAGGCCTGTTGCTGATCCTTTCTGGCGCTTCCCGGACCGTTGCTAGGCCCGTAGCGGTTATCTTGCAGGCTTGATTCGGCGGCACGGTGTTCGCCCGTACGGGCGAAACGCACGCCCCGCGCTGAAAATCCCTCTCTCATGCCTGTTGTCATCATTTTTTTCCTGGTCCATTGGTACCTGGCCATCTTTACGCATACATTTTTCTACCATCGGTATGCGGCCCACCGCCACTTCCGCATGTCCCAGGGCTGGGAGCGCGTCTTTTACGTGTTCACCTGGCTGGTTCAGGGCAGTTCCTACCTCAGTGCCCGTGCGTATGGGGCCATGCACCGCATGCACCACGCTTACGCGGACACGGACAAGGACCCGCACACGCCCATGAAGAGCTCCAATCCGATGAGCTTCATGCTGGATACGCGGAACACCTACTTTGCCATCTACAAGAACGACGTGATGGTGGAGGACAAGTACACCCGCGACCTGCCGGAGTGGAAGGCCTTTGACAAAATCGCCCACAACTGGATTACGCGTTTTGCGTGGATGGGCCTGTACACCGCGTTTTATGTGGTCTTCGCCACGCAGTGGTGGATGTTCCTCCTGTTGCCGGTGCACTTCAGCATGGGGGCCTTCCAGGGTGCCTTTGTGAACTGGTGGGCGCACAAAATCGGCTACAAGAGCTTCGAGACCAAAGACACCTCGCACAACCTGCTGCCTGTGGATTTGTTTTTCACCGGCGAGTCCTACCACAACAACCACCACAAGTTTCCCGGCCGTGTCAATTATGCCATCAAGTGGTTCGAGTTTGACGTGAGCTACTGGATCATTCGTGGCCTGGACGCCGTCGGTATCCTGGAGATACGCAAGAAGAAGACGCCACAGCCGGTCAACGCCTGGGTGGATCAGGCGGCCTGAGCCCGGACTGAGACCGGTGTGGACGTAGTGCGGATTCCCGCGCGGAGTTGCTCCGGCGGTGAGGCCTTGTGCCGCACATCCTTTTCGCACGTTGGCATGGGACTCCGGTCTGAATGCCCGATATTGATGGTTTGCCGGTCCTGAACGGATCGGGCCAACCCCACCTGCCTGTGAGACTGTTTTTGACCGCCGCCGCGCTGCTTTGCGGGCTAGCCCTGCACGCCCAGACCACCTTTGTTCAGGACGATTTTGAAGGCGGCCCGTCCATCGGCACCTGGTTCGGGGACGACTGCGGCATGAACACCGCTGCGGCCAATCCTTCGCCTTCGGCGAACAACCCCTCGGCCACCTGTCTGGGCTATTTCGACGTTGGCGGCCAGTATGCCAACGTGCGCTTTGAGGTGGCCCAGCCCTTAGACCTTTCGGCTGGTGCGGAATTCCGGCTGAAAATCTACGTGCCGTCGGCCACCGTCGTGGGCAGCCAGCCCAACCAGGTGTCCCTCAAGCTGCAGGACGGCACCCTGGGCATGCCCTGGGTCACGCAATGCGAAATCATCA
>JAUIHG010000291.1 GCA_030432405.1 Bacteroidia bacterium | reverse complement strand
ATCGAGCTCAGGTCGATGACAACCTGGGTGATGTTGCCCGCATTGCTGGAGGTATTGGTCAATACCCAGGAACCGGTGGCAATGGCGTCGCTGCCGATGAAGTTCCCGGCATTGATGTTCAGGCTGGCGCTGGGTACCGGACCGAGGGGCTCGGCCTTGATGTAATCCCAGGTGGCCGGGAATTCCTCACCCGGTCCAAATGAGGTACCGATGATGCCCAGATGCACAATGCTGTCCGTCCAGGCCATCGGATAGGTGCGCGGATCGCCCAGGTTGGACTGGAAGCCGCCGTTGATGCTGTAGGACGGCTGTACGGTGCCGGCCACCGGGTCCACAGTCAGGTAGAGGTCCACAAACGTGGCACCTACCACCGGAGCACCGTAGATCAGGCTGGTCGGGGCCGGAGCCACGCTGCCGCCCACTTCCCGGATGACTTCGATGCCCCCGGCACCGCCGTTGGAATGGACCACCAGCTTGAAGTAGTTGTCCATGTCGCCTGTACCGAAGTAGAAGCCCATGTTCTGGAAGTCCACCGGCGTCTCCCCGGAGAAGGGGCTGCGGATGCGGGTTTGGAGCACAAAGGGACGCGTAACCGTATCCACATTGATGCCCATCTGGAAAGCGTTGTCCTGCAGGCCGGAGGGGCCGAAGGAGCTGGCCTCGGTCATGTTGTCGATGGTGAACAAACCGGCCGTACCGCCCGCCGTAATGTCGGCCGGGTTGTATTGATCCAGGTAGTCGGAACTGCCGTTGTTCATCATCCCGAAAAAGCCCAGGTCGAAGAAGCCTCCGCGGGAGGGATCGCCCGGCTCCCAGTCGTAGTCGATCGGCATGAAAGTGCCGGCGCCATTGAGGGAATCCAGGGCAAGGGCATCGGCGGTATCCGGAATGCCGTCGTTGTCGTCGTCCGGATCGTTGAGGTCGCTGACCAGGTCGCCGTCGTAATCGTGCGGCTTATCGGCGCCCGAACACGGGTTGGTCCCATTGTCAATCTCGTCGGCGTTGGTATAGCCGTCCATGTCTTCGTCGCCTGTCGGCGAAGTGAAGTCGCAGGGACCACCGCTGCCCCCATCGTAATCGTTCGGTTCAAAAACCGACACTCCGGCGGCACCGAAGATGTTGGCCGTCCAAACGGTACCCGGAAAGGGACCGTCATCGCCTACGGCGATCACGTCCAGGGGCACCGAGCCAAAACCCGAAGCAAAGCTGCTCTGACCGGCGGGGCCGAGGCCCGTTCCGGCGCTGTCCAGTTCCACTTCCAGGATGTGGCCGTCAAAGGCGGCACACAGCAGGTGGCCTGTCATGGCCGAATCGAAGTTGGAAGCCGTGTATTCGGCCAAGCCGTTGGAGGATGCCGTGTACAGGGTGATCGTGGCGTCTTCAACGCCGGGGATCAGGTAGGTGCACTCTACCGGGTTTTCCAGCGCCGGGGGAACCGGACTCTGGGGGTTGGAGGCGTTGAAGGTGTTGTTGCGGTTGCCGCGGATCACGTTCGGGTGGCCTGCGTAGTAGCCAGGGCCGGGGATATGGTGCAGGCCATCGGTATGGGTAGGACCGCCTTCCACCACTGTGTCGGCACAGGTGGTCGGAGGACCACCCCAACCGGCGTTGGGGCCATTGTCCCAGCTGTACAGCTTGCCGTTCTGGGCAATGATGATGTCGTAGGGATTGCGGAACCCGCTGGCGTACACTTGTACCGGGCCGCCAACTTCCAGTACGGCCTGGTTTTTTCCGTTGTTGCCGCCAAAGGGGTCGTTGAGGTCGGTGGTCCCGAAGCGGTCTTCATCGTCCAGGGTGGGCAGATCGTAGGGCAGGCTGCCCAGATTGTCCAGGTCCACCGTGAGGATGGCCGCAGCGTAGGCGTATTCCTGCGCCAGTGCGAAGTTGTTGGACCGGGCACCGGCATTGGTATTGCCGCCGGCGCATACATACAAGAGGTTGGTGGCCGTATCCAGCACCAGGCCGTTGAGGGAGTGGTTTTCCTCCGAACGCGGCAGGCCGCGCACCAGATCCTGGCGCACCCAACTGCTGCCGTCCCAGGTCAGCGTGGAGATCACGCCCGAGTTGGTGTCCAGATCCAGGTCCTGACCCAGCGGACCGGCACCGATGCGCGGATCCGAAGAGGTCACGTAGATCACGGGGTTGGCCGAGTCGCCGTACACGGCGATGCCGGTGATCTGACGGTAGTCCACGCCTGGATTGGGCGTTCCGTCGTCGTCGTGGTTAAGGATGTCGTTAATGGCCGTAATCGTCTCCGTATCGGTGACGATGTAGTTGTTCGCCCCAAGGCGCACGATGGTATATACCTGAATGATGCCGTCCTGTTGGGCCACATACAGGCGGTCATCCGGACCAAAAGCCAGGGACGTTCCGAGGTAGGTCACAGAACCGCCCAAATCGCTGACGCCGAAGCCCGGTGTCACCTGGGCTTGGCCAACGTTGCCGATGCCCGTGAGGGCGAGCATCAACATAAACAGGAAGGGAATGCGGGTAGCGGGTGTGGAGGTCATGGTTGGAGAATCCAGTGCTGGAGCGGCTTTCATTGAAAAAGCCGCGTCCAACGTTGGATGATTTCGGTTGTTACGCTTATTGGTGTGTTTGCCTGCTGTGCAGGCCCGTTTTGTTCAGTGCGCGATAACCGTATTGTTTCCTCCCTCCTTTGTTGGTCACTTATCCGTTGCTCGAACCGCATTTTGGCGCATTTCCAAACAGCGTTATTGATCACGATCGCTGGCTGCTTGTGGTGTCGCTTTTGCGGTTATACTACAAGTTGGGCCCAAGGAGGGGGAAGGTCAAGGTTTTGTGGGCAAAGCGCAGTTTTTTTTGGTTGGTCTATTGAGGTGCAAGTGCTTACATCTGACAATAGGAATGCATGCGTCCCGCAAGCGTGGATTGGAGCGGCCATCTACGGTGCATGTTTGCTGATTTGCATGCGATTTGGGGCGTCACAAAGACTGGTTTTCGCCTACATTTTTTGGCCATCTGGCCAGCGCATCGCTGGCGGCCGGCAAAGATGCGGCGCAGGTGTTCATTTTCCAGACGCCGACACTTGATTCTGGTCACCGGTTCGCTTGGCTTTGTGATTGTACTTCACCGGGTTGTAGCGGCTGGCTTTGGCCGCCCTGCCGTAGCTTTGTGTATTGTTTACACTAACTTGATCCGATAAGGCATTGGGCCCCTGCATGCAGTCTCCTTCAGGCTTGTCTGCT
>JAUIHG010000065.1 GCA_030432405.1 Bacteroidia bacterium | reverse complement strand
TGCCACCAACCTGATCAAGGCGCGCCTGCAGGGGGTCCCGCCGCTGACCATCACCGTGTTCAGCCTGGGCATCCTGGCCATTCCCGCGCTGATCTATTTCCCCTTTTCGGGGCTGATCGAGACCTGGCAGCACACCCCGGGCGCGGGCCGCGCAACCGGCATGGTGGTCCTTTTGGCGCTCACCGGCACGGTGCTGGCCAGTTGGCTCTACTTCACCCTCATTCAGCGCACGGACGTAGTGTTTGCCTCGGTGATCACTTATTGCATCCCCGTGGTGGCGCTGGCCTGGGGTTTCGCCTCCGGCGAACGCCTGCAAGCGGGCCATGCTGCCGGATTGGGCTTAATCTTGGTGGCCATTTGGCTGATCGGGCGGCGGGACCGTTCGCCGAACAGGCGCGCGAACCCTAAAGGCCCGGCTGCGTAAGCTGCTGAAGGATAGGCGCCTCGCGCGGCTTTGACCCCCAAAAGCCACCAGGCCGATGGGTTGACGGGCCGACAAGCCAGCGGACCGACGGCCAACTACCCTTTCCCCCGGTCCCCGGTCCCTGATCCCCACCTCCCCCCTCATTTGCCGACCATGACCCCCGAAGCCTGGCAGGTCCTCGTATTGATCGGTGCAGCCATCGTGCTGTTCGCCACGGAGTGGCTGGCCATCGATTTGGTGGCCCTGCTGTTGATGGCGGCCCTGGCGCTGTTGGGCCTGGTCAGTCCGCAAGAGGCCGTGGCCGGTTTCAGCAACCCGGCCACGCTCACGGTGGCCTTCATGTTTGTGCTTTCGGCGGCGCTGCTGAAAACCGAGGCCCTGCAGGTGCTGGTCCAGCGCGTGACCGGTGTCTTCAAACAGCACCCCAGCCGCGGCATCCTGGCCATGCTGCTGACCGTGGCGGTGATGTCGGCCTTTGTCAACAACACGCCCATCGTGGCGGTCTTCATTCCCGTGGTCATGCAATTGGCCGGCGCCATCGGCGTGGCGCCCACGCGCCTGCTGATCCCGCTCAGTTTTGCGTCGATTTTTGGCGGCTGCTGCACCTTGATCGGTACCTCCACCAACATCCTGGTCAGCGGCGTGGTCGTGGACCTGGGCATGGAACCGCTCGGCATGTTCCAGCTGGCGCCCATCGGGCTGGTCTTTGTGGCCGTCGGCCTGGGCTACCTGATGCTGGTGGGCCGCAAGCTGCTGCCCGACCGCAAACCCGCCGACAACAAGGCCGAGGCCTTTGACCTGGCCAACTACCTCACCGAAATCGAGCTGCTGCCGGGCTTTCCGGATCTGGGGCGCCCCCTGGGCGAAAGCTTGATCGCCACGGACTGGGAACTGGATGTGCTGGAGCTTCGCCGGTCAGGCGCTTCCGGCGGACGGCGGCATGCCCACCCGGGCCCTGACATGGCCCTGGACGCGGGGGACGTGCTCAAAGTGCCCTGCTCGGTGCAAAAGGTGGAACGCCTGCAGCGCTCCGCGCGAAACCTGCCCCCGGGTTCGCTGCGCATCGGCGGCGTGGCCGGGGCCGACGGGCACCGGCGCAATTCCAGCCTGGTGGAGCTGGTGGTCACCGCGCACAGCAACGTGCGCGGAAAAACCATGGGCGAATTGAACATGGCCGGCCGCTACGGCCTCATTCCCCTGGCCATCCGCCACCGCGGCTCTGCCGAATCCATCGACCACGAGGATCTGGAAAGCGTGCGCATCCAGGCCGGCGACGTGGTGCTGGCCGATGTACCCTGGCGCGAAATGGGCCGCTTGAAAGAAAGCCTGGACAACCTGGACCGGCCTTTTATGCTGCTTTCAGAAACCACCAAACGCGAATTCAAACCGCGCCGTTTGTATTTGGTTTTGGCGGTTTTTGTGGCCATCATCACCGCGGCCAGCATCGGCTTGGTGGACATCCTGGTGGCCACCCTGGCGGGCGTGGCGGTGCTCATTGCCGCACGCAACCTGACCATGGAAGAGGCCTACGGGGCCATCCACTGGCGGGTGATTTTTCTTTTGGCCGGCACGCTCAGCCTGGGCAAGGCCATGCAGAATTCGGGCCTGGATCAGGTCATTGCGGGTCTGCTGGTGGACGGCCTTGGCGGCTATGGGCCGGTGGTGGTGCTGTCGGGCCTCTACCTGGCCACCGCGCTGTTGACCGAAATCATGAGCAACAACGCCACGGCGGTGCTGACGGCACCCATTGCGGTTGCGGCGGCGGCCAAGCTCGGCGTGAGCCCGACGCCCCTGGTCATGGCCGTGTGTTATGCGGCCTCGGCCAGCTTCATGACGCCGATCGGCTACCAGACCAATACGATGGTCTACGGCGCGGGCGGTTACCGCTTTGCGGACTTTTTCCGGGTGGGCGTCGGATTGAGTTTCCTGTTTTGGTTGATCGCCACCTTGCTCTTGCCGCTGTTGCATCCGTTTTAAGCGGGGCGGCGCGGGGCGACCAGGGTGGGGCGAGGCGGCGCAGCGCGGAGTGGCAGGGAGGCGCGCGGATGCCCCTGCACGCCCCACTGCCGGGATGCGCGGCCAGAATCCGCGGCACCATGTGCGCCAGGTCACGGCAAAAGCCGCGCGCGTAGCCCCAATTTTGCCGCCATGTTTTGTTCCACCTGCATTTTGAACCCACGCCGTAGGGTATGGCGGCCGCTTCTGCATGGTGCGCTGCTGCTGGGGCTGATGACCGGGTCGGTGTTCGCCGGGCAGGCGCAGGAAAAAACACGCACGGTCCAGCACCTCAATTGGACGCGTTATGCGGCCACGGTGTCCTTTTCCAACGACTGGTCGGTGTTCACCGAACTGGAAACGCGGCGGTATTGGAACGGCCTGCACCAGCACCAGTACCTTTTGCCGCGGGTCACGGCGGTTTATGGCGGGTTCAAGGGCCTGAAACTCGGTGTGGGCGGCACCTATTTTTTGCAGGCCCTGCCGCACGATCCGGAAGCGGCCATCGGCGACCTGCGGCCCGAATGGCGGCCGCACGCCAACGTGATGCAAAAGCAAAAAATCGACCGCTTGGAGATCGGCAACCGCCTGCAATACGAGGCGCGATTTTTCGGGGATGCATCGCCCACGGGCGAACGCGACTGGCGTTTCAACCACCGCTTCCGCTACCTTCTGCAGGTGGCCCATCCGCTGACCGGCCCCAACGCCACGGTCGGCGTGAAGCTCAAAGCCTTCGACGAGGTCATGTTCAACGCCGGCTCCTCGGTGGGCCTGAACGTGTTTGACCAAAACCGCGTGGGCGGCGGGCTGGACTGGCGTTTTTCAGACACCTGGACGGTGGCCACGGACTATATGTGGTGGTGGCAGCAGCGCGGCAGTGGCACCGATTTCTGGAGCCGCCACATCACACGCCTGACCGTCAAGCACCACATCGACCTGCGCGTGGAATAGGCTTTTGCCTCTTGACTGTCGCGATTAGCGCTGCACCAGCACCGTGCGGTGAACGGTGCCGCGCGTGTGCTCCAGCTCCAGGATGTATCGGCCGGCAGGCAGGGTTCCGAGCGCCAGGGTCTGGGTCATGCCTTCGCCGGCGGGCCGGCGAAACACCACGCGCCCAAGCGCATCATACAGCGTCATCCATTGCAGCCCCGCCTCAGGCGCCTGCACCGTCAGCACGCCCGCCGTGGGGTTGGGAAAGACCCGGATGACCGGCAGCGACACCGGAGCAAACGCCGTGGTGGTATCCGGCAGCACGTATTCGTCCGCACCGATGTCGATGCTCATCGGGTCGCGCGGGTCGCCGTCCAGATCCACTTCCATCGGCAGCACGAGGATGTCCGCACTGCCCGCATCGATGGCCGGGGAGCCCTCCAACAGGTGCGGGTCCGGATTGGCCCGCGCCGTGTCCGTCCACAGCGGGTCGACAAATTGAATCGGCTCTTCGATGACGGCCGAGCTGCCCAGCACCGGGATGTACACCATGGCCCGGGTGGTATTGCTGTCGGGATTGTAAAAGAGGTTGTGGTCCACCAACAAATTGGTGACCGCGTAGGCAAACAGGCTGATGCCAAAGACACCGTCGGAGGTGCGGTACACCAAGTTGTTGCGCACGATGGACGTCGTGCTGGTCTGCAGTGCAATGGAGCCCGAATTGTCGAATTGCTTGCCGTTGTTGTAGTAGCTGTTGTTGCGCAAAAGCCCGTTGACCACATCGCCGGCATTGGCGCCAAAAACGGTTCCAAATTTGTCGTTGTTGTAAATCCAGTTGTTGGCCACGATCACGGCAGAGGCCGTTTTGCTCGCGTTTTCGCAGCCCACCGAAATGCCCGTGCCGTTGTCGTACACCGTGTTCTGGTCCACAAAAATGTTGGCCCCACCGTCCACATAAATGGCGGCCGGTTCGTTGCCCGGGGTTGGTCTGCGGCATGCGCTCACGGTGTTCGCGCGAACGCGCCCGTTGTTGCTCTGGTTGTTGGCCTGATCCAGGCTGTCGGGATAGGCCCAGGAATAATGGCCGGAAATGTCGATGCCGATGTTGGTGCTGCGTTCTATTCGATTTTCCTCAATCAGAAAATCGCGCACGTTGCCCGCCATGGTGAGGGCTTCGCTGTTGCCCACGACCACATCGTGGATGTGGTTGCGGCCCACGTAAATGTTGCGGTACGGTGTTGCACCGCGTCCGTTGATCAAAATGGCGTGGGCCTGGCGCACGGGCGTGAAGGCTTCCGGATCCGCCGTGGGGTCGTTGCCCCAACCCACGTTGAAGATTTCGTTGTCGATGATGTAGATCCCGTCGCCCTCACCGAGCACATAAATGGCTTTGGCCTCCTGCACGTAGTGCTCCCGCAGGATCAGGCCGGCGATGGTGATGTTGCTCGAGTTGCTGACCACAATTTGATAAAGCCCGGTCAGGCCGCTGCCGGAAATGGTGGCCGGGTCGGCGGGATTGGCGCTGCCCAGCCAAATGCCGTCGCGGTCGTAGATGCCAAATTGTTGCCAGTAGGTTCCGGGCATCAACAGCACCGTGTCGTTTCCGGACACGCATTGATCAATGGCGTCCTGAACGAGAAAAAACGGATCGGCCATGCTGCCCGTGGCCCCGCCGGTCCCGCTGGGGCTCACATAAAAGGTCCCCGCCTGAACGGCGAAAAGCGAAAAAAAGCTCAGGATCAAAAAAAGGCTTCGGCACGAAGCGCCGGGAATTCCGGGTGCGGTTGGCGTTTGCATACCCGGAAGGTACAGTGCTTCAACTGCGGGTCATGCGGCATGCGCATATTCAACGCTAAGGCTCACAACCCGCTGCCCCAGCGGTGGGGCTCGTGGTCGTCTATATCGTCCGCGTCGTCCTGAGCTGCGGCGCGCGGGGGCGTGGTCAGCTAATAGTCCGGTGTTCGCCCGCAGGCGATCCCCGAAATCTCCACGCGCACGTCCTTGGGCAGGCGGGCCACTTGAACGCATTCGCGCGCAGGCGCAAAGCCCTCCCGGAAATACGTGCCGTACACCGCGTTGACCGCGTCAAAATCGTTGAGGTCCTGCAGGAAAATGCTGCATTTGACCAGGTTGCCAAAACCCATGCCCGCCGCCTTGAGCACCGCACCCAGGTTTTCCATGACCACCTTGGCCTCCTCGCTGACTGTGCCGTTTTGGACCGATGGGTCCAATTGGCCGGTCGCCGGGTCGATGGCCACCTGGCCGGAGAGGTAGAGTTTGCCTTCGGCCAGGATGGCCTGGTTGTAGGGGCCGATGGGGGCGGGGGCCTTGTCGGTGCGGATGGGTTTCATGGCGGTGGTGTGTGGTGTGTGGTGTGTGGCGTTGCACCAAGGGTGAAGGCGGTCGCGGGCCGTGTGAGGCCTTCCTATGGCGATGCCTTGCGCAGGCAAATTTGGCCCATGCCCACCGGACTTCCGCGCGCCGCTGAAGGACGGAGGTGCACCCCTGCCGACGGGTCCGCGCCTACCTTTGCCGCCGTGCCTGCCCAATCCCACGCTTCCGCGGCGGTCCTCCGCCACCTGCCGGGTTCGGCCATCGACCGGGACGCCTGGGACGCCTGTGTGCAGGCCGCCGCCGGGGTACCCTATGCGTTCAGCTGGTACCTGGACCTGGTGGCCGAAGGCCGCTGGGACGCCCTGGTGCTGGACCATCCCGAAGGCGGTTACCGCGCCGTTTTCCCCCTGCCCTGGCGGCGCAAGCTCGGCATCAAGCTGGCCTACACGCCCTTTTTTGTCCAGCAGCTCGGGGTTTTCGCCCGGCCGGGCGAAAACAACGCCCCGGCCGTTCCGCCGATCGCCGATTGGCTGGCCGCCATCCCGAGCGGGTTCCGGAAGGTGCACCTGCAGGCACAGCCCGGGGATGCGGTGCCCGCCGGCGCCGAAGCCCCCAAAGGCTGGAAGCAGCACACGCGGTTGAACCTGCTGCTGCCGCTGAACCAAGGAGCGGAGGGCCTGGCCCGCATCCAAAGCGGATACGGGAGCAACCTCAAGCGCAACCTCAACAAAGCCCGCAAGGCCGGCCTGGAGGCCGTCGAAGCCCTGGATCCAGAGGCCTTTGCCGCCCAATTCCGGCGGGAACAGGGCCCGCAAATCCCCGAGCTGGCCGCCGCCGACTACCAGCGCATGGCCCGCATCCTGGCCGAAGGGCTGCAGCGGGAGGCGTTTTACGGCCTGGAAATCCGGTCCCATATGGCGGAACATCCTGATGCACAAGACGCTGTCCCGGCCCGGCTGTGTTTCTGGAAGGCCCCCCGCGGACCCCTGTTTTTGTTCGGTACCAGCACGGAAAACGGTCGAAAAACCGGGGCCATGGCGCTTGGTTTTGACCACGCCATAGGACAGTTTTGTGGCGTCACAAATGAGGACTCCGGTGCACATGAAAGTGCTTCGCCGGAAGGCGAAAAACCGCCCCTTTGCCTTGATTTTGAAGGCTCTACACGTGAAGGTCTGGCGCGATTTTACCGCGGCTTCGGGGCCACCGAGGAGCATTATCCAGTCTGGGAACGGAGCGTTTTAGGCGCCTTTTGAGCCCTAATTATCCCCGGGTTTTTCCTGGCACAGACTGGACTTCCTTGAAAACCAAGCCTATCTTGTATTTTAGTCGACCCACCTCTGCTCACAGAACACCTCCCATGAAGCGTATTGTACCCGCGCTCCTTGCCCTTTTCTGCAGCCTCTCCCTCGCCGCCCAGGACGTGCACTTCAGCCAGTTTTGGGCCTCCCCGCTGACGCTGAACCCGGCCCTGACCGGCATGACGCCCTGTACCTACCGTGCGGCCATCAACTACCGCAACCAGTGGGCCAGCGTGGTTGGACCCTCGTCCTTCCAGACCTACGGCCTCTCCTTTGACGCCGGCCTGTTCAAGGGCCGCTTCAACGGCTCCATGCTCGGCATCGGCGGTCATTTCTACAACGACCGCGCCGGCGACGGCATCCTGCAGAACCTCACCGCCCAATTCTCCCTGGCCTACCACCAGGCCCTGGGCAGCGACCGCCACTACCTCTCCCTGGGTTTCCAGGGCGGCATGGTGCAAAAGCGGCTGGACGCCGACCGCTTCATTTTTGAAGACATGATCGACGCCAACGGCGTGATTCCGGGCGCTACCACGGCAGACGTGTTGGCCAACAACAACTTCACCAACTTCGATGTGAACGCGGGCATCCACTGGGTGAGCAACTTCACGGACAACTTCACCATGTACGCCGGTGCGGCCCTCTACCACATCGGGGAACCCACCGAGACCTTCAAGGGCGCCGGCGGCAACGTGCTCAACCGCCGCTACGTCGGCCATGGCGGCATGAAAATCGGCTTCAACGAAAAGGCCGTGCTCCTGCCCTCCGTGCTGTACATGACGCAGACCGAATTCTCCAACTCCGAGCTGCTGGCCGGCGCTTCGCTGGGTCTGCCTATCGGCGAAGAGTCCACCTTCTACTTTGGCGGCTACTACCGCAACCAGGACGCCATCATCGCGGCGGTTGGTTTCGATTTCAAAAACGTCCAGTTCGGCATGAGCTACGACGTGACCATGTCGGACCTCGGCGCAGTGGCCAACAACCAGGGCGGCATCGAACTGTCCCTGCTGTACTTCGGCTGCCTGCAGACCACCAGCCGTCCCAAGCGCGTGGTCGACTGCCCGCGGTTCTGATCGAGCAACAACACGGCTTTACCGCCTGACCCTATATTCCGAAAAGTTGAAACCCCGATGCGCAAGCGTCGGGGTTTTGTTTTTGTACGCACTCTTGCGCTTGCATCAGGATTCGGCCGCAACCGACTCTTCCACCGCTTCTTCTTTCGGGGGTGTTCTTCGCCGGTAAGGCCGGACGATCAAACTCAGGGAACGGTCGTAGGTGAAATAATTGAACGACCAGTCCAAAAGGGCCACGATGCGGTTTTTGAAGCCGACCAAACTGAAAATGTGGACGAACATCCACACAAACCAGGCCAGTGCACCGTGGAAGGAAAACTGGGGCAGGTCCACCACGGCTTTGTGCCGGCCGATCGTGGCCATGGAGCCTTTGTCTTTGTAGGTGAACGGCTTGGGCTCCTGACCCTTTTGCAGCCGATCCAGGTTCTTGACCAACAGGTCGGCCTGCTGCTGCGCCACGGGGGCCAGCATGGGGTGGCCCTTGGGAAAAGCGTCTGTTTGCATTTCGGCCACATCGCCGATGGCATACACGCCGTCCAATTCCGGCACCCGGTTGAAGCGGTCCACGGCAATGCGCTGGCCTTTGGATAGCCCATCGAGCCCTTCCACCGGCGCGCCTTCGACGCCCGCCGTCCAGATGATCGATTCGGTTTCCACCTGGTGCTCCCCGTCTTTGCCGGCATACAGGATACCGTCTTCGTAGCGCTGCACGGGCGTGTCTAGGCGTACGTCCACGCCGAGTTTGCGCAGAAAGGCCGCTGCCTTGTTGGAAGCGCCGTCGCTCATGCCGCCGAGCAAACGCGGCGCGGCTTCAAATAGCACAATGGCCATGCGTGAAAAATCCACGTCCGGATAATCCTTGGGCAAAACGTGGGTGCGCATTTCGGCGAGAGCACCGGCAAGCTCCACACCCGTCGGCCCGCCGCCCACGATGGCGATGCTGAGGTTGCGTTTTCGCCAGTCGGCGTTCTCCTGTTCCAGCGCACGCTCAAACTGCTGGTTGATCCAGGAGCGCAAATCCAGCGCGTTGGGCAGGGTTTTGAGGGTCAGCAGCGCGTCCGCCTTTTCGGCGAAATCCCCGAAAAACTTGGGCTTGCTCCCCGTGGCGATCACCAGCACGTCGTAGGGCAGCGCGCCCTCATCGGTGTCCAGCACCTTTTCCTCCGGGCGCACCCGCTGTACTGTGGCCAGGCGCACGTGCACATTCTCCGCACCGCGGAAAGTCCGGCGGATGGGGTAGACGATGCTCCCGCTTTCCAGACCCGCCGTGGCCACCTGATACAGCAGCGGTTGGAAGGTGTGGTAGTTGTGGCGGTCCACCAGAACCACCTGGAAACCGGATGTCCCGGCCAGTTTTCGCGCGAGGCGCAGGCCGCCAAAACCAGCGCCAACCACCACCACCCGCTGATGCTCCGCAGGCGGGTCCGGGAGGGAAAGAAAGGTGGGGCTTGGGCGTTTTGCCACAGGATTCGACGGGGTGCTGGAGGGAGCCATGGTGTCCAAAGTTCGCGCCCAAAAGGTGCGCAGAAACCCATGCGGCCCGGACGAATCCGGCTTTTGCCGGGTCTATACGGCATCCCCTCCCCACCACAGCCGTTCTTTTTGCCTTCGAAGTTTTTCTATTTTAACAGGACACACACGTTTTGCGGCTGCCCGTCGCAACGGCTTGGCATGTCCGGGGCAGTTCAAACGCAAACGCACAACAAAAACGCACACCCTATGAAAACCGTATTGAAAGTGACCGGAGTCCTCGTGCTCGTGCTCGTTTTGGCCGTGGTTGGATTTGCCCTCTACGCCAAAAACGCCTTGCCCAATGTTGGACCGGCTCCGGAATTGGAAGTGGAACGCACGCCGGAACGAATCGCCCGTGGCGAATACCTGGCCCACAACGTCATGCTCTGCGTGGACTGCCATTCGCAGCGCGACTGGACGCAGTTTTCCGCACCACCCGTGCCCGGCACCTGGGGCATGGGCGGCGAAGTCTTCGGCGAGGAAATGGGCTTTCCCGGACACTATGTGGCCAGCAACATCACCCCGGCGGGCCTGGGCGACTGGACGGATGGGGAAATCTTCCGTGCCGTGACCTCCGGCGTGGGCAAGGACGGCCGCGCACTGTTCCCCATCATGCCCTACCACAACTACGGCAAACTGGACCGCGAAGACATCCTTTCTGTGATCGCCTATGTGCGCACCCTCCGCCCAATTGAAAATGAAACGGAAGCCTCTTCTTCCGATTTCCCGATGTCAATCATCATCAACACCATTCCCGGAAAACCCGAATTTCAAAACAAACCGGCCGCGTCAGACCTGCTCGCCTACGGCGAATACATGGCCACGGCGTCGGGCTGTTACGATTGCCACACCGACCAGGACAAGGGCCGCTTTGTGGGCATGCCCTTCGCCGGAGGCATGGAATTTCCCATGCCCAACGGCTACACCATCACCGCGCCCAACATCACGCCGCATCCCAATGCGCTGGGCCATTGGACGGAGGCGCAGTTTGTGGAGCGCTTCAAAATGTATGCGGACAGCGGCTACGTTCCGCATGCGGTCGCCGCTGGCGAACGCCAAACCGTCATGCCCTGGTCCATGTACGCGGGCATGGAGGAGCGCGACCTGGCCGCCATTTTCCACTACCTGCAAAGCCTGGAAGCCGCGGAAGGCAATACCACGGTGGAGGCGGGGATTTGAGCGCGGCGGAAACCGCCGTCCCCCATCATACTTACGGCACGTAACGGCTCACCCAGCGCGTGCCTTCCGGCCAAAAGCGCCAGTCCTTGGCCATCGCTGCCGGACCGGCCCCGGATATACCCACCCGCGGACCAGTCGCGATGCGTTCGGGCACCGGCGTGCCGTCATCCAGGATGGCGATGCGCGGCCCGCCCAGGTCGGCACCGTTGTCTTTCAGCTCCAAACCGAAGGCCTTGGTGAGGCTTCCCGGCCCGCAGGTCAGGCGTTTGGGCAGGACGCGATCGCCCGCGGACGGTAGATCAAACGCGATCCCCCGCCGCTCAAACATGGCCTGCAGCCCCTCCAGCGGTTCGGCCGCGCGCAGGAGCACGGCGTGGGGTTCGCCGGAGGCGTGCGTGACCACATTCAACAGGTTGTGGATGCCGTAACAGCGGTAGATGTAGGCCACGCCCCCGGCCGCGTACATCATCTCGTTGCGCGGTGAGCGGCGGCCCGCATGCGCGTGGCAGGCCGGGTCGTCAAAGCCCACGTAGGCCTCCGTTTCGGTGATCCGGCCGCGCGTCACCAAGCCCGTGCCCGGCTCCACCACCTCCAGCACCTTGCCCAGCAGTTGCCGGGCCAGCTGCATCGTGTCGGGCTGGCGGTAAAAGGACGGAGGCAGGACGCGCATGCCCCGCAAAACAACGGCCATCCACGTACTTTGCCGGCATGATCAAGATTGGCCAATACCTCGTCTCCGACGAACTGCTCGACGAAGCCTTTGCCTGCGACCTGGGCGCCTGCCACGGCGCCTGCTGCGTGGAGGGCGACGACGGGGCCATCCTCTCGGAGGAAGATCCGGGCCTGCTGGAAGCCGCCTATCCGGCCGTCGAGCCCTACCTGACCGAGGAAGGCAAGGCCGTCATCGCGCGCGAGGGCTTCTTTGTGGTCAACGAAGAAAACAAGCTGCGCACGCCGCTTATCGAGGGCAAGGCCTGCGCCTACGCCATCGAGCGCGACGGCGTGGCCCTGTGCGGGATCGAACTGGCCTGGCTGGAGGGCAAAACCGCCTACCGCAAGCCCGTCTCCTGCCACCTCTACCCCGTCCGCACCGCGGAAGTCGGGGATTTCACGGCCCTGAACTACGAGCGTTGGGAGATCTGCAAACCCGCATGTGCGCGCGGCGCACGCGAAGGCATCCCGGTCTACCGCTTTGTCAAAGACGCCCTCATCCGCCTGGCCGGCGAAGATTTCTACGAGGCCCTGGAGGCCACCGACCGGCACCTCAAAGCACAGGCGGAAGGCGGCAGCGACCCGGCCTGAGTCCCGGGCTGAACAGCGGAACCGCGCTGGCCGGCAGGCAAAAAAAAGCGGGGACCGAATGGCGGCCCCCGCTGGTTGAACACTCGATCTTGCAGTAAGATCCCAAACCAAACCCTATGTGCAGGTATTCGGGGTTACCTCCCAGAGGTTGCCGATTCCTGCCGAATAGCGCGCCTTGGTCATAAAGCCGACAACCAACCCGTTCGGCCAACCCTACGCGCTATTTTGCTGTCTTTCAAGCATTAAAATAGGGTACACGCATACCTGCGTGTCGGAAACCATAGGACAGGTTATCCACACGGTGGTCCAAAGCGACCTATGGACAGGATGCGGGACGGCTGCGCGATGCGCGCGCCAGGCCCCTAGCGGTTGGCCGACGCGGCCTCGGGGAGGATGGCCCAGACCTCGTATCCGGCTTCGCGCAAGCGCGCCAAAAGGCCGGTTTCTCCGGGCAGATTGCCCACCCCCACGGCAATCAGCGCCGGGCCGGGTTCGAGGGCTTCTTCGATGCGCCGCAAGAGCAGGTCGTTGCGGTTTTCCAGCACCACGGGGTGGTAAGCCGGGTTGGGCAGGTTGCGCAACAGCAGCGCCACGGAATCCAGATCCGCCTGCCGGTAATGCCGGATCAGCGCATCGGTTTCGGGCGCGGGGCGCCGTCCGGCGCGAATCACCTCATCCAACAATTTGCCCTGTTCCCGCCAGTCCAAACCGGCCAGCGGTGCCAACTGCTCGTTGATGCTCTCCAGGCCTTCCACCCGGATGCGCAGCAGACGTGCGTAATCGCGCAGCACAAAATCGAGGTAGTTGCCCTCGTGCCGCATGTAGGTCCCGGCCAGCAAGGCCAGGTGGGCGGGCGTGTATTCGTCCAGCACATCACGGTCCAGGCCGGCAACACGGTTGAAAAACCAAGTGGCCCGGCGGTACTGGCCCGGCCGGAGGACATGGAACAGCTTCACCCCATCGGGCAGCAGCGCATCGTCCAGCAGGCTTTCGCCCCGCCAGTCGGCGACCGTCTCCACGATCAGCCGCTGCGTCTCCTCCATGCGCCAATCCAGGCCATAATCCGGCAGCGTGGTCTGAATGCCCACCGCATGCAGCGTCCCGAAGATGTAGCTCACGTGCGGCCGGTCCGGCGGCCGAATGCCCCACAACAGCGACTGCCCCGGCACCAGCGGCAGATGGATCGGCGCTTCAGGCGCCTGCGACGCTTGCAACTGCCCGGTATCCACGGCAGCCGGCGTACCCGGCGCTTCCGGTGGACCCAACACTTCCGGGGTGGTCAGGGCTTCCGGTGCGCCCAGAACTTCCGGCGTACCAGGGGCTTCTGGTGGGCCCATGCGCGCAGACTGGGCCATGCTTTCGCCTCCGGCGAACACCACGCTCAACAGCAACACCAGTCCCAGCAGGCGGAATCCCGCCGCAGCCGCGGCAAAGCGCAGCAACCCCGACCAGGGCATACAGGTCAGGCCGGGCCAACAGACCCCATCTTCGGTGCGATATCGGGCAACCATACAGTCGCGGAACCGGTGGAGTAAACCGGTCTTCCGCAAACCTCAAGGTAGCCGACGGCCCACCCGAACGCATTTCAGCTTTTGACAGTATGTGTGAAGAAAAAACGGGCGCAATCTGGTTACCGATACTGACAATCAATAGTTTACAATTGTCTAACTGTACCTTTCTGAACTTGAATGTGACAAACGCCATCCTGAAATACGCTTCTTTGTCAAAGCATACTTAGGCCAGAAAAGTCATACTACATGATCATCATGGAATGGTCGTGAGTTGGAAGTAGCAACTGGGAACGGACGATGCTCTATGTAATATGTAAGATGTCGGTAACAAAGTATAATTCTATGTAAAATTATGATACGACTTTGGTAAGATAAGTTCTAGAGCTCCATTTGTTTGATGCAGAGCACACCCCTTCAGAAGCGTTTAAGAGACAACATATTTGGCATACGATCTCATTGCGAATATTATTGGTGTTGTTGCTCATCATTTTCTTAAAATCTAAAGGAGCCAGATAGTATGAAAAAAATGCAACATCATCCACATTGTCATTTATGTTCGATCGTTGCATAAATAACGGTGCTTCATCATGATATACAATACTGGCTATCTTGACGATATCGGTAAGCTTTTAATTTACAATGATTAAAGAAGAAGTTCCTTCTTCAGCAAATACAATAGTTAGGCTTCCAATGTTTTCATTGTCTGAATTCGACTTTAATACAAACTTCTCAGTGCTAGGGTAACCACCTCGGCAAGGAAGGCATAACCTTGCCAAACCATACTGGTTGTATATAACAAGATTAGTTAAAGAATTGCTAGTCTCATTCTTTAACTCTTGCGGATAAAATTGGAGCTTCGGTTAATCTGTGCTCTTTGCATCTATTTGAAGGTCGCTCTAAAAAAGGTGTCCCGATGTTCGTGCTTTGCTAGCCCATTTTTGGTTTGCTATTTATTTCACATTCATCGACTAGTTGGTTGTAGAGTTTTGTTTGCCCTCCAGAGCCAGGCAGGAAATTTTCGCGATTGAAGTCTCTCTCTTCTAGAGTCGTTCTGTCAAATAAGGCTTTGTAGTGCTCTTTAGGCACTACTGCTCCAATTCTATCCGCGTTTAAATATGCATCTCTAAAGAATCGCATGAAGGCAAGGAATCCAGTCGATTTATTTAAGATCATTTCCTTTTCGACATTCCACCAAGCGTTTGGCCATTTCTCCTGTACTGCATCAAAATAATTCCATACTATTTTGGCAATTAATGCATCCTCTTCATCGATGAACAAATTCCTAAGAGGCCTTCTCTCTAAATCAGCACCTGAATATCTCTCAGGTACACCACCCTTCTTATAAGTGTTTCGATCACCCATAGGGTCCTTCGATATGTACCCAATCAATTTATCAGAGAATGTTGCTTGTGTTATTGTTTCTTTTTCTTTATCGTCAGCAGTTCCGAGAATCTTGATCTTATCTTTAAAAGGACTTCCTTCCTTTTGGTTAAGTGCTCTAACAATATTATGACAGGTTTTTTGAGGACTTCTAAACTTAGCAAAAGCGAAAAGATCTGCGACTAGTGATTTATTAACCTTAGTTTGAGTTTTGTTGATCGTAGCAAATACAATTGCCTGATCTTCCAATTCCATTTCAATAAATATGGTGACGTTAACATCAAAGTCGTCACTTCCTCCAGCAAAATTCTCTAATCCCGCAATCCGGTGTTGCCCATCCAGAACTTTAGCAACGTTTTCCCGAACTGGAAGTAGCATTTTTTGAGTTTCAGCATCATATTCCACGTCCTCCTCTTTTATATGTAGAATAACTGAAGACGGGAAGGTTGCATCAACAAGATTAACATACCTGCTTATCTCCTTAACCCTTTTCTTAGATAATTCCCGCTGAATTCCAGAATAAATCTCAACTTCTCTCTTTTCATCGCCGACCTCTAATCTTCTTATATCGGCATATGATATTTTCACGAGGTCTTCATGCTTAATGACCCCAACATAATAAGTGCCTATGGGTTGTTTAACCTCAAGGCACTTGAATTCGATTGCTTTATATTCTGCCCTAGTCATAGCTTATCTAGTTTATCCATTATGTCACTGACTCCCTTTTTACTCTCTTTTTTAACATCTACATCAGGATAAACTTTCAAAAAATCAATATATATACTACTAAATGAGGCGTATACAGAAAATGCGAAGATTATTACAGATGCTACTCTAATAAACCAAATGTTTAAGTCAATTGCTGGATGGGAAATATCAATTGAATAAAGAATTGCATACATTACAGATGATATAATCAAGAATACAATTGTAAGATGACTAGCTAAGCGGTCAAACTTTAGGGCCGATTTTCTTAATGATCTTTGATTCTCGTCATCTCTAAAAATGTAATAGGCACTTGTTAGCAAACCTGCTGAAAATAGTAGGAACTGACCATCATCAATGAATGACACAATATGTTCATATTTTTTAATAATCAAAATGCCAATTAAAGAGAGGATGAACGGAAGTGTTACACCAAAAATTGAATACAAAAAGCCTGTCCATGTCTTTTCATTACGTAATTTGTTAATGGTGCTTTCCATCAGAAGTTTTTTATTATTAATTCTTTGACTCTAATTCGATTCTTTTTACAAGAAATGTATCTGAATGCGCTACACTCAGATATTTGCCAGCATGAATATAGTTCTCTAATCTCTGGAAGATCCGCATTTGAAACTACGACTTTACATTCCTTGTCTTGCAGCCGTTTTGCAAACATGGCGACTTTTTCCTGTTCCCTATTGTCAAACTTATCTAGAGTGTAGTGACTGAAATATGCTGTATCAGATAATTTTGGATAAGGTGGATCTAGATAAATAAGATCGTTTGCTTGCACCAATTGTTCTATTTCATCATAAAAGCCGCTGAAAATTGTGGTTTGTTGTAGTTTTAAACTAATCTTTTCTAAATGTTCAAGGCTTGAAAAAGCTGGGTTCGGTTTTCCAAATGGAACATTGTAAGCTCCAGATTTATTAACTCTATAGATTCCATTAAATGAAGTACGATTCAAGAATATAAATCGTATAGCTTGGTCTAAAGTTTGATCTCCATTGTGCTCGTTATAAACTTCTCGTTCATAATAATAAACATCAGGGGCAACAGGGATTCTGTAACGTGAAAGTCCATCAAACACTCCTTTGGGATTTTGCTTTATTTGCTTGTAACAATTGACAAGGTTAGAATTCAAATCTGACAAATACGAATACTTAAATTTGCCTTGAAGAAAGAATGAAGCTCCACCTAGAAATGGTTCAAAGAATCTCTGTACTCCATTTAAATCTAGGGTTTCATAAATTTCCTTTATGAGGTTTTGTTTTCCTCCTGCCCATCGAATGAAAGGTTTAAGTTTTTCATCTTTGTTGAATTCTGCTATTCTAACTTGATCTTTCATTCTTCACTTATGTCCAACTGCTCTGGTGCAAAAGAATGGCGGGATTGCGGAATTATTACTTATCCAAACGATAGTACTTAAAGCGGAAACTCAATCTTTAAGTTTCCCCATTATCTTCCCGCCATTCGTTAGCGATTTTGGTATGTCTTGTCTTTAATAGATTTAGAAATTACAATCCTCATCCATTGAAAAGAATAATGCTCCATTTGATAGAAATACATGTGCGCCCGTTACTTGACTTCTATACTTTAGAATGTCATCCTTACCATCACCATTGAAATCACCTGAATACCAGTCTTGATCACCACTATCCGTTTGTGCCCATACTTTTTTTGGGGCCCAATGGAAGACTGTATCTTTTGAAAGTAAGGTTTCAACCTTCAAAGATCCGTCACTACGAAAAATGTCATCTTTTCCGTCTCCATTAAAATCACCTACATACCACCTTCCGGAATTTCCAGCACTTGTCCACTGACTTTGATCGTGTCTTCCGCCAGACCATTCAAATCCCCTTCCATTTGACAGAAGTACATATCCTCCATTGTCCTCGTGTCTTAATAGGTCATCCTTTCCGTCTCCGTTAAAATCACCTATATACCAGTCTTGACCTTGTAAGCCCGCTGATGTCCACTGCTTTTGGGGCGGCCAATAAAAACCATCACCGTTGGATAACAATACCTCACCACC
>JAUIHG010000290.1 GCA_030432405.1 Bacteroidia bacterium | reverse complement strand
TGCATCAACCCGGTTCAGGCCTGCGCCGCATGTTCGACAGCCTCAGCCGCGGCGAGCTGGACTGGTTTGACATGGGCGACGTCTACGACCGCTTCGTGTTCAAAAACAAAAACGGTCCCGACGACGTCTACGAAGTACCCAAAGGCGTCACGGCCTACAAGGAACAATTGAAGGCCTGGTTCCCAGGCGAAGACCGCGCGATCGACCAGTACTTTGATTTGATTTTCGACGTATCCAAAAGCGCCCGCGGTTTTTTCATGGAAAAGGCGCTGCCGGGGATTGCGCAGAGCCTGGCCGGTGGCTTCATGCGCCGCGGCTTCCACAAATACGCGGAAAAGACCACCTGGGAAGTCCTCAACAGCCTGACCCAAAATCAAAAACTGATCGGGGTCTTGACCGCGCAATACGGGGACTACGGCTTGCCGCCGCGCGAATCCTCCTTTGGCATGCATGCCGTTTTGGTCAAGCACTATTTCAAAGGAGGTGGCTTTCCGGTGGGCGGCAGTGCGCGCATTTTTGAGACCATTGCACCCAACATCACCGAAAACGGCGGGGCCATTTATACCAACGCCGAGGTGGCCCGCATCCTGGTGGAAAAAGGACAGGCCATTGGGGTGGAAATGGCCGACGGGTACGTCATCCGCGGCAAGGAAGTGGTCAGCGGCGTGGGCGTGCACAACAGTTTTGGCAAGCTCCTGAACGGCGAAGCAAAAGCAACCGAGGTCCGAAGCAAAATGGACGCCATCGAAGCTTCCACCGGCCACATCAGCCTTTACATCGGCCTGGACGCCGACGCGGAAACGCTGCAATTGCCCAAAGCCAATTATTGGATCTACCCCGGCTACGACCACGACGCCAGCACGGCGGCGTTCAAAGCCGATCCACACGCCGAGCTGCCCGTGGCCTATGTGTCTTTTCCTTCAGCCAAGGATCCAACCTGGGCGGAGCGCTATCCGGACCGCGCCACCATCGAGGTCATCTCCATGGCACCGGTCGGGGCCTTCGCCCGTTGGGCGAATACCCGCTGGCACCACCGGGGCGATGACTACGAGGCCTACAAAGCCGAACTGTCCGAGCGCCTGTTGAACGAACTGTACCGCGTGGAGCCCCAGGTGCGCGGGCACATCGAGGTGCACGAGCTCTCCACGCCCTTGAGCACCGAGCATTTTACCGGCTACGCCAAAGGCGAAATCTACGGACTCAACCACACCCCTGCGCGCTTCGCGGAACGCGCCCTGAAACCCCGCACGCCCATCAAAAACTGCTGGCTCACCGGCCAGGACATCGTCAGCGTCGGCATCGGCGGTGCGGTGATGGCCGGCGTGCTCACCGCTTCGGCCATGGAAGGGCGCAATGCGATGGGGGATTTGTTGTAAATGCCCGAAGCCAGGAAGATTTACTGGCTTTGCCGCCTCAATTCCTCGTTGCGCGCCATGCGGTTGTTGAGGATGTTCAGGTAGCGCAGGGCGCGGCGGTCCCGGTAATCCGCATAGGCCCGGGAGGCCCATTCCACGGCAGCGTCGAGCTGGCCGTTGATCTCGCTGATGATGGCCATGTTGTAATTGGCCCGGCCGGCCACCTTGCGTTTGGGGTTGCTCAATTCGAGTTCCCAGAGGTCGGCTGCCCCTTCCCAATCGCCGGTTTGTGCACGGCGGCGGGCGGTTCTGAAATTGTCCGTTCCGCGAACGTAGTAGGATCGGGAGACCCGACGCGAGTAGGGGATGATCCGAAGCGCATAATCACCGCCCATGGCATTGCTGACATCCAGAACCGCTTCCTTGCGGCCGGTGACTGCTTCGATGGCCTTGACCGGATTGATGCCTGCACCGGAGGAGATGACCTGTTCGTCAACGCGCCATTCGTCCTGGATCACGCGGTTGATCGGGTCGTAGATCCGCCAGCCCGTTTGGATCAACGTAGCCATGGTTGCCTGGTGTTCGATCGCGGGTACGCGAATGCCCAGGGGACCGGTCAATTCCACCGGTACCGCCTGGTAGTCCACCTTGGTATCGGTGTCGTAAAAGGCCAGCGCATAGATGACGTCAACACCGTTTTCCGAACACAGCTGCTCGATGATGGACCAGGGCAGTGCGGACGGGAACACGGCCAGGCCCGGACTGCCCAAGCCGTCCGCTTCGATGTGGCGGACGGTCTCAAAGCGCGGGTTGGCGGCCAAGGCAACCTGCAAGCCCAAAAGGGCCGACGCGGCACCTTCCTTGTCCAATTCCATCCCTTCCGCGGACAGCACTTTGTCCAGCACATCCAGGCTTTTTTCGCTTTTCTGCGAAGGCACGCTGCGGTCGATGATGCCGACCGCCCGTGCTTCCGAAGGCAGGTAGACCGGGGCGGGTTCGGTCACGCTCATGGTCAGCATATTGGTGGCGCTGCAGGAGGACAACACGAGGCCGATTACAAGGATGCCGAAGAAGGTATAGCCAGTTTTCATGAGGGGCACTTTACAAATGTGGGCACCGGAGCAACGCGGAAGCCATGATCTTATCCACGGATCAAGCTTGCGCCGTCAGGCTGCACGCAGGGCTGGAACTCCGATTCCTGCCAACCCCGTGCCAAACACGCCGAGCTGTTCTGCCGCAGTAGGTTTGCAGCATGCCGCTGTTCCGCTTGCCCCGCCTGTCCTGGGTCCTGTACTCCGCGACCGCCTTGTTGTTTACGGTGCCGCTCGCTTCCTGTTCCGGCGACTACTGCCTGCGCTGCGTGGACCTGTCCATGGTGCGGGAGGACATCGAGGGCTGTGACAACGACCTGGAGGGCCTGCAAAGCGCCCGGGACTTTTGGGAAGGTGAAGGCTACGCCTGCGTGATTTTCGACAACTAGCACCCGGATGAACGTCGATTTTCGTTCCTGGTACCTGTTTCGGTTATGGAGGGCTTCCACACCATTAACGGTTGTGGTGGTTTTGCTTGTGTTGGCCCAGGCATGGTGCGCCAAAGACGGTGTAATCCGCTTTCCATTTGTCCATTGGTGGATGTACAGCGCACCGTTTCATGCTCCGGACAGTGTGGTTTTGCGCGGCTACCGGTTTGGCCAACCAGACACGATAGAAAATACTCCGCACGCAGACTGTTCTCCGCCCTTAAAAGCGCGTGAGTCCCTCGAACTCGCGCTTGCGCGCGCCTCCGGCGAAGGCTATGGGGACATGCCCGCTCAGGCTTGGATGAATGGTACCATGGGGCGATTGCTCGAGGAGGCGTTGGGA
>JAUIHG010000064.1 GCA_030432405.1 Bacteroidia bacterium | reverse complement strand
TTGGGCCAGGACAATGTCGTCCGGATCGATTGCAAAAGCCTCCGCAGCACGGACGCGGCTGAAGACGGCACCGGCCTGGATGCCCATGGCCAGGTGCCCTTCGCCGGTAGGCAAACGGTAGGCGTAGGAGGCCTGCACGGAGGTCAGGTTGGTGATGCCCTGGCGGTCGTCCAGAACGGTCAGTCCAAAAGCGAGGCGCTCGTTGGCCAGGGTGCCGTGTGCCTGCAGGCGGGCGGTGCGCGGTGCGGATTCCACACCGCTCCATTGATGGCGGTAAGCGGCCAGCACCGACCAGGCATCCCGTGCGCCGGTGGCTGCCGGGTTGAAGGCTTCCGGCATGCTGGCGTGTTGGGTTTGCAGCCCATCCTGCTGGGCGCTCAGGCCGCAGGCCATGCCCGTAAGGAGCAACAGGCAAGCGCCCGTTCGGGCGAACACCGAAACCACACCGCGCCGCCTTGCCGCGCGTTTTCCAAAACGGAAAGAAACAAATGCAGCCATACGATCAGCGCAATAGGGTCACGGCGCGCTGGATCACTGGACTGGCCGGATCCGTAGCGTCGAAACGGAAAATGAAAAAATAGGTGCCTTCAGGCAGCTCACGTCCCGTGGCCTGGTTGCGCCCGTCCCAGGTGTTCTGGTAGGGCTCGGCTTCAAAGACCACGTTCTCCCAGCGGTTGAATACCGCCAGCGAAGCGTTCGGGAAGTATTCGAGGTTGTCCACGGCAAAGACGTCGTTGCGGCCGTCGCCGTTGGGCGTGAAGATTTCCGGCAGGATGGGCAGGCGCAGCACATCGGTCACCGCAACGCAGACCCGGGCATCGTCGCTGCGCAGGCCACTGAGGTCGTCCACCGCATAGGTGAAACATTCCTCGCCCACAAAACCTTCATCCGGAATGTATTCCAGAATGCCCGTTCCGGAAACCAGCACCAAGCCGTTTTCCGCCGGGGCGGAAATCCGGAAGCTGGCCGGGTCGGCATCGGCATCGTCGTTGGCCAGCCAATCGATCTGGACCGAAGTGCCGGTTTGTGTTTCGGCAGCATCATCGCGCGCTTCAAAGGGCTGGCATTCCACGTCGATGCGCACCCAGGCCGAGTCGCTGAAACCGTAGCGATTGGCGGCCAGGTACTGGAAGCTGTCTTCGCCGCACCAAGGTGCGGCAGGCGGATGGTAACGGTAGCGGGCGCTGAGGCTGTCGAAGGCCAGGCTGCCGTGTACCGGCCATGCCAACACGGCCAAGCCGCTGCTGTCCCAGCCCCCCGTGCCGGCGTAGTCGTTGTCGAGCACGGCCACCAGGCTGGAGTCGCCGGGCAGGATGCTGCGTACGTCGTCGACGGCTTCTGGTGGGAAACAATGCACTTCCACCACCACGGTGGCGGTATCGGCATTGCCCAGGCTGTCGCCGATCAGGTAGCGGAAGCTGTCCAGGCCGCAGAAGCCGAAGTCCGCCGTGTAGGTGATCATGCCCGTTGTGCTGTCCACGTCCAGGCTGCCGCTCGCCGGAGGCGAAAACACCTCCAGGCTGTCCAATTCAAAGGGGTAGTCTCCCGGGATGTCGTTGATCAACACGGCAATGCCGATGGGTTGATCGCCCTCCGTGCTGGCGGCATCGTCCTGAACCACCGGAATGCCGGGGATTTCCCCGATGGCGATGCGCACCGTGGCGCTGTCGCACAGGCCGGTGGCGTCGCAGATGCGGTAGACCATCGAGTCGCTGCCGAAGTGTCCGGCATCCGGGCTGTACAGCAGCTCGCCCAGGGTGGCCGTGCTGGCGCTCGAGCCGTGCCAGGGGCCGGAGACCACGGCAATGCTGCTCAGGTCCAGGTCGCCTTCCGGATCGTTGTCGTTTGCGGCCACGTTGACCACGACCGCCACATCTTCATCGGTGAACACCATGTCATCGACCGCTATGGGCGGGTCCGGGGCAGGGGCCCAAATGAAAACAATCCAGGCCGTGGCGCAGGCTGCAGTGAGGTCGCAGATTTGGTATTGCACCGAGTCAGTACCCGACCAATCGGCTGGTGGGGTGAAGCTGATGGTGGTGCCGGTCAGCACCACCGTGCCCACGCTGGGCCCGGTCAGGATGCTGAGGCTGGTCGGGTCAATGTCGCCATCCGGATCGCTGTCGTTGAGCAATGGACTGATCGTTCCGGAAAGGTCTTCGCTGCCCGGCAGCGTATCGTTGAGGGCCACGGGCGCTTCGGCCAGGGGGGTGATGGTGATAAACACCGAAGCGGTGTCGCACAAGCCGCCGTCGTCGCAAGCCCGGTAGGTGAAGCTGTCGGTGCCAAAGTAGTCCGGCGCTGGAGTGTATTTGATGTCCAGTCCACCGGTCAAAACCACCACCCCGTTCAGCGGGCTGGAGGCCACCGTGAGGCTGCCGGCGTCCATGGTGCCGTCCGGGTCCACATCGTTGGCCAGCACATCGACCACTACGCTGTTGTCTTCCAGCACACTGGCCGTATCGTCCACCAGCATGGGCGGATCGTTGACCGGCAACACGTTGATGAAGAGCCAGGCCGTGTTGCACCCGCCGTCGTCGTCGCAGATGCGGTAACGCAGGCTGTCCGGACCGAAATAGGAGGGGTCCGGCGTGTAGAAAATCCCTCCGGAAGCATCAACCACCGCAGCGCCGTTCATGGGGCTTATCAACACGGTCAAAGATGCCGTATCCAGGCTGCCGTCCAGATCCGAGTCGTTGGCCAATACATCGGCCGTGGCGCTGGAGTCTTCCAGGACGTCCAACAGGTCGTTGACCGCCGAAGGCGCATCGTTGACGTCCTGAACCGAAATGAATACCCAGGCCTGACCGCAAAGTCCGCCGTTGTCGCAGGCCTGATACTGGAAGCTGTCGGCACCGAAATAGTGGGCGTTGGGCGTGTACTGCAGCCAGCCGGCCGGATTGAGGATGAACGAACCGTTCGCCGGAGGCGAAAGGATGCTGACGCTGGAGCCGTCCACAAAGCCGTCGATGTCCGAATCGTTGTCGAGCATGAGGATGTCCAGGGCCACGTCTTCCGGTGTGCTGACCGTGTCGTTGAGCACGGTGGGGCCGTCGTTGACCGGGGTGACGATGATGCGGACGGTAGCGCTGTCGCACGCACCTTCGATATCACAGATGCGGTAGCGCAGGCTGTCGGTGCCGTTGAAATCGGGATCGGGAAGAACCTGGACCACGCCGCTGCCCAGTACGCTGGCCGAACCGTTGACCGGAGGTAGGAGGATGGCCAGGCTGGCGCTGTCCAAATCCGAATCGATGTCGGTGTCGTTGGCCAGGACGTTGGCCGTGCCAGGCGTGTCTTCGGCGGTCAGCAGCACATCGTCCTGCGGATCGGGCGCGTCGTTGACCGGGGCCACCGCCACGACCACCCAGGCGGTGTCGCATCCACTTTCGTTGTCGCAGGCCTGGTAGGAAAAGCTGTCGATGCCAAACCAATCCGGGTCGGGGGTGTAGCTGATGCTGCCCGAGGGATTGACGCTGGCGTTGCCGTTCGCCGGAGGCGAAACCAGCGCCACACTGGCCCCGTCCACAAAGCCGTCGATGTCTGTGTCGTTGGCCAGGACGATGGCCGTGGCTGTGGAGTCCTCTATTGTAGTGAGGCTGTCCGGTCCGAGCAACGGCAGGTCGTTGACCGGCAAAACGGAAATGAACACCACGGCCGTATCGCAAAAGCCAAAGGTGTCGCAGAGGACGTATACCAGAACGTCCGGTCCAAAATAATCCGGGTCAGGGCTGTAGCCGATCGTGCCGTCAGGCAGGAAAGCGGCTGCGCCATTGGCCGGACCACTGACCACCGCCAGGCTGGCGCTGTCCAGGGTGGCTGAAATGTTGAGGTCGTTGCCCACCACATCCCAGGCAGACGAGCCATCCTCGGGCACCGAGACGGAATCGTCCAGGGCCAGGGGGCCGAGCCAGGTATTGATGATTTCGATGTAAACCCAGGCGCTGGAGCAGTTGCCGGTGCCATCGCAAGCCTGATAGCGGAAACTGTCCGGCTGCCAGGTGCTGGTGTCCTGCGATAGCCAATACACCAGGTCAGGCGAATAGGTGATCCAGCCCGCAGAGTCCAGGCTGACTGTACCGCCCGGGACGGGATCCAAAAGCACCACCGAACCGGTATCCAGATTGCCGTAAGGATCATCGTCGTTGGCCAGCAGGTTGAGCTGTACGGTGCCATCCACATTGCTGGTGTCGATGTCGTCCACGAGCTCCGGGATGCAGTCCGTCCAGACGGTAATCTGTCGGGTGGAGTAGCATAGGCACTCGGTGGTCAGGCGCAGCCAATACACGCCCGGAGGCACGGCGGTGGGATCGCCGATGGTGTCCGACTGAATCTGCGCGCCCAGTTCGCTGCGGTGATACGTGATCGTACCTGCATCCGATCCCGCTGTCAGGGCCGGATTGGTCAAGTCAAAGGTGGCCACTCCGCCAAAACAGCTGGCCTCCACCGAATCGCCCGTCAGGGCAACCGTTGGCAGGGTGTCCAGGACGATGGTAACGGTGTCGTAGGAAGTGCCGCAAGCGCCAAAACTGGCCTGCACGTGGTAGGTGCCGCTGGCATTGATGACCAGACTGTCCAAAGTGGAACCATCGTTCCATAAATAGCTGTCGGCCACCACATTCGGGCGCAGGGTCAGCGGAAAAAGGTCGTTGGAGCACAGTACGCGGTCCGCGCCCAGATAGGGTTTGGAGGGCCCAAACCAGGAATAAAAGCCGGTTTCACAGCTGGCGCCGAGGTTGTTGACCACGCCAAAATGAAAATTACCGCCGCTGTTGGTGATCAGGTGTTCTTCCCCGGCCGTGACGGTGAAATCCGCATAGGAAAACAGGTAGCGTCCATTCGTGCCGGGAACCGGCGAAAACTCCGAGGCCAGCAGTTGAAAGGGATTCCCGTCCACCAGGAAATGATCGATGGCTGCAGAGTCGGCGATGACCACAGGCCGCCAGGAGCCCGAGGAAGTACGGTAGAAACCCACTTTGCTCAACCCGGTGCAGGTCATGGGAGGCAACAGCGAGTACCCCAATTCACCGCTGATGCCGGTGAGTTGGAGCACGTGCACGGGCTTGTCGCTGTGCAGAAAATGCGCCGATCCCGTCAATTGGAAGGGATACTGTTCACCAGCATCCAGGGTGTCCAGAGGTGTGGGGATGCTGTCCACGTACAGGAGGGTGTTGTCCTGGGTGGCCATGACAAAGGCGTGTTCGCGGGGACCCGCGGCCGCAGCCACCACCACGTGCTCCAAACCGGCCAGGCCCACGGGCACCAGCTGGTCCGCACCGAGGTCGTAGTTGCTCGAGCTGGGGGGCGCGATGTTGTCGTCGTACAGGGTCACGGCAACCGGCCGGCTGGACTGGATGCGGGTGCCGACCAGGCGGTCGGCCGAATCCTTGCCCAGGGCCTGGCCCATCCAGGTCTGGCCACGGTCCAGGTTGATGGTAAAGGGGCCGTCCACGACCGTATGGCCCACCATGTCCACCGCCGGCGTGATGGTGATGCTGGTGGCATCGCGCGTGGCGGTGATGATGAAACCGCTGACCCCGTTTTTGCTGCTTTGGTTGGGAAAGACGTTTTGGAACGGGGTGTAGAATTCGGTGCCCAGGCCCAGGCCGCCTTTGAGGTTGAGGATGGCGGGGTTGTTGGGGTGGGTGACTTCAAAGTAGGGCAAGCCCGTGCCGGTGACTTCCACCAAAATGCCGTGGTTGCCCACCGCGTCCGGCGTGCTGGTTTCCACCAGGCTTTTGACCGGGGTCAAGTCTATGGTTCGGATGCTGCCGGCCGAGGCAATGCCCTGGATGCTGCTGAAGGCCGGCTGGGACGGCATGCTGATGCGGTAGGCCACGTCCTCCTCGAAGGCCGAGACGCGGATGACCAGTGGCTCGTCTCCGTGGCTGGCGTCCACGTCGGGGGCCGCAAACCAGAAAGAATTGTACACGGAGGTGATGCACTGGGCTTTCGCCGGAGGCGAAACCCACATCAAAAGCAGCGCAATGGGCAAAATCCGCCGCAAGCAGCGAAGGCTTTGTCCGATGCGCAGGAAGGCAAGCTGGTCCTGATGGTGGTCCATGGGGATACCTGGAATTGCGGTTTCCGGAACAGGAAACCGGACGCACACCCGAGTTGGGTGCGCGTATATCCCTACGCATGTCCATAGGACCAGTTACGGAAGTGGGCTTGCCGGAGGCTGTGTGGGGCCGGTCGACGGGTCACAGATGCCTTCGCAACGCATGGCAGCACGTCACACTATGTCGGCCTGCAGACAGGGCTGTTCCAGCTTCTGTGCAGCCAGATGCCAACCAGATATGGGGCTTCAGCGTTTGGCCCGGTCGATGACAAAAAGCAGGATCAGCGCGCCCACCGTGGCGGTGATCAGTTCGCCAATGCCGCCGGTGGCTTGGATCTGGGCCATGCGGAACACAAAGCCGCCCACCAGGCTGCCCACGATGCCGACCAGGATATTGCCCAGGATGCCAAAACCCTTGCCTTTCATGATTTGGCCTGCCAGCCATCCGGCCACAGCGCCAATGAGGATCATCCACAACATGCCACAATGCTACGCACGGGAACGCATATGGGCTGCGGCTTTGCGGGAAAGTTGCCGGATGTTTTCGCCGGACCGGCGAAGGCTGGCCCCATAAATGGGGAGCCACTAGAATGCCATATATTGTTGCAACATCAATTGAGGCGTCCTTCCGGACATGCTGCGTGCAGCAGGTCGGGTCAGGGACGCCTTCCCATTCAACCTCCCCTCAATATGTCAATGCTTTACGTAAAATCAACGCGGTTTCGACACCGGCAAACCCTGCTTTCGGCCGGCCTTTTGCCGCACTCGGACTGGGCTCGGTGATGCTCTTCAGCGGCAACAGCAACGGCCGCGCCACCCAGGCCGGACAGGGCAATACCGGCGCGCCCGGTGAAGGCGGACAGACCTGCGGAAACTGTCACAACGGCGGTGCTTTTGGCCCGGTCAGCGGTACGCTCAGCGTATTGGACGGCACGGGCAATCCCGTGAGCGCCTGGCAGTCCGGTCAGACCTACGACCTGGAATTTGAACTGTCTTCCAGCGGAAGCCCCAGCGGCTATGGCTTTCAGCTTACGGCGCTGGATGCCTCGGAAACTTTTGCCGGGAGCCTGAGCGCCGGCTCGGCCAACACCAAGGTCGCCACGGCCAGTGCCGTAGGAAGCCGGCCTTATGCCGAACACAACGGCGGGGCCAGCGCTTCCCCGAACTTCACGGTCTCCTGGACCGCACCGGCTGCCGGAACAGGCCCGGTTACCTTCTACTTCTGCGGCAATGCGGTTAACGTGAACGGCGCGTCCAGTAACGACAACGCCATGCCGGGCCGAAGCTTGAGCCTGCCGGAGGATGGAGTTTCGCAGCTCGCGGACCTGGCCGGAACCAAGCCCGACCTGGAACTCTTTCCCAATCCGGCGCCCAACGGCGTGGTGCAGGTGCGGGGCGAATGGTTGGCGCAGGAGCGGCCCACCGTGACCCTGATCGATGGCGCCGGCCGCGTGGTGCGCCACTTTGGTCCCGTGGACGGTGCTTTCGAGGCTGCGCTGGACGGTGCTTCCAATGGGCTGCACTACCTGCGCTTCCAAAGCCGCAATGGTGTGCACACCGAACCCGTGCAGGTGCTGCGCTGAGCGGTGTTGCGCTGACGCGCGAATCCCCATCATCGGCGCTGGTGTTGAACCCAGCCTTCGCAAAGCCCTGGCCTTTCCGGCCGGGGCTTTGTGCATGCGGATGGCTGGACGCTCTAGTACAGCGCCATGGAAAAGGCGCGGCGGTGCTCGATGACCAGCGGATGCTGGGGGCCGAGCAATTGGAAAAGCGCCACCACAAACCGGCGCGGGGCTTCTTCATGCCAGGTTTTGTCCAGCGCTACCGCGCGAATGCCCGCCTCCAGCGCGGTCGCATGGTCCCGCTGGGTGAAGGCCTGAAGGGCTTCTTCAAAAGCGGTTGCGGTTGCGCCTTTTGGCCGCTGGGCAGGCTTTTCGGCCAACAGCGTGGCTAGCGTCCGCAGGGCTTCGGAGCGTTCGTCCAGACCGGCGGATTCCAGAAGCTCGAGGGCCCTTGGTGGCTGTTCAACCAGCAGCAGTTCGGCCAGGTCCGGGCGGGCTTCATCGAGTCCGGCCTCCAGGGCTTCCGTGAGCTTGGCCGTGGCCTGCACGGCCAGGGCCTCGGCAGCGCCGGCATCCGGTGTTTCCCGCCATTGGGCCAGAAGGTGCTGGCCTGCGCGCAGGGCATCCTTGGCCGGACTGGGCAGCTGCTCTTGCAGCCAGGCCCGCAGTTGCGGCTCCGGCAGGGCCCCGGCGAGTTCGCCGGCCACGGCGCCATCCACAAACAGCTTCATGTTGGGGATGCCCTGGATGCGGTAGGCCTGGGCGATGGCGGTGTACTGCTCCGTGTTGACCTTGACCAGGGTCCAGGCGGGCTGGGCTTGCTCGGCTTCTTCGGCCGCCAGCTTTTCGAGGATGGGGCCGACCATGCGGCAGGGGCCGCACCATTCCGCCCAAAAATCCACCAGCACGGGTGTTTGGCGGCTGGCTTCAATGACGCGTTCCGCGAAGGCGCTTTCGTTGGGCAGATTGTAGAGGGACATAGCGGTGGCGTTTTCCGAGCGCAAAACAACAAAGGACCGTGCGGCGGTTCCCGTGCCTGCGGTCACATCCCGGGGCCCGGTTGGGCGGGATCATTTGTCGCGGAACGAGGTACGTGCGGAAACAGCTGCTCCCTGGTCTGAGCTTTCTGCAGCAGGCTTCGGGCCATAGCTGCCGGAACATTGGCCGATTGGGCATCTGCTGCCACAGCATCGCCTTCAGGCGCCTTCCAGTCCAGTCCCAGGGCATCGGCCACAGCCTGGTAAGTGCTGCCCACGTCGATGCGGGGGCGGTCGCTCCCATCTACCGCTGCCGCGGCGACCGCATTGCCCGCCGATTTGCTCCATTTCTCCCCGTCCGGCGCCAACAGCAGGGGATGGTGTACAAGCGGTGCCTGAAGAAAGGCATCGGCTTTCAAGAGCCGGGCCATGCTGCGCTGCAGGACCGTGGCCGACAGCAGATCCTCACCGCGCAGGATGCCGGTAATGCCCTGGTCCAGGTCGTCGGTCAGGCTGGCCAGGTGGTAGGCGGGCATGCCCCCATCGCGGCGGCGGATGACGGGATCGCCTTCGCCTGCCGGCGAAAACGACACCGGCCCCAGCCAGCCGTCCTTCCAGGCCTCTTCCGGCAGGCCCTCCAGGTTCAGGCGCCAGGAGCTTTCGGGAGTGTCGAGCGGCAATGCTTGGTCCCGGCAGGTGCCCGGATAGGCAAGGGGGCTGTCGGCCGGCAGGCCGCGTTCGGCGATGGCCTGGCGGATTTGCTTGCGCGAGCAGGTGCAGGCATACACACGACCGGTCTGCACCAACGCCGCCAGGGTTTCCCGGTAGCGCGGCAGGCGGCTTTGCTGGCTGTGCGTAGCCAGCGCTTTGGCGTTTTGCGGCCCGTGGTCCCAGTGAATGTCAAGCCGCTCCAGGGTGTCAAAGACGTCCTGGACATAAGCCTGACGCACGCGCGGCCGGTCCAGATCGTCGATGCGCAGACGCAGGCTTCCCCCACTGTGCCGTGCCCAAAGCCAACACAATACCGCGTTGAAGGCATTGCCTTGGTGCAGCAAGCCGCTGGGGGTCGGCGCAAAGCGGGTGTGGATGGGAGTCGGGGCCATGAGGTGTGTCCGGATGTGGCTGCTGAGCGCGGATCAGCATGCACGCGCCATTGCCTGGCACAAAGCTGGTTCAGCCTACCGGATCCTGGCAGCTATACGCTGGCAAATCCACCCGATGTGGACTTTTTTGCCGCCATGCGCTGCCGCTCTGGCGAATCCCGTCCCGAACCCCTATTTTTGCCCTCCTTCGGGGTGTAGCGCAGCTCGGTAGCGCGCTTCGTTCGGGACGAAGAGGTCGCTGGTTCGAATCCAGTCACCCCGACCACCCAGCAAAAAGGCCGCCAACAGGCGGCTTTTTTCATGCCTGCAGGTCATTGCAAGCTTGCTTGCAAATTGCCGGCTGGGCATGAAAAAATCAGCGCCCCACCGGGGCGCGCCTTTTTGCTGGGATGGCACCCCCACCACCTGCGATCGGCGGAGCCGGACAGCAGTCCGGCGGAGCCAATCCAGTCACTCGTCTTTGAGCCTCCGACAATGCATCCCGCGCCAATAGTTAGCACATCAGAAAGGTGATCCTCAGGATTGAGCTCAAAGACAACCTGTTTGCTACGGAGAGCGGGCAAGCGCTATTGCAGCGCGGAAGCTACGTTGCCAAAGCGCTACCTCCTTCGGTGGATGCCATGCAGGACGACCATTATTACGTCAATCTTACTGTTATTTTAAGGGCCGAATATGGCTATTTAAATATGCAATAGAGAATTAGAAGGCCATATATGGCTTTTAAAGTCTAAAAAAGTAAACCAGGTCCTTAGAAGACCGTATATGGCCCCTTATATTTAAAACAGGCCTTTAATAAGTCATAAATGGCCTTTTAAAATGAACTACATCACGTTCAGCAGCCAGCAGATTGAACAGGACCTCTGCAGCCAATTGGCCAACATTCGGCTAAGCCGCAACCAGACCCAGCGGCAGTTGGCCGAAGAAGCGGGAATTTCCCTGCGCACCCTTCGCCGTTTGGAAAACGGCGAAGGAACCAGCCTGGACAATTTTTTGCGCGTTTTGATCGCCTTGCGCTTGCAACATGTATTGGAACATGTTTTGCCTGATCCGACCATTCGCCCCATGGATCGGCTGGAGGGACGAAAGAAGCTCCGCCAACGCGCCCGGCCGAAGTCTGGATTGAGCAGCGGGGAAGCGCATGTGCCGACATCGGCTTCCAAAACAGAAGATAATTTTTCTGAAGGGGAAGCACCTGGAAACCAGGCTTGGCGATGGGGGGATGAAGGTTGAGTCCCGGACCGGGTGCAGAGCAGGGGGCTGGGTGCTGCAGTATTGCACGATGGATGGCAGGGTGATAGGATATCGGATCGATCGTTCAAAAATCAATACACCATGGTCAGCGATGCGCGTGTAAAGCTTTGGGGCAGTTCCATCGGAGCCGTGAGTTGGTTGGCGGAACGGGAGCTCGGGGTTTTTCAGTTTGACCCGGATTTCTTGCCCAGCGGCATTCAATTGGCCCCACTGACCATGCCTTTGGGGCCGGATCCATATGCCTTTCCTGGATTGCCGCGCAATACGTTCAAAGGCCTGCCGGGTATGTTGGCCGATGCCTTACCGGACGCTTACGGCAATGCCGTCATTGATGCCTGGTTGGCATCGCAGGGACGAGCGGCCGGAAGTTTTCATCCTGTGGAGCGCTTGTGCTACATCGGACAGCGGGCTATGGGCGCCCTGGAGTTTGAGCCAGCGACCCATGGCACACAGGGAAAAACGGAGGAGGTCGAGGTGGAGCAGTTGGTGGCCTTGGCCAACCGGGTGCTGGACCAAAAGGCTCAACTGCAAGGCGTGTTTTCCGGCACCAACGACCACAAAGCCATCGGCGATATCCTTCGCGTGGGAACCTCCGCAGGAGGAGCCCGCGCAAAGGCGATTCTGGCCTGGAATCCAAAAACCCACGCCTTTCGTTCCGGACAGGTGCCACAAGGGTCGGCGTTTGAGCCTTGGCTCATCAAGTTTGATGGCGTTTCCTCAACAGGCCAAAGTGGCGTGCACAACCCGATGGGCTATGGCAAAATCGAATGGGCATATCACCGGATGGCGTTGGCTGCCGGGATTGACATGGCAACGTGTCGGCTGCACCACGAAGGCGGCCGCAGCCACTTCATGACCAAGCGCTTTGACCGTACGCCGGATGGAGACAAACTGCACATGCAGTCTTTGGGGGCTATGGCCCATTTGGATTTCAATGCGGCCGGCGCTTCCAGCTACGAGCAGGCCATTGAGGTCATCCGCCGACTGGGGCTTTCGCGGCTTGCCGCCGAAGAACAGGTACGGCGCGCCTTCTTCAATGTGGTGGCCCGCAACTGCGACGACCACGTCAAGAACATTGCCTTTCTCATGGACCGTCGCGGACGCTGGTCGCTATCCCCTGCCTTCGATGTCTCGTTTGCTTACCATCCACAAGGCGTGTGGACCAGTCAACATCAAATGCGCATCAACGGAAAACGCAAAGATTTTGAGCTGGAGGATCTGTACGCCTTGGCGGCGAAGGCAGGCATGAAGCAGGCCAGCGCCAAGACGATGCTTGAGGAGGTGCTGGATGCCGTTCGGCAGTGGCCGTCTTTCGCCGAACAGGCGAACGTGGATGAAAAACGCATGCATGCCATTCAGCGCTTACACCGCATGCAGTGGGAATAGGTTTTGTGGACAGGCACGACACGGGCCACCCAATAAAATCGGTTCGTGATGTTCCAGCGTGCGCCAAACCATAAGGATAATCGTCTGGAACTCCAATAATAGTATAAATGAATCGGTGCTTTGGCATCCATGCTATCGTCCAGAGTAATGGAGACAACGTGTAGGTCTTATTGGCAAACCACGAGACCACGGCTCTTCAGCGTTTTGATTTTTCTTGGTAACAGGTCTTCTGCGTTGCCATGTAATCGGTAGCAGCGATCAGCAACACTGCTGAAGCAATGCGACGATATCTGACTAATGCGCATCAACAGTGTGCTATGTTCGCGGTCTTTAAAGTCATTTAATGTTTAAAACATGCTGCGTCGCCTGATCTTCTCTATTGGAATGAGCACGTTAATGCTTCTATCCATGTTCTCCTGCGGGTCATCAAATGGGTCGTCTTCCAACGATATACCATATCAAACGTACATTTTGATCGATAGCATGTACAGGACATGCGAAGAGCCCTTCAATAACTTTGCGCTGGTTATGATGGGGGCTAAATCAATTTGCGAAATGCAAGAAGGTGTGCTCGACTCGTCCATGCTCGACATGCTGAATGAGGCAAGATTGCGCCTGTCATTTCATTTTGGACGTACATTGGATACCATAAAATCGCGCATTCCACCAACTCGCGAAGAATATGAAGTGTTCGCTCGGTATTTTGAGGGATGGGGTCAAGTATTTGATGTGCGCACGAGGCAAATGATTGAGGAGGGATGGTGCAATGCACCCGAAAAGTTAAGTTCCGATTTTATAGATCAGTTGACGGAGTTGAAAGAAAAGCAGGCGACTTTTGAATCTCTTCTTAGCGAAAGGTTACAGGATCAATGAGGCTCCTTTTCGCAGGAAGCATACAGCGCTTTACTTCTGTATCGTGGCACACAGTGCTGCATAACTTGATTGACCCATCAAGCTGCTAAATGCTTCTTGATGGTTCGAACTTTCCGATGGATACGGCTCTTAGCTCAGCTATTGGACGCACTTCGGGATTTATCTGTGCTTTAAAATGATGGTTCTATACAATTTACTATTGATTGCCCTGCCATTGAACTTCTGAGCTGTTTTCCAAGAATTCCGGGTGATGCCTCCAGGTTGATGCCGAAGATGTGTTGATAGTAAGCTAGGTATACCAATCCTCCGTTCAGGCCGTTTTGGGTGCATGGCTAAAACAATCAAGAGATGTGTTTGCGTTGCCGCGATCGGTTTGTTGATATGTATCTGTTGCGCACTGCGTGAGTTGGTGCACACGAATGCTGGAGAATCTGTTGTTCACGGCAGTACTGGCCAGGGCAAACTCGAGCACGCGTACCTCATGCCTTTTCGCGGCCCCAACTTTAGCTGTTTCAGCCCGATCAGCTATTATCTGCTGGACAATGCGTATACCAGCAGCCGCGTTCATGCTGCGCTGATTGAGGCCTATTCCATTTGTGTCTCCACCTGTCCGGGCCGACATTTCCGTGTGATGGAGTTGTCCAATAAAGGAGGCGGGTCCATGGCCTTGCATCGTACCCACCAGAATGGACTTAGTGCAGACTTTATGGTTCCTTTATCAAATCGCAAAGGGCCTGTTTATCGCTATGCACGTCTGGGGTTGTGGCACTACCTATTGCAGTTTGATGACGATGGAAAACTCAAGCTATCTAAAGGGACGTCGATTGACTTTGAAACCATGGCGCAACACTTGTTGGCCCTTGACGATGCGGCGCTTCAAAATGGCCTGAGCATCAAAAAGGTTATCCTGAAAATCGAATTGAAGGATGATTTGTTTGCCACGCCCAGTGGACAGGAACTGTTGCGCAGAGGCATCTATTTTGCTCAAGCTCTGCCGCCTGGCGTCAACGCCATGCACGACGACCACTATCATGTGGACTTTGGATTGCGGTAGGGGTTGACCTAAGCCTCTCCCCGCACCAACTCAATCCGCGCCACTTCCGGCCAGATGCCTACGCGGCCGGGGAAGCCGATGTAGCCGAAGCCGCGGTTGACGTAGAGGTGCTCGCGGCCTTCGCGGTAGAGGCCGGCCCAGCGCGGATAGACAAATTGGGATGGGCTGAAGCGCAGCGGCGGCACTTCCACGCCCATCTGTGCGCCGTGGGTGTGGCCGCTCAGGGTCAGATGCACCGTTCGCCCGTTCGGGCGAACCTTATCATCCCAGTGCGTGGGGTCATGGGAGAGGAGGACCACAAAATCGTCTTCGGCCGTTCCGGCCAGGGCTGCATCCAGGTCGCCGAGCTGGGGGAAGGGACGGTGCCCCCAGTTTTCTACGCCCGCCAGGACGATGGATTGGCCTTCGCGCTCCAGGCGCACGTGCGCGTTGTTCAACAACTGGAAACCCATGTCGGCATGGTGGGCCTTGAGCCGATCCAGGTTCGGGATTTTGCCCTCCCCTTCGGTGTAAGAGGAGTAGCCGCCATAATCGTGGTTGCCCAGGGAGGCAAACTTGCCCATGCGGCCCTGCAATTTGCCGAGTGCGGCTTTGAAGGGCTCCACTTCCTCGGCGCGGTCGTTGATCATGTCGCCGGAGAACAGCAACAGATCCGGGTCTTCCTGCTGAACCAATTCCAGGCCAGCCTGAACGGCCTCCGGGTCGTCGAAACTGCCCGCATGGAAGTCGGACAATTGCACAATGACCAGCCCGTCAAAAGCCGGTGGGAGGTCGGGAAAGGCAATGCGGATCCGCTGCACTTCAAAGCGGTAGCGGCCCCGGACCACGCCGTGCAGGAAGGCCACAAAGGGGAATGCGGCAATGCCCAAAGCCATGCGCCCTACAAAGCGACGGCGGGAAAGGTCACGGGCTTCGGGTTCGGCGGGTTGGCCGTGGTCGGTCAGCTCCGGATCGGTAGCCGAACGGCGAGACTCGGCGCGCCAGCGGCGCCAGCGCACCAGCAGGCGGATGCCTTCGCCGAAGGCGAATGCGATGGCGTAAATGAACTTGGCGATCAGGAAGGTAAAGGCCACCCCAGCCACCAGGTTCTGGATCGGCGTGGCGCGCACCGGTGGTCCGCCCATCACCACAGCTGCCGTGATGAAAAACAGCACCACCAACAGGCCAAAAGCCCAAAACCCGAGCGCCAGGCGGCGCGACCAGCCTTCCGGATACGCAGAGCGCAGGCCTCGAAACACGACGCCTTCAATGAAGAGCCAGAAAAGGGCAAATACGAGAAGCGCGAGGTAATCCAAGGGCCGGGATTGGAGAGCGGACGGTCCCAAAGATAGGGGCTCGGACCAGCCCAAAGCTTGTCTGATGCAGCCTCACTCCCGCACCACCTCCCGGATCCGTCGCGGCCAGGCCTCGTTCAAAGCCACGCGTTCGGCCGGCGCAAGGGCATCTCCCGTCCGACCCCACCGGGCCATGGCGTAAGCCTCGCGCTGCTGATTGAACGCGCGCTGGGCCGCATCGTAGACGCCGATGTAGTCGACATAGCGCAGGTCACGCGGTACCGATAGGTCTACGACCGCGCCCGACCCTGCGCCGCTGCGCTGCAGGAATCCGGAAATGGCCTCGTCAAGGTCGGACATTGGCGTGGCGGCCTCGTCCACCAGCAGCGCGCCATCCGAAGCAACGAGCACGGCCAGCGCAGGAGGTTCCACCGATGCATTGGCGCCGGATTCCAGGGGCGGCAAGACCGCCGGCAAACCGGCATCCTGCTGGATGTCGGTCGACACCAAAAAGAAAATCAACAACAGGAAGGCAATGTCGGCCATGGTGCCGAGGGGCAGGTCTTTGGATGCATGGCGTGGTCGAAGGGCAAGGATGGGCATGGTGCGGTGTTTGCCTTTTCAACGGCCCGCAACCGGACGTCCGTGTTCTGGTCCCAAGCCAGCAGCTAAAGATGACCTCCGCCTGACGGCGAAAGCCACACGCCGCCCAGGGCACGCATCGGGTACGCCCGGCGGATCCTGCAACTGCAGCGGCAGCACCACCAACTACTGCCGCAACCAATACCACAAGCAAACCAAGGCCCACTGCAACACTCCCACAAAAAAGCCACCGCGGATGGCGGTGGCTTTTGAAGCGTTGGCTCGGGTTGGATCAGTTCTCCAGGCCCCGGAGCGTGATGTAGGTAATCTTCAGGGCGTTGGCCTTGCGGAGTTCGGTTTTTACATCCGAGAGGATGCCGAGGTCTGCGTCCTTGTCGCACTTGATGGCGATGATGATCTTGTTGGCCAGTTCCGGCGGCATTTTGGCTTTCTCGGAGGCTACAAAGGCCTGTACTTCATCCACCGTGGCAATGCGGTCGTTGAGCTGCAGGCGCGGAGCGGAACCGAATTCGTCCTGGAACTCCGAGGCCGGGGAGCCGATGAAGATATAGGACAACAGGTCCTTTTTCTCCAGCTTTTCCTGTTCGGTGGCCTTGGGGAGGCTCTGCTTGACCTTCACCTCGGTCTCCCGCAGGCGTGTGGCCACCATGAAGAAGAACAAGAGCATGAACACGATGTCCGGCAGGGACGAGGTGTTGATGGCCGGTAGTTCCTTCTTCTTGCGTTTAAAGTGCCCTAACATGCTCGTTGGGGATTATTTGTTCGCGCTGAAGTCCGTGGGCTCGGCCTCGGACAGGCGGATGGGAAGGATGTCCTTGATCTCGTCGCGGATGATGGAATCCCGGGAGAGGGGGTCCAGGGCGAGGTAGGTTTTCTTCCGGCCGTTGGTCTTCTGCCGGGTCAGGTCGTCGCGCAATTCGTTGTAGGCACCGCGCAGCTCGTTGTACACCTGGATGTAGGTGTCGTAGTTGGTGCCCACGTCGCCCTTGAAGGAAACGATGGCCTTTTGGGGGCTGTCGCTCATCTCCGGGTCGCGGCCATTGTTCATAATGAACTTCTTGGTGTAGTCGCGCAGCTCCTCCACTTCGAAGCGCTCTTCTTCGACCAGCAGTTCATTGCGCGAGTTCACCAACACGGCCAGCGTGTTGCGGTTGTTCTGCTTGACATCGGGGGGCGGTTCGTCCGTCCAGGGCGGAAGGACCACATTGATGCCCTCGTCGATGTCGATTTCCGTGGTGACGAGAAAAAACACCAGCAGCAGGAAGGCGATGTCCGCCATCGAGCTGGCATTGATCTCCGTAATCTTTTTGGCCATGGCGCTATCGGTGTTTAGTGAAGCCCGTCAGCGGCTTATTTGACCAGATTGCGGATGCCCGAAAAAACGACGGCCACCAGGGTCACGACCAAGATGATGCCCAACGTGACCAGACCTGCCTCCACGATACGCACCACATTGTCCGATACCGGAATGGTGGAGTAGTTGGTGGTGTCTGCAGAGCTATAAGCCACAAAGAAGATGACGATCATCACGGCCAAACCGCCGAGCGACTTGACGGCGCTCTTGGGCTGGCGGGCCATGCCCCACAGCATGCCCAACACCATCAGGCCCAACGTGATGGGGATGAGGTAGGTGCCGATGGGCAGCAGGATATTG
>JAUIHG010000289.1 GCA_030432405.1 Bacteroidia bacterium | reverse complement strand
ATCCAGGCCGTCATCGACGGTCCCAATCACCTCCGGCGTGGTGCCTTCGGCAATCATGGCGTCGACCAGGTTGGGGATCGGCTCAAGCACCTCCACGGTTTTGCCGACGCTGTTGTTGGACGCATCCATGTCGGTGCTGCCGTTCACGCCGGTAACGTTCATGGCAAAGGCGTAGGTGCCCACGCCGCCGCTGAAGGGCACGGGGTGGGTATACACCGCCGTTTCTGCCGGGGCCAGGCTCAAGCCGCTCAGGCTGCCGGTTACCGGACTGCCTCCATCCACGGTGTAGGCCACATCCAGATCGGTGATGGTGCTGCTGCCGCGGTTTTCCACTTCCACACGCAGCTCCAGGCTGCTGGATGCGGTAAAGGCGGGAACCACCAACGCGTTCAGCGCCGCGTCGCGTTCGGGTGCGGGTACCGCGTCAAAATCCCATCGGGCCGTAGCACCGGCACCGGAGAAGGTGTATCGCGGCAGGCCTTCGACAAACACCGTGAAGGTGCCGCCCCCATCGCCCCAGTCGTCGTTCCACTGGATGGTGTAGGTATTGCCTTCAATCAGGCACCACGGGCCTTCAGTAACGGTCAGGTTGTCGCCATAACCGCCGGGTGCCTGGTTCTGGGCACCAGCGCCCGTGCAGCCAACCGCCGGATTGCCTCCGGCGAAAAGCGTTCCCACCCCGCAGGCATTGCCGTCGGGCAGCAGCTCCCAGTACAGTTCATAGCCGAAATTGTCGGTGGCCACGTCAATGGTGACTTCGACTTCGCCCGGAGGGCATTGGGCTTGCAACACAGCAGGACTGACGGCAAAACCGATCGGCAAAAGGCAACAACAAAAGCGCAAAAGGCGGAGCGCATCGCGCCCGGTGGGGTAAAAAGACAACATGGAGGAGGTGGTTTGCGGGGGTTACCCCGTTAAGATAACCCGTGCAAACCGTTCATACCCACCGAGCTTACCGTGCCGCGATCTTCATCTCCTCAAACGTGCCGTCTTCCATGACCTGGACAGCGCGTTGGAACCCGGGATCGTGCTGGTTGACCACCATGAAGTAGGCTTCGATGTCCCAGAGATTGCGCGCAATCATGGCCTTGACAAACCAGCGCAGACGGTCCAGGCTGGGCGCGGCCTGCTCGGGATCGTAGTCGATGCCTTCGGCCGCGGCATAGTCGATGAAATCCTGCCAGGCTTCTGCGGTCAGGGTATAGCCTTCGGCGAAAGCCCTGGCGTCCGGGAATTCCTTGTACAGGCCGTCGCGGTGCTTGTTGGTCCAGGAAATGGCAAACTGGTTGAGCACGCCCTGGCCGACCACGTCGTCGTAGAAATCGGAGACAAAGCTGGTGTCCAGCTTGATGAAAATGTCCGGCAGGATGCCCCCGCCGCCATAGACCACCCGCTTGTTGTGCTGGGTGTAATAGCGCAGCGAATCCGGCAGGCTGTCGATCTCCCCGGTGAGGAGTTCGCCGCTTTCAAAGCGGCGCATGGTTTCCTTGTAGTAATCCTTTTTCCCTTCGGAATAGTCGCGCTGGATGCTGCGGCCCGAAGGGGTGTAATAGCGCTGGACGGTCAGGCGCACGGCCGAGCCGTCGGGCAGGGAAAAGGGCCGCTGCACCAGGCCTTTGCCGAAGGAACGGCGGCCGATGACCAGGCCCCGGTCCCAATCCTGGATGGCGCCGGAGACGATCTCGGAAGCCGAGGCCGATCCTTCGTCGATCAGCACCACCAACTTGCCCTGGGTAAAACCGCCAGTATAGTCGGCGTAGGCGTCCTGGCGGGGATAGGCGCGGCCTTCAGTGTAGACAATCAGCTTGCGGCCGCCAAGCAATTCGTTGGCCATTTCCAGGGCGGTGTTCAGGTAGCCGCCGGAATTGCCGCGCAGGTCGAGGATCATGTTTTCCATGCCTTCGTCCTTGAGCGCGTCCATGGCCTCGCGGAATTCGTTCGCCGTGGAGGCGGCAAAACGGTTCACTTTGATGTAGCCCGTACTGGGATTGGCCATATAACTGGCGTCCACACTGTACAGCGGAATCTTGTCCCGGGTGATGGTGAAGTCGACGAGCTTGTTGCGGTTGCGCCGCTTGATGCCCACGGTGACCTCGGTGTCCTTCTTGCCGCGCAGACGGTCCATCACCCCCTGGTTCTGGATGCCGATGCCGGCTACCGTCTCCTCGTCCACGGTGATGATCTGGTCGCCGGCCTGCAGGCCCACTTTTTCCGAAGGCCCACCGGTGATGGTGCTCAGCACTGTGATGGTGTCCTTGAGGATGTTGAACTGGATGCCGATGCCTTCAAAATTGCCCACCAGCGGCTCGTTGGCCTTTTTGAGGTCTTCGGCGCTGAAATAGTTGCTGTGTGGATCAAGGTCCTCCAGCACCTGGATGATGGCCTTTTCGACCGTTTCGTCCAGGTCCACATCCTCCAGGTATTTGTCGTCCAAAAAATCGAGGAAGCGCTCGAATTTCTGGGCGTTGCGGATCACATCGGCATGTTGGGCCTGTACGCCTGCCGGCGAAAACAGCAGCACCAACAGCGCAACAAGGGGCAGCGTAAAAAGCGGAAAGGCAGGCCGGATCGACCGGGCCTGGCGGTGGGAACGTTCGGTATGGAGCATGGGAAACGGGAAAGGTGGACGCGGGGAGAAACGGGGCGGTATGCGTTCGCCGGAAGGCGAAAACTACGCCTCCATGCGCATATGCCTATGCATAACGCGTGCCAGGCCTGAAGGATTCGGCCCGAAGGGCCCACATGGCCCCTTTTTAACCAAGCTTAACATGCCGGAACGCCGGTATGGCCCGTCCGCCAACCCATGCCGTTCATGCCGCCGGTGGTTCCTCGTGGAAGCGCGCCACCACATGCATGCGGTCGGGTTCCCCCTCCAGGGTCAGGCGCTGGGCGGAGATCACCAGGTCAAAGCCAAAGTCGCGGGCCTGGGTCTCGATGGTGACCACCGGAGGCGTCTCGCGGCCAAATTGCACAATGCGGCCCAGGGCCGTGCGGTAAAATCGGTCGACACGGTCCGGCTGGGCGGGCACTTCGGGCAGCTCGCTGTAAAGCACCTCGATGTTGTGCTCGCGCAGGGTCACGCGGAAGGCGTTCAGCACTTCGACCAGGCTGGCACGTAAATCCACGGCGTCTTGGCGGCTGATGGAGAAATGGAAGGTGTGGCTAAACACCTTAACGCCATCGCGCTGGAGGCGGAGGGTGTGGCTTTCTTTGTCGAAGGGGAGCTTTTTTTCAAACAAGGG
>JAUIHG010000063.1 GCA_030432405.1 Bacteroidia bacterium | reverse complement strand
ACATGCACGAGGTTGCCGGGGGCAAAGTCGCTGCGGTAGCGGTCCTGGGCGCCCTGCGGGCGAAAGGCCCCGGCCACACCGAGGTTGAGGACCAGGTGGTAATAGCGCTCGGCCAAACGACGCCCCAGCTTGTAGGCCGTGGCCGTCAGGCCCACCCCGGTGATCATCAGGTCAATCCGGTGCCCGCAGGCCTCGCTTTTGAGCAGTCCGGTCCCGTTGTGGGGCGCCAGTTTGAGGCGTTCCACCAGGGGGTGGATTTCGGCGGCGGTGGCGGCTACAAGAAGGATGTCCACAAGCGGGTAGGGAGCATTCGGCAGTCAGCCGGAAAGCACCGGCAGAAGATCAGGGCAGGGTATGGATTCGCCGGTAGGCGAAGCCTGCCCCCGCCGGCGGCAAAGTAACGTAGCTTTGGAGGCCTGCACGGAGCCGTTTGGCCCGGCTTTGTCCGATTCCCATACCCACCACGATCCCGCAGCATTTGATGGTGTACCTCACGCGCCGCGAGCATTTTAATGCCGCCCATCGCCTGTACGTTTCTCAATGGTCGGAAGACCGGAACAAAGAGGTCTTTGGTCCTTGTTGCAATCCGAATTTCCACGGGCACAACTTCAACGTTTGGGTAACCGTGCGGGGTCAACCCGATCCGGTAACCGGCTTCATTATGAACGCCAAGGACCTGGGCCGCATCATCCGCGAACAGATTGTGGCCTATTTTGACCACAAGAACCTCAACCTGGACCTGGAAGATTTCCGCGATCGCCAACCTTCTACCGAAAACGTTGTTCAGGTAATCTGGAAGCGCCTGGAACCCCATTTGCCGTCCGGTATGTTGTATCGGGTGAAACTGGAAGAGACCGAGCGCATTTCCGTGGAATACTACGGAGAGCAAGAGCCATAACTGCAACGGCGCTGCCCGCATAGGACATGGCGTGGATCTCCGAAGGCTTCCCGATTGGCCCTTTCGCACATCCCCTTCCAAGTCCAGCCTCATGCGCCTCAAAGAAGCCCTGCCCTCCGATATCGTTTCCCAAACCAGCATGGAAGAACACCCCAATTACCAGCGTACCGAAACCTACCACGGCGCCAACACCGATGCCCTGGCCGGGATGTACCACGACATTCTGGAACGCCTTGGCGAAGACCCGGCACGTCAGGGCCTGGAAAAGACGCCACTCCGCGTGGCGAAGGCCCTGCAATACATCACGCAGGGCTACGAGATGGATGCGCACGCCATCGTGAAGGGCGCCATGTTCGATGAGCCGGCTTCGGAAATGGTGCTGGTCAAGGACATCGAATTGTATTCGCTCTGCGAGCACCACATGCTCCCCTTCTTTGGCAAGGCCCATGTGGCCTATATCCCAAACGGAAAGATCGTGGGCCTCAGCAAAATTGCCCGTGTGGTGGACGTGTATGCCCGCCGCCTGCAGGTGCAGGAACGCCTGACCCATCAGATCCTGGAGTGCCTACAGGAAACCCTGAATCCGGAAGGCGTGGCCGTGGTCATCGAAGCCAAGCACCTCTGCATGATGATGCGCGGGGTGCAAAAGCAAAACTCGGTCACCACCACCTCCGCCTTCACGGGGCAGTTCAAGGAAGCCGAAACCCGCAGCGAGTTCATTAGCTTGGTATCTGCCAAGCTCAGCTGATGCCGCATTTCCCATCGACCGCACGGGCGGTTGCTTTCCGATGCCTGTTTGCCCTGGCCTTTCTGGCCAGCGGCTCCATGGCTTGCGTTTGCGCACAAGTCAATCTGCCGGTACACGCTCCGGATGACCCTGAACGCTACGATGGGCCTTTGGAGCTCACCTTCCAGGTGGACGCCACCGCATTGGATGAGGTGGAGTCCATGGGCCTTCGTGGCGGAACGCCGCCCCTTTCCTGGGAGCAAAGCGTGGCCATGCGCGATCCGAACAACAATGGATTTTGGGAAGCCACCGTCACCTTTGAGGAGTTCCCGGACATCTTGGAGTTCAAGTTCATCCTCAACGAAGAGGTCTGGGAGTTGGGAACCGCCAACCGGCTCATGCCGCGCGGCTGGACGCGGATGCTCAAGGAACCCATGGTCTGGGACCGCAGTTGGGGCTTGCCGCCCGGTTCGGAACCGCCGCTTGAACGCGCGGGCCTGCAGCAGGATCTGGACCTCTTGAAGGATGCGCTGCACACCATGCATCCTGCTCCGGAACGCTACCTGGACGAGGATGGGTTGGAGGGCCTTTTTTCCGCCTACGGCGAAGCCTTTGCAGCCGCCTCAACCCGGGAAGATGCCTTCTTTGCCCTCAGCCGGCTGGTGGCCCAGCTGCGCTGTGGCCATACCCACGTGAGCCCCTTCAATCAGCCCAGCCTTGTCCAACAGATGGTCCTTCAGGGCGGCGACAAACTGCCCTTTGCCTTTTGCTGGGTGGATGGACGTGCGTTTGTCACCCGGCCGCCTTCGCCCGAAGGGCATGTGCCGGTGGGGTCGGAAATCACATCCATCAACGGGATGGCCATGGCCGACCTGCGCGATACCCTGCTGACGGCCGTGAAGCGGGACGGGAGCAATGTTGCTCAGGCGCTGGAGCAGTTGACCCTGACCGGTCTGGGGCCGGCCGAAGCCTGGGATGCCTTGCAGCCCATCGTCCTGCCGCCCGACGGGGGAATGTACCGGATGGTGTTTACGGATGCCCAGGGCGCACAACGCGAGACCATGCTGGCGGCCTGCAGCCGGGAGGAACGCCGCAGCCAATGGACACAGGCCGGCGTGGCATGGCCTGCAAAGCCGTCGGACTCCTGGTCTTTTGATATCACTGACGACGGCATCGGCATCCTGGTCTTGGGCACCTTCAACATCTGGGCCATGGACATGGATTGGCGGGCTTTTTTGGATCAATCGTTCCAGAAACTCCGGGATGCCGGTGCAAAAGCGCTGGTGCTGGACATCCGCGACAACGAAGGCGGAGCGGATGAGGTCCTCGAAGCTCTGGCCGGGCACCTGTACCGCGAGGACGCCGTGCTCCCGGGCCAAGAAGTCCGGCTGGCCTACCAGACCTTGCCGGAGCGCCTCAGCCAACACGCCTATTCCTGGAACGACGCATGGCGCGATTGGGGCAACCAGGTGGTGCCCACCGGGGATGGCCGCTATACCTGGAAAAAGGACCTGGGGCCACAGCGCATCCAGGGGCAGAAAAAGGCCTATGCCGGTCCCGTGTATGCGTTGATCGGCCCCCGCAACAGCTCGGCCACCTTTTACCTGGCCCGGTCGCTGAAGGCCACCGGCCGTGCCACGCTGGCCGGCACGGCAAGCGGCGGCAACCTGCGGGGCATCAACGGTGGGCAAGTGGCTTTTTTTGAACTGCCGCATTCCGGCCTGGAGGTGGACATCCCCCTGGTCGGCAGCACTTTTGACGAACAGGCCGACGGCGGTGTGCAACCGGATTGGAGGATTACGCCCACAGTGGATGCCGCCCGTGCGGGCGTAGACGGCCAATTGGCCGAATTGCTGCGCCGCATCCGGGACAGGGACTAGCGCCCTGGATCCGACAGGCCCTGATCCAAATCGGCCTGAAGGTCTTCGACCGCCTCCAGGCCTACGCTCAGCCGTACGAGGCCATCGGAAATGCCGGCTGCGGCGCGTTCGCCGGCAGGCACCGGTGCGTGTGTCATCGACGCGGGATGCTGGATGAGGGTGTCCACCGTCCCCAGGGTGGTGGCCAAGGTGCAAACCCGAACCTGGTCCATCAACCGAATCCCCGCCTCCAGCCCGCCGGCCACCTCAAAGCTGAGCATCGCGCCAAAGCCCCGCATCTGCCGGCTGGCCAGTTGGTGGAAGGGATGGCCATCAAGGCCCAGATAATGCACGGCCGAAACGGCGGCGTGGCCGGACAGCCACCCGGCCAGCACCATGGCGTTGGCACACTGGCGCTCCATGCGCACGTCCAGGGTTTTGATGCCGCCCAGCAGCAGCCAGGCGTCAAATGGAGACGGCACAGCGCCCAGCAGTTTGAGTTGGTCAAAGAGCGGACCGTTGAGCCAGTCCCGGTCCCGGGATACCACGCAACCGCCCAGGGCCGAACCGTGGCCATTGAGGAATTTGGTGGTGGAGTGCAGCACCACATCGGCCCCAAGCTGCAGAGGCCGCTGGGCCCAGGGGGTGGCAAAGGTGTTGTCCACCACCAGAGGAATGGGCCGCCCGCCGCCCGCACCGCCACCGGCATGGGCCCGCAAGGCCGAAGCCAATGCGGGCAGGTCCACACATTCCAGCATGGGGTTGGAGGGCGTTTCCACGTAGACCGCGACGGGCTTTTGCGCCAGGGCTTGGGCCAGGGCAGCCGGATCGTTGAGGTCCACCGAAATCCGCCCGATGCCCCGCGGTTCCAGCCAACGCCGAAACAGCTCGTCGGTGCCGCCGTAGAGTTGCCGCTGCACCAGGATGCGTTCGCCGGGACCGGCGAAAGCCAACAAAGCCGAGGCAATGGCCGCCATGCCGCTGGCAAAGAGCCGGGCGCCGACCTGTTCCCGCAGCTCCGGTGCCCCTGCGCATTCCAAATCGGCGATGGCCTCCGCCGCCGCATCGCAGGTCGGGTTGCCCCAGCGGCCGTAGACGTAGCCTTGTTCACGGTCTTCGAACAGCGCCATGGCGGATGCGGTATCCGGATAGCCGAATGCACTGGTGGGGTAGATGGCTTCGCGGTGGGGGTGGACCGGGCCTTTGGCGGTGTGCCGGTTGCGCACACAAGCGGTCGCAAAAGCGGGATCGGTAGGGGACATGGGGCAGAAATTATCGGCGCGAGCACCGAACTTACTGCGCCGTGGCGCTATGTTCAGCCAAGCGGCCGCATCCGGTCACCGTACCAAAGCTTCGCCCATGCTCCAATCCATGTTGACGCCGTTGCTCGAATACCACAGCTGGGCCAGCCAGCGCTACACCGGATGGCTGGACGACATGCCGGAATGTTGGTTGGACCAACCGTGTTCCGGCTCCTTCCACAGCCTCAGGGCAACGGCCCTGCACATGGCCGATGCGGAGCGCATTTGGCTTGAGCGCCTACAGGGCCAATCCGCCAAAGGCTGGCCGAGCCAAAGGCCCGGCGCGGAGACCGATCCCTTATCCACCTATTTGCAGCGCAGCACGGGAGATTTTGTCCGACACGTCGGAGCACAGGCCGACGCTTGGTTTGCCGCCTGGTGCACCTTTGCCGACCTGTCCGGCCGCCGCCACCGTATGGAACACAGCGGCATTGTGCAGCACGTGGTCAACCACTCCAGCTTCCACAGGGGCCAATTGGTAGTCCAGGCCCGCGCCATCGCGGATCTGGCCAGCATCGGTCAAGCGCCTGCCGGCGAACTCCCCCCCATACCGGGCAGCGACTACATCACCTGGATGCGCGCACAACAGCCCAGCCATCCGGACAGCGACCCGGAACTGGAAGCGGTATACGGGGCTTGAGCCTGTTCAGCCGTTGCTGCAGGCTTACGGGCTGACCTTGGTCAGCGCAGGATCATGCGCTTGCGGGTACCCCCAGGGCCGTGCTCAAAGAGGTAAAGTGTGCCGCCGGGACCAAGTTGCTCCAACCGCGCAGCGTCGGGTGCTGCCGTACCCGACCACAGCAGCTGGCCTATGGCACTGTACACCGCATAGCGCAGGGGAGCAGCTGCACGAAGGGTCGGATCCGTTTCGGCCACCGGCCGGACATCCCACAAAGGCACGGTGAAGGGCTTCCAATCCGTCCAGCGGGAGCCAAACGGTCCACACATGCTGCGCACCCGCCATCGGTAGGTCTCGCCACGTTCCAGTCCGATCCAGTCGGCGTTGGTAGATGCCACTTCACGGTTGTTGTCGCCTCGGCCCTGCACCTGCACGCGGTACAGCAAGGCCTCGTCCACCGCATTCCAGTACAGGCCATAGGCGGCATCGCCCTGATATAGGGCCATGGTCCCGGTTGGGGTGGGACATGTGCAGACCAGGTCGTCGTAGCAATAGTCAAACTGGCGCTCGTAGACTTCGTCGTCCAGCCGTATTTCAACATTCCAGGTGCCGAACTCCATGCTGTGGGCCAGATCCAGGGCAAAAAGCGCATACCCAGCCTGGGATGAGCCCGCAAAGTCGTGGCGGTATATGGTGGCCACACGGCCCAGGGGATCCAATACCCGAATGTCCAGGGCTAGTCCTGCAAACGGGTCCTGCAGGTAAACCCCGATAAAGGCATCCTCGCCGTGGTGGAAGGTGCTGCGCCATTCCACGGTGTTTTCGCCGGGATCGGCGCATCCGATCCACGTGGGTACATCGGGATGAAAGCCCACGGCTGCAATGCGGGTGTCCCGGTAGGGCCGCTGTTCGGACCACCAGCTGTGGCCCGCATTGCCGCAGCCGCCCTGAAACGGGTCGATCCAGTTGCCCAGGCTGTCGTGGACTTCAAAATGCAGGTGCGGCCCTGTGCTTCTGCCCGAGCTGCCGGCTATACCGAGGTATTCGCCTGCGGCGACGGCTTCGCCGACGGCCTTGGCCGTCAGGCTCCCGGATTTCAGGTGCCCGTACCAGCTGGTACTCCCATCCGCATGGAGCAGGTAAACCGCGTTCCAGGACGAATCCGGCGCATGGCACTGGCGGTCGAAATGCCCGTCTTCCTTGTACAGGATTTTGCCGGGTGCGGCCGCCACCACCTGGGCCATGTTCTGGTCCATGGACCACCAGGAGAAGGGAAAGGGCATAAAATCCGTGCCGCTGTGACCATCATAACTGCGGGCCCCGCACGCATAGTCCAGGCTGCCCGAATGGGGATTGTGGTCGGCGTAGGCCGTCAGCACCCCGGCATGGTAAAAGCCTTCCAGGCTGTCTTTCCAGACCATGGGGTGGCGGAACAGCATGCGGGCGCTGCGCAGATCAGCTGCTTGGGAGGGCGCTGTGGGCGCCTTTTCGGCGAAGGTCTGCCGCAAGGCGCGCGCGGCCTGATCCAGATGTTGCATCAGGTCTTTCCGCTGTGCCGGGCTGATGCAGGCAGGAGCAGCTGCGGCATCCATCAGGTCCAGTTCGGGAGCTGGGCCGGCCAAAAGCGCACCACGAACAGGAGCCGCAGCGTTTTGGAGGTCTGCGGCCTGGTGCGGACCTGGGTCCACAGCCGTGGATGGTTGCGCCTGCATGGCGCCAAGGCACATCAGGACGCACAGCTGTATTAAAAAGGCCTTATGAATCACGGGGCTATACATAACATAAAAGCTGGACGTAAGAAACCCGGAGGCCCTTTGGTCCAGATTCAATGTAGCGCCCAACCCCTGGAAGGCGGTCTACAAGGCATGGGCGTCTGTGACAGCACCATATGCCAAAACCTTGGTTATGTTCTGCCCTTCAAGTGAGCGGATGAGGCTGTGCTCAAGCCCTTCGCCCTAGCGGGCGAAAGCCAGCCGCCGGCCCGCCAATACGCCCGTCAGGGCGGAGCGGCCATCGGCATCGGTGGCCCATACATGGCTGCCGTTGACCCAGGTGTCGGTCACGCGGCCCGGAAAGCGCTGCCCTTCCATGGGCGACCAACCACACCGGTGCAAAATGCCGTCCTTTTCCAGCATCCAGGGGGCGTCGGGATCGTAGAGGAAAAAATCGGCGAAGTAGCCTTCGCGGAGGTATCCGCGTTCGGCAATCTGAAAGCAGTCGGCAACGGCGTGGCTCATTTTGTCGGCCAGGAAGGGGAGGGTCCAGGATGCGCCGTTGGCGGGGTTGTTGGATTGGGCGGGATTGCTGCCATCGGGCTGCATACCTTCCTCCATGGCCACGGCCAGTGCCAGATGAAAGCTGTGTTGCACCAGGGGGAGGCCTGCTGGGGCCTGGAAATAGGTGCCCGATTTTTCCTCCGCCGTATGGGGCGCATGATCGGTGGCCATCACATCAATGCGGCCTTCCAGCAGGGCTTTGCGGATGGCGGCCTTGTGGCGGGCCTCCTTGACAGCGGGATTGCATTTTAGTTTTGAACCGAGCGTTCCGTAACTGGAAGCATCGTAGTACAGGTGGTGCACGCAGGCTTCGGCCGTAATCCGCTTTCCACTGACCGGACCAGGGTCAAAGAGCTCCAGTTCTTCGGCCGTGGTCAGGTGCAGGATGTGCAGCCGCGTGCCCTTTTCACGCGCCAAACGGGCGGCCTTGGAGCTGGACAGGTAGCAGGCTTGTTCGTCCCGTATTTCCGGGTGGCAGGAAAAGGGAATGTCCTCTCCATAGCGTTCGCGGTAGCGGGCGGTCCTTTCGGTGATGCGGTCCTCGTCCTCGCAATGCACCGCAATCAGGCAGGGCGATTCGCCGAACAGGCGGGCCAGCGTGGATGCTTTGTCCACGAGCATATTGCCGGTGGACGAGCCCATGAAAATCTTGAGGCCGCAAACGCGCGTGGGGTCGGTGCGCAGGACCTCTTCCAGGTTGTCGTTGCTCGCACCCATGTAGAAGCTAAAATTGGCCGGAGAATCCGAGGCGGCGATGGCGTAACGGGCTTCGAGCAATTCCTGGGTCAGCGATGGCGGCTTGACGTTGGGCATGTCCATGAAGCTGGTCGTACCTCCGGCCACGGCCGCACGGCTTTCGGTAGCGATGCAGGCCTTGTGGGTGAGGCCCGGTTCGCGGAAATGCACCTGATCGTCGATGATGCCCGGCATCAGGAAGCGGCCCCGGGCATCGATTTCGCGGGCTTCCCGCGCTTCAATCCGGCCTCCGATGCGTTCGATGCGGTCCCCCTTGATCAACAGGTCGCCTTCGGCGATGGCGCCTTCATTGACGATGCGGGCATTGCGGATGACGGTGTGCATGGGCGAGCGTTTGGTGCAGTTCAGGGACTTGAAAAACGGGAAAGGGCATGGGAAGGAGCCACGCTGAAAGCGCCTGCCCGCAATGCCTTAATAATAGCAACTCAGGGTTTGGGCCAATTCCAGCAAGCCGGGGTTCATGGCCTGGTGGTGTTTGATGGCCTGCTCAAATGGGGTGTAGATCACATCCCGGTACTGGATGCCAGCCATGCAACCGTGTTTGCCCTGATGCAAGCCCTCCACTGCGGCCACGCCGAGGCGGGTGGCCAGGACCCGGTCTGCGCAGGTTGGGGAGCCACCGCGCTGGATGTGGCCGATGATGGTCACGCGGGTATCGTACTTGTCGAAGCGCTCTTTGACCTTGGCGGCAATCTCCAGGGCACCGCCTTCGTCGTCGCCTTCGGAAACCACGACGATGGAAGAGGAGTGCGTGATGTGGCCGTTTTCCAGGTGCCGGACCAGGCCATCGATGTCCGTTTTGGATTCGGGGATCAGGATGCCTTCCGCGCCTCCGGCGATGCCGGTGTTCAACGCGATGAATCCCGCATCCCGCCCCATGACCTCAATGAAAAAGAGCCGGTTGTGGCTGTCGGCCGTATCGCGGATGCGGTCGATGGCTTCCAGGGCGGTGTTCAGCGCGGTGTCGTAGCCGATGGTGAAGTCCGTGCCGAACAGGTCGTTGTCAATGGTTCCGGGGGTGCCGATGATGGGAAAGCCGTGCTCTTCGCCAAAGATTTTTGCGCCCGTAAAGGTGCCGTCCCCGCCAACCACCACCAGGGCGTCGATGCCTGCTTCAGACAAGCGGGCTCGGGCTATACGGCGCCATTCGGCCTCGTGGAAACGCGGGCAACGGGCCGACTTGAGGATGGTGCCGCCCCGCTGGATGATGTTGCTCACGTCGTGTGCGGCCAGCGGGCGGAAATAGCCTTCGATAAGGCCTTCGAAACCACTGAGAATGCCCACCGCCTCTCCGCCGCGCTGGATGGTGCTGCGGACCACTGCACGCACACAGGCGTTCATGCCGGGCGCGTCGCCGCCGGAAGTGAGCACACCTATTCGCTGTATACTTGTCGCCATGGCTTCGCGTTGCTTGGACCTCGAATGAGGGGTTGTTGCGCAACACCGGCGCAACCCGTGCCGACGAAGTTAAAGGGCGCACGCTTGAAGCCTGACCGGTCCTTCCGGTTCCCTGTGCCCGCTTAGGCCGCTTTTTTCTTTTTTTGATTTTGCCTTAACCGCTACGCCCAGCACCCATGCATCTTGCCCTGCTCGACTGGATCCTTTTGGTCGGTTTTCTGCTCCTGGTCATTGGGCTCGGGTTGTCCTATACCCGGTCCAGCGGCCGCAACCTGCAGGCCTTTTTCCTGGGCGGCCGCAACCTGCCCTGGTACCTGGCCGGGGTGAGTATGGTGGCCACCACTTTCGCGGCCGATACGCCCCTGGCCGTGGCCGACCTGACGGGTACGTCCGGTGTGTCGGGCAACTGGCTGTGGTGGAACATGCTCTTTGGTGGCCTTTTGACCACCTTCTTTTTTGCCCGGCTTTGGCGCCGGGCGAACGTACTGACCGAAGTGGAATTCATCGAGCTGCGCTATGCCGGACGGATGGCGGCTTTTCTGCGCGGCTTCAAGGCGGTCTACCTCGGCGTGTTCCTCAACGTGCTGGTCATCGGTTGGGTAAGCCAGGCCATGGCCACCATCCTGGCCGTCTTTTTGGGCGTAACGGAGCAGCATGCCCTCTGGATCACCTTCGGCCTGATGGCCTTTACGGCGGGCTATTCCGCGCTGGCCGGCTTGAAGGGCATTGCCGTCACCGATGCGTTGCAATTCCTGTTGGCCATGGGCGGTACCCTGGCCCTGGCCTTGCTGGTGGTCCGCAGTCCGCAGATCGGCGGTTTGAGCGGGCTTCAGGCATCCGTGCCCGAAGGGGCTTTGGATTTGTTCCCGAGCATCCAAACGTCTGCATCGGAAGCCTCCGGGCGCGCCGCTCCTGTGGGCACCGTGCTCAGCATCGGCCTGGGGGCCTTTTTGGCCCGTGTGGGCATGCAGTGGTGGGCTTCCTGGTATCCCGGTGCCGAACCCGGCGGCGGAGGCTATGTGGCCCAGCGCATGATGGCCACCCGCACGGAGCGCGACTCGGTTTGGGCCACCCTCTTTTTCAACGCCGCGCATTATTGCCTGCGGCCCTGGCCCTGGGTCTTGGTGGGCCTGGCCGCCATGGTGCTGTATGCCGTGGAACCCAACTTGCCCGCTGACGACCTCGGCCGCCACGCCCGGCTGTTGATTGCGGACGGAGCCGATCCATCGTGGTTCGCCCTTTCGGGCGAAGCCCTGATCCAGGTCGTGGAGGCCGACCCGGCCACCGCGCGACTGCTGCCTGAAATCCAGGCTGTGGCTACGGATCTCCAGGCCCGTGGGGCCGAAGACGAGGCGCTGGGCCAGGCCCTGGCCTATGCGGGCAACAAGCAGCTCGGCTACGTGTATGCCATGAAAGATTTTCTGCCGGTGGGCTTGCGTGGACTGCTCCTGGCCGCTTTTGTGGCGGCTTTCATGAGCACCATTTCCACGCAGTTGAATTGGGGTGCGAGCTATGTGGTCAACGACCTGATCGGCCGCTTTGGCCAGGGTGGGCACAATGCCTATGAGCAGGACAGCACGCCAGACGTAGGGCCGGTTACCCTGGATCATGTCCTTCCCGCAGCTTCGGTGCCTGCAGCCGAAAACCCGGTCCGCGAACGCCGCCTGGTTTGGACGGCGCGCTGGGTCACGCTCGGGTTGATGCTGCTCGGGGTCGGTGTGGCGTCCGTATTCGAATCCATCACCGCCATCTGGGTGTTTTTGATCGAGTGCGGCGCGGGGCTGGGCCTGGTGCTGATCCTGCGCTGGTATTGGTGGCGCATCAATGCGGCCGCCGAGCTCGCAGCCACCCTGGGCTCCATCGGCATTTTCGGGGCTGTTCAGGTGTGGAATGCGGTTCACCCGGGGAGCGCCCTGGCCGTGTTCCCCAACGGTTTTTTGGTCATTGTTGTCGGCACCACCGTGTTGTGGCTTTTGGTGATGCTGCTGACTCGGCCGGAGCCGACCGGGCATTTGCAGGCTTTTGTGCGGCGGGTTCGCCCGGCGGGCGCCTGGTCTGCAGTCTACCGGGATGCGGGCATTACTGTGCCCCAAGGCAAGCTGGGTTGGTTGGCCCTGGCCTGGGCTTCGGCGGTGGCCATGGTCTACAGCGTGTTGTTTGCCAGCGGCGCCTTCCTGCTCGGCACGGGAGGGGCCTGGGGCTGGACCTTTGCAGCCATAGCTGCCGGGGGCACTCTGGTTGCTGTGGTCCGAAGCCAACGCCTTTTTGATGAAGGGTAAGCGGACTGGATCATCGGACTGCCGGACTGCCGAGCTTTTCCGGACGCGGCACCAGCTAAAGGGGGCATCCGTTTCGATGCATGCAGGTGTGCACTTTCCCTTCCGTAAAGCATCCGGCTGGAACGGCAATGGTACGTCCAACGTGGGGTTGATATAGTAATCATAGACGCCGTTTGAGGTGTCGGCTAGCTTGCAGGCTCAATCGAACCTCAACATGCTACGCAATCCCACGTCTGCTTTCGCCGCACTCTGTTTCATGGCCGCTTTGGTGGTCAACCCATTCGCCGGTACGGCGCAAACCTGCGACCCATCCACCATGCCCTCGGGCCTGCTGGGCGTCTACACGCCAGGAGTTGGGGTGCAGCTGCAATGGAACGCCATCCCCGGCTCCGCTGGGGTGCAAATCCGCGCTACAACACCCAGCGGCACGACCATCAGCCGCCGTTTGGCCGGTACAGCACTGAACCAATTTTTCGTGCCCGAAGCCTTGTTGACGGCAGGGGTCTACACCTGGCAAATCCGGGCGGCGTGCAGCACCGTCCCGCCTTTTGGCCTGACGCCGTTTTCCATTACCAGCACCTTTCTGGTCTCCGGAGGAGGCGGCACGTGCCCGGCGAGCGTGACCGACATCGACGGCAACATCTACGGCACCGTGCAAATTGGTGGGGTGTGTTTCATGGACGAAAATCTGCGTACGGAGCATTACCGCAACGGAGCGCCCATCGCAACGGGCTTGAACAACGCCGATTGGTTGGCAACGACCAATGGGGCCTACGCAGAAGTCAACAACAGTCCGGCCAACAAAGGGGCGTATGGCCACTTGTACAATTGGTATGCGGTATCCGACCCCAGGAACATTTGTCCGTTGGGTTGGCATGTGCCCTCAGAGAGCGAGATGGATCAAGCGGTTGTTGCTTTGGATCCATCGAGATGCAGCACCTGTACCGGTTCGAGCTACAGCTCGGATGCTGGAGCGCCTCTAAAGGAAACGGGGGTGGTCAGCGACGGGTCCGGACGCTGGATCGACCCCAATGCCGGTGCCACCAACGCCAGCGGCTTCAATGGCCGACCGGCCGGCAATCGGGTGAATACAGGTGCTTACTTGCTGTTTGGGTTGACCGGCTATTGGTGGACGTCCACCCTTGATGCCTCGGGATTCCCATTCATGATCCAAGCCAGCCACGACAATACGACCTTGGGGCGCAACCTTGGTTTTCCGAACAGCGGCAATTCGGTGCGTTGCGTGAAAGATTGATCCATTCCCATTTTACCATTGCGCTGCCGGGTGCGCTTCAACCGCTGCGGGAAGCATTTGTGCGGATCGCTCCTAGTACATGTGCAAAAAAAGCCATGCCTCGGTTGTATTTTGGGGGGAAACCGCACGCACATGAACTGCCGCACTGGAGGGCTTTGGGTCCTCGTGACCCTCGTTTCCGGCCTGCTTTCCGCGCAGCCCTGCAATTCTTCCACAGCCCCGACCGGTCTGAACGCCACCTATACCCCCGGTGTTGGGGCCCTGATGCAGTGGGATGCCGTACCGTCCAGTGTAGGGGTGGTGCTGCGCGCCATAAGCCCTTCGGGACAAAGCATCAGCCGCCGCTTGATCGGCGCGGAGCTCGACCAGTATTCCATTCCGGACAACCGCTTGGTGGACGGCATTTACACTTGGCGCATTCAGGCCGTTTGCAGCGCCACCCCGCCCTATGATGTCTCGCCCGTTTCCGCAGAAGCAGTATTGGTCAAAGGATATCCCCAATGCCCGTCCGGTCCAACGGTGACCGACATCGATGGAACCGTATACAACACGGTCCAGATCGGTGGCGATTGCTGGATGAGGGAAAACCTGGCCGTGACCCGCTTCCGCAACGGCGATCCGATCCCCAGCGGATTGGATGATGCAGCATGGGCGGCCACCGCGGCACCGGCATCGGCCATCAATGCAACGGAGCCGCTTTACCTGGAACATTTCGGACGGCTGTACAACGGCTTTGCCATGCAAGACCCACGCGGACTTTGTCCGGTGGGTTGGCGCATTCCCGGAAACAGCGCGTGGACGGATTTGGTTGCTGCCTTGGGTGGAGAACACGAGGCCGGTATTCAGCTTATGGCCCTTGGCAATTACGCGGATGGCACCGGATTCTGGATTGTACCGCCTTTCGCCACCAATGACGCCACCAACAGTTCCGGATTCACCGCGCAACCGGGTGGCGCCCGCAATGCGCTTGGCGCGTTCACGGGACTGTACCAGGCGGGTGCTTGGTGGAATGCCACACCGGATCCGGAGGGTGAGCTCAAATTCAGCATGTTGTTTTCGTACAACAGCAGCTTGTCGTCCGGACGCTTGGAACCCAATGAAGGAACGTCCATCCGCTGTGTGGAAGAGTAGGTCGTCTGTCCGCCTGGCCCAGGTAATGCGCGCCAATGGCACGAAATGGGCTACCGTACAGGCTTTCTAGATTTGCGGCCATGTCCGCCACCATCCGCCAGATCGGGGCTTTGGCCCTGCTGTTGGTTTTCGCCGTACCGGCGAAGGCCCAATCCGTGTCCCTGCCCGCCGGCCACGCCACCGAGCACCTGATCGACCGCATCGAGATCCGCTCCGGCGACTTGCGCGGCCAGTTGCAGTCGGCCACCAAGCCCTACCGGCGCGAAGACGTGGTGCAGTATGCGCTGCGTGGCGATAGCCTGGGCCTTTGGCGGTCCAAAGCCGACCGCTTCAACCGGCGCTACCTCTACCGGGACAATGCCGAATATGCTGCCGATGTGTCCGATAGCCTTTGGGAGCGATCGGAAAAGGATTGGTTCGGGGTTTTCTACCGCGAACCGGCAAGCTTTCTGCAGGTGGACGTGCCGGCCTTTGACTTGCGCATCAACCCGGTCTTTCACGGCAGTCTGGGCACCCAATCGGCCGATGGCGACTTCCGCTACCTGAACACCCGCGGTGCCGAAATGCGCGGCCGCATCGACGGCAAGGTGGCCTTCTACCTGTTTGCTTCAGAAAATCAGGGCCGCTTCATGGACCACGTCCAGCAGCGCTGGCGGGATCAGGACGAGGTCATGCCGGGGGAGGGGCGCGCCAAGTCCACCAACGACGATACGCTGTTTTTTGGCGGCGGTGGACTGGACTTCTTTTCCGCCCGCGGCTACATCGATTTTCCGGTCACCCGCCACATTTCCGTGCAGTTCGGCCAGGACCGCAACCGCATCGGCGACGGCGTGCGTTCGCTGATCCTCTCGGAAGCGGGCAAGGACATGCTGTTTTTGAAAGTCAAAACCAGGGTCTGGAAAATCGACTACCAAAACCTCTTTGCCGAACTGGCCGATTATGGTCCGGCCAACACCAAAGACGGTCCCATTCCCAAAAAGTTCCTGGCCATGCACCGCGCCGGCATCAACATCGGCCGCAACGCCAACGTCGGCCTTTTTGAAGCCGTGGTTTTTGGCCCGGTGGACTCCACCGGGCGAAGCGGCTTCGAGCTGCATTACCTTAACCCGCTGATTTTTTACCGCGCCATCGAGTTCAACTTGGGCAGCCTGGACAACGTGCTCATTGGCGCAGACTGGAAGGTCAACTTCCTGCGCCATGGCCAGTTCTATGGCCAATTTGTCCTGGACGAACTCAACATCTCCAAGGTCCGTGAAGCGCAAGGATGGTGGGCCAACAAGGTCGGCTTGCAATTGGGTGCCAAATACATCGATGCCTTTGGCCTGCCCAACCTGGACCTGCAGGCGGAATTCAACACCGTGCGCCCCTACACCTACGGACACTTCGAACGCGTCAGCAGCTACACCCATTTTTCACAGCCCCTCGCGCATCCGCTCGGGGCCAATTTCCGCGAGGGCATTGCCGTTTTGCGCTACCAGCCCATCGGCCCGTTGACCATCCATGCGCAATTGACTGCGGCGCGTTTTGGCACCGACCCTGACGAGGCCACCAATTGGGGTGGTGACCCCTTCAAGGACAACGACGACTTCATCCAGGAGTTCGGCAACACGATCGGCCAAGGCGTGCAAAACGACCTGATCATGATCGACGCCACCGTCGGTTACCAGGTCTTCCACGACGTCTACGCCGACCTTCGCCTCATCCACCGGCGCCTGCAAACCGCCGGCCAGCCGGACAACAGCAACACGTTCATTGGGGTAGGCGTCCGCTGGAATGCGATGCAGCGGGATTATACGTATTGATTGAAACAGCGTGACCTGCCGCCAAATCGGAAAGCTTTAATCGTCCTTCGCGGTGCACCAGAGCGTTCAGCGCGCGGCGCAGTGCCGATGAGGAGGGGAGCGTACTGATGTACGTGACCCGACGAAGAGGTGCTGCAACAAAGCTATGGACGCTCTGGTGTGCCGCCCGCACTAAAGGCCGGAGCGGACGTCCTCCAGGAACCCCCTGATCTTCTTCAACTGCTGCACCACCTCAAAGTGGTTCACGGTATCGTCCTTGTTCTCTTTCAATTTCTTCTGCGCGCCTTTGAGGGTATACCCGCGCTCCTTGACCAGGTGAAAAATGAGGTGCAGGTTGTCGACGTCCTTTTTGGTAAAAAAGCGGTCGCCCTTTTTGTTTTTTTTCGGTTTCAGAATATCGAATTCGCTTTCCCAAAAGCGGATCAACGACGTAGATACATCGAACATTTTGGCGACCTCGCCAATGGAATAATAGAGTTTGGTGATTTCCTTTTCCTTGTAAGGCATGGGAAGCGTCGTTTCAGGTGCGGTATCTGTACATGGAGGTTTTGGTGAAGGTGTTTTCATGGTGTTGTTGAATCCCTAACATAAGGTACCTGACGGAATAAGGCAGCTCCGATCAGTCGAAGCTCTGGTTGGCTTTGTTGGCCAGTTCGATAACCTTGGCATATTCCTCGTCGCTGAGGTCGTGGTAGAAATAATTGATGGGGTCGATTTTGCGGCCATCCTTGAGCACCTCGTAGTGCAGGTGGGGGGCGGTGGAAAGCCCGGTATTGCCGACCAGACCGAGCACTTCGCCGCGGCCAATGCGCTGGCCTACGCGGCAATCGATTTTGGACAGGTGGGCGTAGCGGGTGCGGTAGCCATACCCATGCGCGATCTCCACCACGTTTCCATAGCCCCGCATTCGGCCGGCCTTGGTCACCACACCGTTGCCAGTGGAATAGATTTCCGTACCGGTGGGCGCGGTGAAGTCGATGCCTTCGTGCATCTTGCGCGTCTTGTAAATGGGGTGGATGCGCATCCCGTAGCCTGAGGCTATGCGGGTGAGGTCCACGTTGCTGACCGGTTGGATGGCCGGGATGTGTTGAAGCATGTCCTCCTTGTCGGCAATCATCTTGGTGATCTCGTCGTAGGAGCGCGACTGGCCCACCAGCTGCCGTTTGAGCTGCTCCAGCCGGGTCAGGTTGCGCTTCATGATCTGCCCGTTTTCATAATTGTTCAGGCGCTGAAAGCGTTCGCTGCCGCCAATGCCGGCAGCGCGAATGCTGCCCGAAACCGGCTCGGCTTCAAAAATCACGCGGTAGATGTTGTTGTCCCGTTCCTGGAGCTTTTCCAGCACGTAGCGCATGGTATCCAGCTCGTTGGCCATGAGGTCGTACTCCAGGCGCAGGCGGCTGATCTCGGCCTTGTGCAGCTTGTCCTCCGGCGAGTCGATCCACGCAAAAGCCGCAAAGACGATGCCTGCGGCGAAGACCAGGGCGGCGCAGAGAAAGCCAAACGTCCGCAGCGCCACCGAGCCAAACGTCCGTTCGATGCGCTCAAAGCGCAAGGTGGAC
>JAUIHG010000062.1 GCA_030432405.1 Bacteroidia bacterium | reverse complement strand
GACATCCCATTTCCGTTACCCACCGCCCACTACACCCATCCCATGAAGCCCAGCAACGAATTCCAGCGCTACGCCACCGGCCATTTGGGCATGTCCAGCATGCACCTGGAGCGTTTCGCCCAGGCCACAGGCAGCGCTTTTTCCCAGCCCAGCTCTGTGCTGCCGACTGCGGCCATGACGCCCTACATCATTGAGGAACGCCAGCTCAACGTCCAGGCCCTGGACGTGTTCAGCCGCCTGATGATGGACCGCATCATTTTCCTCGGCCTGCCCATCGACGATTATGTGGCCAACGTGATCCAGGCGCAGCTCCTCTTCCTGGAATCGGTGGATGCCACCCGCGACGTCCAGATTTACATCAACAGCCCCGGAGGTGTGGTGTATTCCGGGTTGGGCATCTACGATACGATGCAGTACATCGGTCCGGACGTGGCTACGATTTGCACCGGCATGGCCGCTTCGATGGCCGCCGTGTTGCTCTGTGCCGGTACCGAGGGCAAGCGCACCGGCCTGCCGCACAGCCGGGTGATGATCCACCAGCCGCTCGGCGGTGCCCAGGGCCAGGCTTCCGACATGGAGATCACCTTGAAGGAGATCCTCAAGCTGAAGGAAGAACTGTACAAGATCATCAGCAAGCACTCCGGCCAGACCTACAAGAAGGTCGAAAAGGACTCTGACCGCGACTACTGGATGATCGCCCAGGAGGCCAAGGAGTACGGCATGATCGACGAAGTGCTCGAGCGCAAGGCCGACTGATCATTCCGGGATACACCAGGACCAGGGCTTCGAACGGTCCCGCGGGATTCTTTCTCCGGGGATGGATGTGCAGGAATGCACCCGAAGTTGCCGTGGAATCGGACCTGCCTGGACCGCACAGGCGTGTTGCCCAAGGCCCACCGAAACCGCCGGGCTGTCTGCTTGCTGCTCCACCATTGACCCTGTCGCAGACCGGGCTATGTGGATTGCATCAACAGGCAGCCCAGCGTACTTTGCTTCCGTATATTGAGCAAGGTTTTACCCCACCAGCGCAGATACAGGAACTCAGATGGCGGACGAAAAAGGCATGAAGCGCAAGCAGCAATCGAAGTGCTCGTTCTGTGGACGGGACAAGGATGAGGTGTTGATCCTGATCGCCGGGATCGATGGCCACATCTGCGAGAATTGCGTGGCTCAGGCGCAGCAGATCATCGACGAGGAGCTTTACCAGCAGGACAACAGCTACAAGTTCACGCTGCCCAATTCGCTGAAGCCGGCCAGCATCAAGGACTTCCTCGACCAGTACGTCATCGGACAGGATGTGGCCAAAAAGGTGATGTCTGTGGCCGTGTACAACCACTACAAGCGCCTCAACCAGCGCAAGGCCGACGATGTGGAGATTGAAAAGTCCAACATTGTCATGGTGGGAGAGACCGGGACAGGCAAAACGCTGATGGCCAAAACCATTGCGCGCTTTTTGAACGTGCCCTTTGCCATCGTCGACGCCACGGTCTTTACCGAGGCAGGCTATGTGGGCGAGGACGTGGAAAGCATCCTGACCCGCTTGCTGCAAGTTTGCAACTACGATGTTTCCGCCGCCGAAAAGGGCATCGTCTACATCGACGAGATCGACAAGATTGCACGCAAGAACGACAACCCCTCCATCACCCGGGACGTGTCCGGAGAAGGGGTGCAGCAGGCCCTGCTGAAGATGTTGGAAGGCACGGACGTGTTTGTGCCCCCGCAAGGCGGGCGAAAGCACCCCGAGCAGAAGATGATCAAGGTCAACACCCAGAACATCCTCTTCATCTGCGGCGGTGCCTTTGCCGGCATTGAGAAGATTATTGCCAAACGCGTGCGCAAGCAAGTGATCGGTTTCCGTTCCGCCGAAGGCGAAAAAGTGGCGGACGAAGAGCGGCTCTTGTCCTATGTAGGCCCCATGGATCTGCGGGCTTTTGGCCTGATCCCGGAACTCATCGGCCGTATGCCGGTGCTCAGTTATCTGGAGCCGCTGGATGCCGATGCCCTGCGCGCCATCCTCACAGAGCCCAAAAACGCGCTGATCAAACAGTACAAACGGCTCTTTGAACTCGAGGAAATCGAGCTTGTGGTGGAGGACGAGGCCATCGACTTTTTGGTGGAAAAGGCGGTGGAGTTCCAATTGGGTGCTCGCGGCCTGCGCTCCATTTGCGAAGCCGTATTGATGGACGCCATGTTTGAGCTGCCCTCGCAGGATAACGTGGAGCGTTTTGAGCTCACCCGCGACTACGCGGAGCACAAACTGAGCCGGGACAAGATCAACCAGCTCAAGGTGGTGGCCTGATGGCCGCTATTCCATCATGCTGAAGCAGGGCGGTGCAAGCCGCCCGGCCGCTTATGGTATTCTGTTGAGGTTGTTTGTTCGCCGGAGGCGAAACCGTTTTGTGGCAGCATCCGGTGCCTCTTATCCCGCTGTGTGTACGGGCGCTTCCCCATCGGGGGCCATAACATAAGAAGGCGCGTCCAAGACGCGCCTTCTCAAAGCGTTACGAACCAAATCAACTCACGAACAAAACGTTGAAACCAATCAACGCCGCAACGTGCTGGGATCCATCCTGGGCACGCTGCAGCTTTGGGCGGTTTAGAGTTCGTCCATGTCGATGATGACAATCTCGAAACCGAGGAGCTGAAGCATGTTGTAGAGGACGCGTTCCATGGGGAAGGATTTTGAGCGATGAGGCAATCAATGACTACGCTCAAGGTATTCGTCCATCGGCCGCTAAAGGTTTCAGCCAAAACGTGCAGGTGACTGGAAGATTTCCGGATATGGGATTTGGGGCACATGCATAACTATTGGGTTACAGGGGCTTGAGGACCCGCAACCTTCCGCCAAATGTGCCGTAAGACGTGACGATACGTTCCTTGGATTCCAGTCTGATCCATCGATGGATGGGTCAAAGCTGTGACGTTTGATTAGGGACGGATTTCTTCAATCAAAACCGGATCTGCCGTATTTTTGTGACTGCATAAATGCCGGCGTAATCCAGAATGGCCTAGAAAGCCTGTTGATAATCAGGCTTTTGCAATAATCCCACATGAAGAACTTAATCGAGGTCAGTAAAATTGTGACCAAAAAGAGGGTCAGCAAGATCGAGATCTTCGACAAGAGCTTGCTCAACAAGAAGGACAGCAAGTTCAATGAGTTTTACGAAGGCCTGGTCTCGGAAAAGTTCAGCTCCGACGAGGAAGCTGCCGATTTCCTCTATGGCACGACGCCGCTGGACGACAAATACCGCCAGCTCAAGTCCCGGTTCAGCAAGCGCTTGCTGAACACCTTGTTCTTTTTGGATGCCAATGACCCGGCCTTCTCCGGCTACCACCGGGCGCATTATACCTGCAACAAGAACTGGGCCCTGGTGCGCATCCTGTTGGGCAACGGCGCCCGGCATTCCGCCATCAAGATGACGCGCAAGATCCTCAAGGTGGCGCAGGATTACCGGTTCTCGGACGTCATCTTCAACTGTGCCCGCATCATGATGGGGCACATGTCCATGCTGGGCAAGGAACGCGAATACGAACAATATGTAGAGATGGCCACCGCCGCACAGGCCAGCATGTCGGCGGAACTACGTGCCGAAGAATTGTACCAGCGCCTGACCATCAAATTTGCCGGTTCGGCGTCCATCAAGGACGACCTGACCGATACCGCCGATGCCTACGTGGAAGAGGTCAAAGCCCTATGCCAGAAGCACGACGCCTACCAGCTGCATTGGTACATGTACCAGGTCTGGATTTTGAGCCGTCAAATCCACAACGACCATGCCGGCACGGTCAACGTCTGTGAAGCGGCCGAGAAGTACCTCGGGGAGAACCCGCCTTTCGATCAGCAAAAACACCGTGCCCACCTCGCGCTGATCAAATTGAACTGCTACCTGCAGCTGCGGGATTACGAGCAGGGAAGGGAAAACGCGGAACGTTGCCTCAAGCTCTTCGAAGAAGGCAAAAACGCATGGTTTGTATTCCTGGAATACTATTTCCTGCTGGCCATGCATACGGAGAACTACATCAACGCCGCCGGCATCTACCTGAAGGTCATCAACCACCCGCGTTTCGAGTATACCAACGCGATGCGCCAGGAAAAGTGGAAGATTTTCGAGGCCTACCTCAACTACATTTTTGAGACCGAAGGCCTGGACCGCAGCCTCTTGCAGAACAGCAAGAAGCGGAAGTTCCGCCTGCTCAAATTCCTCAACGAGGTGCCCACCTACACCAAGGACAAGAAGGGCTTCAACGTGGCCATCCTCATCATTCAAATCCTCTACCTGCTCGAAAAGGGCGAGTACGACGCCATCATCAACCGTTCGGAAGCCCTCAATGTGTATTGCAGCCGCTACCTGCGCAAAGACGACAGCTTCCGTTCCTCGGCCTTCATCAAGATGCTGTTGGTTATGGACAAAGAGGACTTCAAGTACGACCGGACCAAGCAAATGGCCGCCAAGTTCCTGCGCAAGATGCAGGAGCATGCGGAGGCCGAAGGCAACGAAGTGCAGGATTGGGAAGTCATTCCCTATGAGACCCTCTGGCAAAAGGTGCTCAACCGCCTCAAGGCCGGAGCACCTGCCGGCACCATCGAACCGAGCAACCTGTCGCGCTTTGCGTGACCGGTTGACCAAAGCAACCGCTGCCAAAGGCGCTCCTCCGGGGGCGCCTTTGTGTTTATGGTGGCGGCTTCGCCAGGCATGGCGCATCTTCGGGGCATGCGCGTACTGCTCTTTGCCCTTTGCTGGATCAGCCTGTGGGCGCCTGATTTGTGGGGACAGTCCACCGGCCGCTCCCTGGAGGTCAAGTCCCTTGCGCCTCCGGCGAACCCAACTGAACCGGCCCCTGTAATCACCCATGACCAGTGGAACATGCCGGACAGCGTGGACAATGTCCATGTGGAAACCGTCTTCAGCGGCCGGGATGCCAGCATCTATGCCATTGGGGTGCGCAAAGCCGTCCCGCTGCACCGCCACAGGGAGCATACCGAAACCATTGTGGTGCTGCAAGGAGCAGGCTGGATGCGCGTTGGGGCCGACAGCGTTTTGCTCAAGCCCGGGCACATGGTGGTGGTTCCCCCCATGACGGAGCATGGAGTACGCACGACCTCGGCCGAGCCGTTGCGCGTTTGGAGCATCCAGGCTCCGGAATTCAAGGGCAAAGACAGGGAGTAGGGTCGCCCGTAAGGGCGAAGGTGGTGATCCACACAGGGCCATTGCCCGGTGCGCAACAAAGGCAATGGCGCGCGCGCCCGGGTCCGGTCAGAAGCGTTGCAGGCAATCCTGCAGGCTGCCCAGCATGCGCTGTCCCTCGGCATCCAGGCCGTGTGCCTTGAGGCGCTCCACCCATTGCAGGGCTTCTTCCAGGGCGGCTTTGTTGTAGGCACCCTGGCGGAGGCTGCTGATGTCCTGTACCGTGCCGATCAATACCAGGCTACCGCTTTTTTTGCTTCGTTGGATCTGCCCCTGGTTGGCCAGGGTCTTGGTCATGCCGGAAGGGGTCCGCTGCCGGTATTCAAGCTCAAGGCGTCCGCCCTTTTCCATGGAGCGGTTAAAGGCTTCCCGCACCTCTTCCAATTCATCGTCCAACACGCCATCGAGGAATCCGTTGAGGTCCGGATCCGATTTTTGGTCGCCGCATTCCAGAATCCGGTAGACCTCATCGGACCAGTACATTTTATTGGTGATGATGTCCAATTCCCAGTTGCCGATGCGCGCCATTTTCTGCGCGTCCAGCAAGCGCTTTTCGTTTTGTTTGATGGCACGGGCATAATCCTCAATCCGCTTTTGGAGCTGGTGCCGTTCGATGGCATAGGAAATGGTCCGCGCCAACAGGTCCCCGTCAAACTTGCCTTTTACAATGAAGTCCTGCGCGCCCGCCTTGACGGAATTCAGGGCCAGGCGGTCGTCCTCCAGGCCCGTCATCACGATGATGGTGTATTCGGGAAACTCCTCGATCATCGTTTTGACCGTACTGAAGCCCTGGCTGTCCGGCAGGGTCAGGTCCAGCAGGATGGCATCAAACTCATCCTCTTCCAGGCGCTCCAGACCCTCCTGCAGTTCCTCGGCCTTGGTGATGACGCAATCAATCAGTTTGGACTCCTGGAGGTATATCTCCACCAATCGGGCATCGGCCGGGTTGTCCTCAATGAGCAGCAGCCGTTTGGGCGCGGCATCGGTACTGGTCGTCGAATCGGAGTCGTTCAAGCGCTGGGAGATGACGGATGAAGCGGTGGTTCGCCCGGAGGGCGAAGGCATCAACCCGGTCCGGCCCTGTTGAAAAAACCTTCCGGGTCATGCAAAAATGGTCAAACGCTTTCGGTGGGCGTCGGCCTGCGGACAATATCCAACCAAAACTCCGTGAGCCGGTGGATGACCTTGAAAAAATCGTTGAGGTCTACAGGCTTATTGATGTAGCAATTGGCATGCAAGGCATAGGCCTTGGTGATGTCGTCTTTGTGGTTGGACGTAGTGAGGACCACTACGGGAATGCTTTTGAGCCGATCGTCGGTTTTGATGACCTGCAGGACTTCAATGCCGGTTTTTTTGGGCAGGTTGAGGTCCAGAAGGATGAGGTCCGGACGCACCGGTGATGCCCCATTCTGCGGCTTGGTCAAAAAATCCAGCGCCTGTTCTCCATCTTCCACCACATGCAGCGTATAGGCCTTGCCCATTTCGGAGAAAGCTTCACGCGTCAACTGGATATCGCCGGGATTATCTTCTACAAGGAGGACTTGTGCCAAACCATGGTGATTTGAGGACATTGTTGCGATGCGTGATGTTATAAAGGACCATATGCTTAACCAACCGCAAACGTAACGCATCAGCTACGGACGGACAAGAATGCCTGTGGGGGTCCGATAGTGGACAACAACGTTTTCTGGTCTACTACACTGCTGCGGCATGGGTGCCGCCGCGTAGTGGTGGCATCGGGCTTGTGCTGTGGGTAAGGTCAGGATAAGGACCTGCCTGGAAGAGGAGGGGCGTGGACAAAAAAAAGGCGGGCTTTCGCCCGCCTTCCGGATACAATATGCCAATAGTCATATCATAACCTCCACCTCTATTTTTGAGTGCTGCCCTATCGGCAACGCATCTAAGTTAGCCAATCCGTCCAATCAAGCAACTTGTAGGGCGAATTTTTTCCAGAATTAGCTTTCAAGGGGCTGGCTCCAAAGCATCATGGCCCCTTCCCGGGTGGGGAAGGGGCCATGGATTGGATGGAGGTATGCCGACCTGGACTAGAGGTAAGCTTTCAGGTCCTCTACGGACTGGCGTTTCAGGTTGCGCAACGCGCGGTCGCGGCGTTTGCGAACGCTTTCCGAAGAAATGCCCAGCTTTTTGCCAATATCCGCCAGGGTTTTCGGGTAGTTGTCTTTCAACCCGTAAAACAAGCTGAGGATGTAGGCATCTTTCTGGTCGATCTTGCTCAAGGCGTGATCGATTTCCTGGGTCAACGAAAGGTCCAGCATGTCTTCTTCCGGGCTGGGGCTGCTTTCGTCTTCCATGATGTCCAACATGCTGCGCGTATCGTCATCGGAAGAGATGTTGCTGTTGATGGACAATTCCTTTTGGGAATAGGTCATCAGCTGCTTGACATCCCGTACATCCATGCCCAGAATCTCGGCGATCTCTTCCGGGCTGGCGGTGCGTTCCTGGCGCTGTTCGATGGTCATGGCCGCCTCGGCAATGGCCCGCGTATCGCGGGTTTTGTTGGCCGGCACGCGGATGCGGCGGGATTTCTCGGAAATGGCCTTGAGGATGGATTGGCGAATCCACCAGACGGCGTAGGAGATAAATTTGAAACCACGCGTGGCGTCAAAACGCTTCGCTGCGGTGATCAGGCCGATGTTGCCTTCGTTGATCAGGTCTTCGAGCGGAATACCGGTATGCTGGTATTGCTTGGCGACACTGATGACGAAACGCAAGTTGCCATTGATCAGGCGGCGAAGGGCTTCCTCATCACCTTCGTGGATGCGGCGCGAAAGCTCCACTTCCTCCTCGGGCGTCACCATGTTTTCACGGGACACATCCTTGAGGTAGATCTCCATGGACTTCCCAGCCCTGTTGGTGATCTGCTTGGTGATTTTAAGGTTTCTCATAGGCGGGGGCTCTGTCGTTCGGTGTCAGGCTTTTTGGATCGAAAGGGGAGAAAAAAAGGCCCTGGTGCTGAATGGGGGAAAACCGGAATGCGACAGGGCTAAACATGGGTTTTGCGGCGTACTGCATAAACTCCACACGCAGCGATTTAGTTCATCAAAGGACCAAATCCTGCGCTTTTAACGCTGTTTAACAGATTGGCCCTCAAATGTCACGGATTCGTCAGCCTTTTCGGGTGGATTTTGGGGTTCGGGCGGTTTGTTGGGCCGCGCCGGTAATGTATCTCAAGAATTCGCCTCCGGCGAAAACCAAGCAGGAAAGTTTTCGACAAAGCTGGTCGGTATGTCGGGTGGTCCACATTCGCGCTGCGCGTTTACCTTGCTTTGGCGAAGGCAGCCGCCGCAATGCTGTCGGTTGACCGCGTTGCGCAACGCCTGCTGAGACGCGAAGCATTCCCGAATCAATCCCGATGCCGCTTTGGCTTGAAGCTGCCCTGGTAGTCAGGCCTTTCAAACCCCGCACCATGAACGAGTACAAGGTCATCCGTGCCGTCAGCCATTCCCGGCTGGAAATGGACATCAATAATTATGCCGGACGCGGCTGGAAAGCCCTGTCCCTCAGCATTTCCAATGAGGGCGAGAGCGAAATGTTCTACGCCTTGCTGGAACGCGCCAAAACGTCCGATGCGGCCGCCAACCCTGCAGAGGAGGCCTGAACTTGCGGAACAAGCACCAAGCCCATGATGACGGCCCGGCAAGCGGTTCCACGGGACGTTTTTGATTGTCCTGCTAAAATAGTTGGCTTTTGTGCTATTTGCTCAAAAATGCCAATATATTTGGCGCAATGTGCGCAACGTCCGACAACGCAAATCACGGCCTGCAACCTTCCACCGACGCCCGGCAGGCGGCGGAAGCTCCGCGTTCGCCCGAAAAGGGCGACCACATGCCGGAACAAGCGCTTGAGGACGAGCACCATCCACGTGCAACTCCTGTGGCCATGCCCCGGCCTGCGGAGACGCAACGGGCGGCGGCACGCCGTGGAGCCATACCCCGCACGGAGGAGGCAGCGGCCAGCAAGCGTTCGGTGGCTGGTGCGATGCAACCCAAGGGGCGGGGAGCGGGCCGCCGGATGGACAACCCCTATGCGCGGCATCGGCAGGTGCAGGAACATCCGGAAGGCATTGACGATCAGGCAGTTCCACCGGCCAAAACTGTTTTTCATACAGAACATGCCCGCCGCGTGGTCAACCCCGTCCAGAGTCCGGACGTGGGCATGTCCTGGTCCTTGAATCCCTACCAGGGCTGCGAACACGGCTGCGCGTATTGTTATGCCCGTCCCACCCACAGCTATTGGGGCTGGGGGCCAGGTCTGGATTTTGAACAGCAGATCCACGTCAAGGAAAATGCTCCGGCCCAATTGGAGGCCTTGTTCCACAAAGCGGATTGGGAGCCGGAGCCGATTGTCCTCAGCGGCAATACCGATTGTTACCAGCCCGCGGAACGGCACTACCGCATCACCAGATCGCTGCTGGAGGTGTTTCTGCGCTACCGCCATCCGGTGGGCATCATCACCAAAAACAGCCTCATCCTGCGCGACCAGGATGTGCTGGAAGCGCTGGCTGAGCAGGGGCTGGTAAGGGTACTGGTTTCCCTGACCACCCTGCGGGAGGGCCTTCGCCGAAGGCTGGAACCACGGACCGCCAGCGGCAAGCGGCGTCTGCAGGTCATCGAGACCCTGACCGAAATCGGGGTGCCCGTGCAGGCCATGGTAGCTCCGGTCATTCCGGCCCTCAACGACCTGGAACTGGCCGATCTGGTGGCCCACGCCGCAGCGGCCGGTGCAGAAAATGTGCACATGCAGGTGGTGCGGTTGAACGGTCCGGTGGCCGATGTTTTTGCCGAATGGCTGGACACGCACTATCCCAAGCGCAAACAGGCCGTTTTGCGCGGCATCGAGGCCCTGCACGGCGGCAAACTGAGCAACAGCGCCTTCGGCGAACGCATGCGCGGCAAAGGCGCGGAGGCCGAAACCCTGCGCCAATGGTTCGGCATCCTCAAGCGCAAGCATTTTGGCGAGCCCACGCCTAGCGCACTGCGGTGTGACCTGTTTCGCCGGCCGGGAGGCCGGCAAATGCAGCTTTTCGGTGCATAAGACAGGAAGCGCCTTGGGCTTTGCCAGGCCGAGGAGTGGGCGAGGTCAGGCATCTGGTGCAGCCCTACAGCGGCCTTTCGTGCGTAAACGCACAGCCTGAAACTGGGCTAATGGCTAGCTTCCCAGCGGTAATTTGTCCATATGGCGCGGCTCAAGCTCCCGTTCAATACCCCGCAGAAAAATGCGCGCGCATCGCCATCCGGATCCGATGCGGCTGCGCGCATCGGACGGTGGACGCTGCCCTCAATCCCGCTGCTGGAGGACCTGCGCCACTACGACCGACTTCAGGCCAAAGGCGATCTGCAAGCCGGTTTCACGCTCGGCATCCTGCTCATTCCCCAGGCCATGGCCTATGCCATGCTGGCCGGTCTGCCTGCCGTCTATGGCCTGTATGCCGCATTAGCGCCAATGGTGGTGTATGCCCTGTTCGGCACCTCCCGCCACCTGACCCTTGGGCCCGCTGCCCTGATGGCCTTGCTGGTGGCCAGCGGTGTTTCCACGATGGCCGAGCCCGGTACGGCCCTGTACATCAGCCTGGCCATCGCCCTTTCGGCCATGGTGGGCACCATCCTCCTGGGCTTGGGCATTTTCCGCCTGGGATTCCTGGTGCAGTTCCTTTCCCTGCCGGTCATCGGCGGCTTTACCTCCGCCGCCGCCCTGTTGATTGTATTCAGCCAATTGGAAGCGCTCACGGGACTGAGCTTGGAGAACACCCGCACCATCCAGGGCATGGCAGACAGCCTCCTGACCGTTTTTCGGGAAGGCAACCAATGGCCTTCGGCCGAAGGCCTGGTCCTGACCGTGTCCGCAGGCTCCATGGCCTTCCTCTGGGCCATGCAGCGCTACCTGGCCAAGTGGCCTGCAGCCCTGATGCTGGTGGTGGCGGGCCTGCTGCTGTCCATGCTGTTCAACTGGCCCTATTTCGGTTTGCCGGTGCTGGGCCGGGTGCCTGAAGGCCTGCCGGCCCTGCAATGGCCTTTCTGGCACGCCGAGGCCTGGGAGCGCTTGTTGCCCACGGCGGCCGGTATTGCGTTGATGGGCTTTGTGCAGTCCTATGCGGTGGCCAAGGGGCTGCAGACCCAAGACCGCAGCTACCGGCTGGATGCCAACCGCGAACTGCTCGCCCAGGGCATGGCCAACCTGGCCGGTTCCATGGCGCAGGCCTTCCCGGCAGCGGGCAGCCTGAGCCGCAGCGCGGTGGCGTTCGCCGCAGGCGGGCGAACGGGTGTGGCCAGCCTCATCGGCGCCATGGTGGTGGTGTTGGCCCTGTTGTTCCTGACCCCGGTGCTGCGTTTTCTTCCCGAGGCCATGTTGGCAGCCATCATCGTGGTCTCCAGCCTGCGGCTGATCGTCTGGCGCGAAGTAGAGTTGCTTTGGCGGAACGATCGTTCCGATTTCTGGATGTATGTGGCCACCGCCCTGGCCACCCTGATTTTTGGCATTCAAACCGGCATTCTGATCGGCGTATTCCTGTCCCTGGCCGTGGTCATACGCGCCAGTTCGCGCCCGCATTATGCCGTGCTCGGGCGCCTGCCGGGCACCACCATCTACAAGAACATCGCCCGCTTCACCGAAGCCGAAGAGGAGGAGGGGGTGCTGATTATCCGCCTGGACGCCCGCCTCTATTTTGCCAACCGGCAATACGTGCGCGAGGCCCTGGAACGCGAACTGGCCGAGCGGCCCGAAACCGAATTGCTCATCATCGATTCGGTCAGCATCAGCATGGTGGACTCCAGTGCGGTGGTGATGCTCAAAAACTTCATGCGCGAATCCGAAAGAGAGGGCATCCGCCTGCGCTTTCTCGGCCTCATCGGCCCGGTCCGCGACGTGTTCCGCAAAAACGGCATGGAGGCCGCCATCGGCGAAGACCACATCTACATGCGCATCCACGATGCGGTGGCCGAGTTCCGGGCCGAACAGCACGGCCGCCCCTGGGAAGGTCCCCTTGCGCGCTTGCGCAGCGAGGCCTTGCCGCCGCTGGACTGATGCCCTTCCGCTAAATTCGGCCCATGAGCGAATCCTATCCCGCCCTGCTCGCCCAGTGGGGCCTCGACGCCCAGGTGCTCCCGCCGGTGTGCATTGCCGCCCTGATGGGCATCCTGTTTTTGCAATCCGGGCTGGACAAGGTGTTCAACTACACCGGCAACAAGGAGTGGCTGACCGGGCATTTTGCCAAATCCCCGCTCAAGGGCACCGTACCGGTGCTCTTGCCCGTCATCACACTGACGGAATGCGCCGCTGGTCTTTTCAGCGCCATCGGTGCGGTGCAATTGCTGCTCAGCGGCAGCAGCGTTCTGGCCTATTGGGGCCTGCTGCTGTCCATCCTCAGCCTGTTGATGCTCTTTTTCGGCCAGCGCCTGGCCCAGGATTATCCGGGCGCCGCCACGCTGGTGCCGTATTTCATCACGGCCGTGGTCGGTCTTTTTTTGCTGGCCTGATCGGCGGACGCTCGGCCTTTGGACGGGTGTTTTCGCCTTCCGGCGAAAACCCGCTTACCGGCTGCCGCTCCGGTAGCTTTGACCAAGCCGTACTGGCCATTTTCCAGCCTTCAATTTCAGCCCGAAGCCCATGCCCACCGAAGCCTACATCTACGACGCCATCCGCACCCCCCGCGGCAAAGGCAAAAAAGACGGCAGCCTGCATGAGGTGCAGCCCGTCGACCTGCTGCGGACCCTCTTTGTGGAGCTCAAGGCGCGCCAGGAACTGGACACGTCCAAGGTCGATGACGTGGTGCTCGGCTGCGTGACGCCCGTCATGGAGCAGGGGGGCAACATCGCCCGTACGGCCGCGCTGTATGCCGATTGGGACATCGATGTGCCCGGCGTGCAGCTCAACCGCTTTTGCGCTTCCGGTCTGGAAAGCATCAACACGGCTGCGGCCAAGGTGCGCTCCGGCTGGGAGCGGCTGGTGGTGGCCGGCGGGGTGGAATCCATGAGCCGCCTGCCCATGGGCGCGGACGGTGGGGCCATGTACGCCGACCCGAACGTCAACAATGCGCTCGGTTTTGTGCCCCAGGGCATCGGTGCCGATTTGATCGCCACCCTGGAAGGCTACAGCCGGGCGGATGTGGATGCGTTTGCGGCGGATTCGCAGGCGCGGGCGGCGTTCGCCGAAGGCGAAGGCCGGTTTGCCAGCCGCATTCCCGTGCGCGACCTCAACGGCATGCCCGTGCTGGAGCGGGACGAAACCATCCGTCCGGGCACCACGGCCAAAGTGCTCGGTGGCCTGAACCCCAGTTTTGAAATGATGGGCCAGATGGGCGGTTTTGATGCCGTGGCTTTGCAGCGCTATCCGGAAGTCGAGCGCGTACAGCATGTGCATACGGCCGGCAACTCCTCGGGCATCGTGGACGGCGCGGCCCTGGTGCTGATTGGCGACCGCAGCATCGGCGAGGAGCTGAGCCTCCAACCGCGGGCCGTCATCCGGTCGGCCGCCCTGGTGGGCACCGATCCGACCATCATGCTCACCGGACCCGGCCCGGCCACCAAAAAGGCACTGAAGCTGGCCGGCATGCAGGCCTCGGACATCGACCTGTTTGAGGTCAACGAGGCTTTTGCCGCTGTGGTGCTGCGCTTTTTGCGGGACATGGGCATCGACGGCACCGACCGGGTCAACGTCAACGGCGGAGCCATTGCCATGGGCCACCCCCTTGGGGCCACCGGCGCCGTGCTGATGGGCACCCTGCTCGATGAACTCGAGCGCCGCGATAAGGCTACCGGCGTGGTTACCCTTTGTGTAGGGGGCGGCATGGGCATTGCCACGGTGGTGGAGCGGATCTCCGGTTTTTAGTCCTCCCCGCCTGCATTCATTTTAGATCGATCGTTCCAATTTTTGCATTCCGCGCACATTTCCCTTCTCCCATGGCTTCCGAATCCGCATCCCACATCCGCTACGAACCTCAAAACGATGGCGTGGTGGTCCTCACCATGGACATGGCCGGTCGTTCGGCCAACGTCATCAATGCCGCCTTCGGCGAAGCCCTTTCCGCTGCCCTGGACCGCCTTGATGCGGACAAGGAAGCCGGCACGCTCAAGGGCATAGTCCTTACTTCCGCCAAAAAGACCTTCATGGCCGGCGGAGATCTGGAATACTTGTTCCAATTGACCGACCCGGCCGACGCCTTTGCCATGGCCGAGCGTTTCAAGGCGGGTTTGCGGCGTTTGGAAACCCTGGAGGTGCCGCTTGTGGCCGCCATCAATGGCGCTGCGTTGGGTGGGGGCTATGAACTGGCCCTGGCTTGCCACCACCGGATTGCTTGGAACGACCGTTCCGTTAAAATCGGACTGCCCGAAGTCACGCTGGGGCTCCTGCCCGGCGGGGGAGGGGTAACGCGCCTGGTCCGCCTGCTGGGCCTGGAAGCCTCTGCACCCTTTTTGCTGCAGGGCAAACAATTGCCCGCTGCTGCGGCAAAAAAGGCCGGCTTGATCGATGCGGTGGTGGACAGCAAGGACGCCCTGCTGGATGCCGCCTTGAGCTGGATCGCCACTGCATCGGAAGCTTCCCAGCCCTGGGACCGACGCGGTTACCGGTTGCCCGGAGGCGATCCGCGTAACCCCAAGCTGCTGCAACGGCTGCCGGCTATGCCTGCGCTTTTGGCCAAAGACACCTGGAACAACTACCCGGCACCGAAGGCCATCATGGCCGCAGCCGTGGAAGGGGCCACCGTGGACTTCGACACCGCCTCGCGCATCGAATCGCGCTATTTCGCGCACCTGGCCACCGGACAGGTGGCCAAGAACATGATCTCCAGTTTCTGGTTTCAGCTCGGCGAAATCAACCGCGGCCATAGCCGTCCGCAGGATCAGCCCAGGCAGGAAACGCACAAACTCGGCGTGTTGGGCGCGGGCATGATGGGCCACGGCATCGCCTATGTGGCGGCCAGGGCCGGCATCGATGTGGTGCTCAAGGATGCGGACCAGGCAGGTGCAAACAAGGGCCTGGAGCGCATCAAGGCCATCGTGGACAAGGAAGTGTCGCGCAAGCGCATGACGGCTGAGAAAGGCACGACCTTGTTGGGGCGCATTCGCCCGACGGGCGAAGCCGACGATCTGAAAGGCTGCGACCTGGTGGTGGAGGCCGTTTTTGAAGACCGGGCGCTTAAAGCGCGGGTGACCGAAGAGGCCGAAGCCGTATTGGACAACGCGGCCGTCTTTGCCTCCAACACCAGCACCCTGCCCATCACCGGGTTGGCTTCCGCTTCCAGAAGGCCGGAGCAGTTTGTGGGTCTGCACTTTTTCAGCCCGGTCCACAAAATGAAACTGGTGGAGATTATCAAAGGTGAAAAAACCGACGCCCGGACTCTGTCCAAAGTGTTTGATTTTGTTTTGCGCATCGGCAAGACGCCCATCGTGGTCAACGACAGCCGCGGCTTTTACACCTCCCGGGTGTTCAGCACCTACACCAATGAAGGACTTGCCCTATTGGGCGAAGGCCAGCATCCCCAGGGCATCGAAAGCGCCGGCAGTCAGGCGGGCATGCCCGTTGGCCCCCTGGCCCTGATGGACGAGGTGAGCCTGAAGCTGGCCTACGACATCAGCAAACAGACCATCGCCGACGGCGATACGGGGGCTTTGCGCGTGGAAAGCCATCCCGGCTTTGCGGTGCTGCGCACCATGGTTGAGCAGGAAGACCGCAAGGGCCGCGCATACGGCGGCGGCTTTTACGATTATCCGAAAAGCGAAGAAAAGCGGCTTTGGACCGGATTGACCAATACCTTTCCGCGCGCTAAAGGCTGGCCGGATTCCCGCATGCCGCAGCAGACCATGGTGGACCGCATGCTCTTTGCCCAGGCCCTGGAAACGGTACGCTGCATGGATGAAGGCGTGCTGGAATCGGTGCCCGATGCCAACCTGGGTTCGGTATTCGGCTGGGGTTTTGCGCCCTGGAGCGGCGGGACGCTGCAGTTCATCAACCAGTATGGCCTGCCCGCCTTTGTGGCACGTGCCCGTGCATTGGCGGCCGCCTTCGGCGAACGCTTCAGCCCGCCGGAAAGCCTCGTGGCCATGGCCGAATCCGGCAAGACCTTCCCCGCCGGGCCGTCCAACGCTGTTTAACGCGCATGGCCTCCCGCCTGGATGCGCGGTCTAGCCAGGAGGGTTGATTTAGCCGCTCGGTACAAGTGCCGTATTTTGGAGGACCCGCTTCGCCGGAGGCGCTTTTTTCAATACCGCTACACGCCAACTCCATGTGTTTTTTCACCGCCCAGCGCAGGGTCTTGCCCCTGCTGCTCCTGGTTTTGTTGTCCGCCACCGCCATGGCCCAACAAGGCTATGCCCTCAAGCTCCGCTCCGGCGTTGAGCATTTTGACCCCAACCTGGACCGTGCCCTGCAACAGGCAGCGCCCGATGCCTCCGAAGCCTCGGCACGCTATGTCCGGTACGTCCAGTTTGATCCGCTGCCCGATGCGGCCGCGAAGGCCCGCATGCAAGCCGAGGGCCTGATCCTGCACAGCTACCTGCCCGAGCGCACCTGGGTGGTGTCCTTTCCGGCGGGATATGCCTTGGAGGGCCTGCGTCCGCACGGCGTACGTTCGGTCATGCGCATTGCACCGCAGCACAAACTGGCGCCTGCCCTGCGGGCTGAAGATTGGCCGGCGCATGCCCTTTCGGGCGAAAACGGCCTGATGGTACGCATCGAGCCGCTCAGCGGATTCGCCATGCCGGACGAAGGCCGGCTGGCACAACTGGGCTTGACCTGGAAGCTGGAAAGCGTGCATCCGGCCTTTGGCTACTGGACCGTGCACGTAGACCGCAACCAGCTGGAAGCCCTGGCTGCCATGCCTGCCGTGCGCTGGATCGAAGCCGTACCGCCTGCTCCGACGCCCGACGACGACGAAGCCCGCGGCCTGCACCGCAACAACACGCTGGACAATGCCGCCATTCCCGGCGCCTGGGGCTTCAACGGGGACGGCGTGGCCATCGCCATTGCCGACGACGGGGGCATTGGTCCGCACATCGACATCAAAGGCCGCGTGACCCAGCAACCCGGCCTGAGCCTGGGCGGTTCCCACGGCGACATGGTCACCGGCATTGCCATGGGCGCGGGCAACCTCAACCCGCGCTACCGCGGCATGGCCACCCACGCCTACCTCTACATGTACGGCATCTCGGGCTATCCGCACATCGCCGATGCGGTCACCAACCTGACCACCCGGGGCGTGCACGTGACCTCCACCTCCTACAGCCAGGGGTGCAACGAATACACCACCGATACCCGCTTCGGCGACCAGCAAATCCGCCAGAATCCGACCATCCTGCACGTCTTCAGTGCAGGCAACAGTTCCTCGAGCAACTGCGGCTACGGGGCCACCGGATACGGCAACATCACGGGGGGCTACAAGCAGGGCAAAAACGTGATCGCCACGGCCAACCTGGACGACAGCGATGTGCGGACTTCCAGCTCCAGCCGTGGACCCGCGGAAGACGGCCGCATCAAACCCGACATTTCCGCCAACGGCACCAACCAGATGTCGACGGCGCAGGACAACAATTACCAGGTGGGCGGCGGTACCTCGGCCGCATCGCCGGGCATTGCCGGGATCACCGCGCAATTGATCCACGCCTACCGCAGCTTCAACGGCGGGGCCACGCCGGAGTCGCCTTTGCTCAAGGCCACCATGCTC
>JAUIHG010000288.1 GCA_030432405.1 Bacteroidia bacterium | reverse complement strand
CTCGACCTCGGTCACCTTGGTGAAAAACCGGTGGCCGCCAATGTCGAACCGATACCCATTGTGCGATTCGGTACGCGCAATTCCGCCGACCAGGTCCGATCCCTCGAACACCACTGGCACATGGTCGTCGCTGAGCCGCTGAATCTGGTAGGCAGCCGTCAGGCCCGCAGGACCACTGAGGCCCGAGTTCGAAGCCAGGGTGAAGCGGTCCCCGTCGTCCAGGTCGATGTCCCGAAAAATCACATAGTCGCCATCGACAAAGCCGTCGGCCGCATAGGCGGTAGCGCCAACGGTGAAATCCGAACTGGCGTTTTTGACCAACAAGGTGAAGTCTGAAAGGCTGCTTCCGGGAAGGCCAAAATCGGAGAGATGGAATTTCAGGTCCACGTTGCCGACTTCCCCGCTGGGTTCGCGCGCTTGCCATACGCGCTCCAGAATCAGGCTGGAACCGGCCGGCACACCGCTGGTGCTCGGCAAAGCATCCGCGCCGTTGTGGCTCCAGAACAGGAAATCGCCGTCGCTCGAGAAAGCGGTCGGGTGATCCCCGTGGGCATCGGCAATCGAATCCAGGCCGATGCTCAAAATGCCGCCTGCTCCGCTGCGGGATTGGCGCTGGTCGGTGTTTCCGGCATCGTCCCGGCCGATGGCCGCCACACCGCTGGTAAAGCCTGCATTCGCCGCAAGGCTCCAAAGGGTCCCGCCGCTGGCATCCACATAATCCGACCCGAGGCTTACGCCGTATCGAATGGCCAGGGCAGACTCGGTCCGAAGCCGTTCGGCACTGTTCCAAGCCTGGTTGAAATAAACCATTTCGGCCAATTGCCCATTGAAGAAGGAGCCGTTGCTGCTGCCATCGCTCCAATCCGCACTGCGGGAACTGCCGCGGACCTGGCCTACGGCCACCTGTCCGGTATGACCCGGAAGTATTTCGGCCGTATCGCTGGCCAACAGCACGCCGTTCAGGTACAGGCTGACGGTGGAATCGCGTTCGCCATCGTACACAATGCTGGCCAGATAAACGGTGTTGTTGCTGCCTGGAACGCTGGCGTAGGTCTCCCAACCCGTACTGCTGCTGCGGGCCCAGACGCCCATGCCCACCGAGCCGTCGTGGGTGAATACGTTGATGCCGTTGGTGCCCCCACCTTCTTCATAGACCACTTCAGTGCCCGCACCGGCGGTGGAGGAGGAGCGGAACACCACCGCCAGGGATTTGAGCGTCTGGTTACCAACGTTTATGCTGTTGTCGTTTGGGGTCTGCAGACCGGCGTCGTTGGCGTGAAATGTGACCGCCGGACGGTAATTGATGGCCCGGCTGTCTTCGCCTCCGGCGAACAGGGGCGGGACCAGATCCCCGAGCGAACCGACGTCCGTTGCGTCGTCAAAATCATGTGTGGTGGCCGTTGCGCTGATGTCCGACCAGATGCTCACAGAGTCTCCGGACGCGGGATTGGTGGCACCGCCGTCATCGTTGATGTCGGCTGCATGGAGCCAAAAGGCCATGCTGTCGACCACACCACCGGGGGTTTGTGCCCCTGCGGTTGAGGACAGGCACAACAACGCCAGAACAAGCGTCCATGTGGACTTGCTTGGACTGGTGTGCCGGCCCTGGCATGCGGTAAAGCGGAAGGAATACGGGATATTCATGGAACAGGAGGAAAAGCGCATGTGGGATCGGGAACTGCAGACAGCCTGCCCACCACGTCCTCACACGGACTTTGGGCAGGTACACAGTCGCTTTAACGACATTCATAATGTCTGGTTTCCGACACCGCGGCGTGCCTTGTGACGGCCAAGTGTCTATACTTTGCTGCAGCGGTTTGTCGCAAGGCTGGTTCCCAAATGTTCCAAGCCATGGCCCACGAAGACCGTTTGCATGCCCTGATCCGGACCATGAATGGGTCGGAAAAGGGGTATTTCAAGCGGTATGCGTACAAATCGGAGCGGAAGAACCAGCGCTATCTGGAGCTGTTTGACGCGCTGGACAAACAACGGCGCTACGATGAGCAGGCGCTCGTCCTGGCCTTCGCCGGAAGGGCGGAAACACAGAAGCTCCCCGCCGTCAAGCAGCACCTCTACCGCATGCTGTTGCGGACCCTGCTGGATTACCACAGCGGCAAGGAACCGGAAGACCGCATGCTGACCTATATCCGGGAGGCCCGTTTGCTGCTCCACCGCGGCATGCCGGAAGCGGCCCGGGACAAGTGGATGCAGGCCCTCCGGCACCTGGAACGTTACGATTTGCAGGAGTACCGTGTGGTCCTCTTTGATGTGGAAGCCGGGTTGGTGCGGTACACTGAATCGGATGCCTCAAAGGTTGTTCAACTGACTGAGCGCCATCAGATTGGGTTGGATCACCTGCAGGAAAGCATGGCTTATCGCTGCCGCTTTAGCCGCTACATTGAACTGGCCCTGCAATACGGATTTTCCATGGTGCGGGCGCAGCAAGGCAAAAAAGCCTTCGGCGCTTTGCTGGAGCAATGCAAGCATGCCGGAGAGCCTGGTAAGGAACACGGATTTCAGGCGGCCTATAGCCATTGGATGAGCCTGACGGGGATACACCAGGCCCTCGGCCACATTCAGCCCATGTTGGATGCCGGCGCACGCCTGCTGGAGGAGTTTGAAACCAGGCCGCTGTTCAAAGCCTTCCGAAGCAAATACTATTTGCAGGCCCTCAACAACCGGCTGAATCAGCTGCTGTTGGCCGAAGCCTTTGATGCTTTTGATGCGCTGGTGCCCAAAGTACGGGAGGCCATTGCCGCTTCGCCGAAGGCAAAAGACCGCCGTGACCGCAGGGCTTTTCTGGAAAACCGCATCCTGTCCCGCTGGTTGATCCAAGGCCGGAGCACCGCGATTGCCGAAGCCGTCGCTGAGGTGGAAGCCCAGGGATCAGGCTTTGTCAGCCAGCCCGGCTTGCAGGTGGAGGCTCAATGGAACACACTCCTGGCCCTATGGCATTTGGGCCGACTGGAAGAAGCTCTGGAAACGCTGACCCATTTCCGTGAGGATATGCAACAAAATGGGAAGAAGCGCTATGCCACTGATGTGCTGTTTCTGTATCTGCTGCTGCAATGGGAGCGGGGAGAGCACCATCACGTACGTTCAAGCCTGGACGCATTGCGCCAACAAGGCCGGCGCAGCCCGTTGCAGCCCAGCCTTTGGAAGGAAGCCATGAACTGGTTTGAGCGGCTGGTGGCGCATCCATCCGGCCCTGCGCATGAACAGTCCCTACAGGCCGCCTTCGAGGACCTGAAGGCATCG
>JAUIHG010000287.1 GCA_030432405.1 Bacteroidia bacterium | reverse complement strand
GTTGACATTGGACAGCACGAAAGCCGCAGACATGTGGACTTTCAGGGGGGCAATTACTTCCTTCATCTTGTCACTGAGCAGTTCATAGGCCAGTTCGGCATTGCTCCACCAGGTATCACCACCATAAGGTGGTACATCAAGGGACTGCAACAGGCTGATTGAAGGGGGTTGGGCCAGGAAAGGCGAGTCCGTATGCCAGCCATCGCCAAATACCCAGCTCACCACTGAACTGGCTTCCTTGAGGACACGCTGGACATTAGGGTGTCCCTCCATGCCCTGGGTGTAGGCATCGGTACCAAATTCACCAAAACGCAGGGTCAGAGCTTCCTGGTCATCAATGGTCATATTGCCCTGGTTGCGGAAATAGATCATCTTGTAGCGGAACAGCGCGTCCTTCACCTGTTCGAACTGCTCGTCGGTGATATTGGCGATATCCACGTCAAGAATCTCGGCCCCCATGGCACTGGCGAGTGGCACGGTGCGAATGGCGGTGTAGCCGTTCTTTTTATCGTCGTAAAACTCCGGTGGATAGAATTGCATGGGGATCCCTTCTCTAATCTCGCTGATGCGTACTGGTCAATGCCGTCCTGGCCCACTGCCCGGATTTACCCGGTATCGGCGGCGAAATTCGGCCCGGCATTGTGCATCGGCTGGACAAAGAGACATCTGGCTTGATTGTGGTGGCCAAAACCGAAGAAGAAGCCCTCGCGCTGGCGCGCGAAAAATCCGATCGGGCCGATTTGCAGATGGCCGATCTGCGGCAGGACCCCGACGTGCTCGACACCTGGGCTTCCTCCTGGCTCTGGCCCATTTCGGTCTTTGACGGCTTTGCCGACCCCGATGGCGAGGTGGCCTATTACTACCCCACCAATGTGCTGGTCACCGCCCCGGAGATCCTCTTTTTCTGGGTGGCCCGCATGGTCATGGCCGGCTACGAATACCGCAACGCGCCGCCCTTCCACGACGTGTACCTTACCGGCATTGTGCGCGACAAGCAGCGCCGGAAAATGTCCAAGTCGTTGGGCAACTCCCCCGACCCGCTGGACGTGATCAACGATTACGGAGCGGACGGCATGCGTGTGGGCATGCTGATGGCCAGTTCAGCCGGCAACGACATCCTGTTCGACATGAAGCTCTGCGCGCAGGGCCGCAACTTTGCCAACAAAATCTGGAACGCCCTGCGCCTGGTCAAAGGCTGGGAAACAAAACCCGGCAACGATCCGGTGCACGAAGCACCCGTGGCCTGGTTTGAACACAAGCTCAACCGCACCATCGCGGAACTGGACCAATTGTTCCAGGAATTCCGGATTTCCGAGGCCATCAAGCAGCTCTACTCCTTCATCTGGGACGACTTCTGTTCCTGGTACCTGGAGTTCATCAAGCCCGCCTACGGCGAAGCGCTCGACGAAGCCACCCACGGCCGCACCATTGCTTTCTTCGAGGAGCTGCTCAAGCTGCTTCACCCCTTCATGCCCTTCCTCACCGAAGAGCTTTGGCACCACCTGTCCGAGCGCGCCTCCGGCGAAGACCTCATCGTGGCCGCATGGCCCAAAGGCGGCAGCTACGACGACGCCGTGATCGAACGGGGCGAATTGGCCAAGGCCATCATCTCTTCGGTGCGCGATTTGCGCAACCAGCACCAGCTCGGCTTCAAGGAGCCCTACCCGCTGCACATCAAGACCGGAGATTTCGGCGCTTTTGAAGCCTTCGCACCCACCGTGCGAAAGCTGGGCAACCTGTCCGAGTTTGACGCCGTGAATACCGAGATATCCGGAGCACTATCGTTTTTGGCCGGCACGGTTACCGGCTACCTGGAAACCGGTGACGCCGTGGACCTCGGCGCGCAAAAAGAGAAAATGGAAGCCGAGCTCAAGCGCCTGCGCGGCTTTCTCACCGGCATCGAGAAAAAGCTCGGCAACGAGCGCTTTGTGGCCGGTGCCCCCGCCGAAGTAGTGGACCGCGAAAAGCAAAAACAAGCCGATACGCAGCAGAAGATTGCGGCCCTGGAGGAGCAGTTGGCGGGATTGGGGTGAACCAGTCCAATCAGGCTCGTTTGGAGCGCCTCAATATACTGCGCAAAAGCTCTCCTACTCCACCACCATCCACCGGCTGGTCTGAACCTGGCCGTTGAGATGCAGGGCCACGGTGTATAGGCCAGGGGCTGCCTGAAGCGGCCAGGTGTGGTAGACGCCGGATTGCACGGGCGCCTGGTGGCTGTAGGCCACGCGGCCGGCGGCGTCCACGAGGGTGAGCTCGGCAGTGCCGGATTGCAGGGCCGTAAAGCGGACATAGCCTTCGCCGGAGGCGGCAGGCGTGGGGCCCACCGTCAGATCCGAAAGCACGGGAGCCTGGGGCACGCCGGAAACGACATTGGCCCGCAGGCGCACCACTTCTTCGGCCCCGGCGTCGGTATACCACAGGTGGCCTTCGGGGCCGATGCGGATGCCCATGATGCGGTCGGCCGGAGTAGCAATGCGGCCCAGTTCCGGAAAACCGGCAGCGGACAAATCGTAGACCACGATTTCTCCGGTAGCGTGGTCGGAAACCAGGAGTCGGTTTTCGTGTACTTCAATGCCGACGGGTTCACTGAGGCCGGAGGCCACGGCTTCCACGGTACAGCCGGTTTTCTGGCCATAAAAGGTCAGGGATTCGGTAGCCGCAAAAGCCGGCGCACCACCCACCACACCAGTGGCGATGTCCAATCTGTTGACGGTTCCGTTGGCCGCATCGATGACATACAACCAACCGCTGGCGTGGTCGAGGACCAAATGACCGGGCAATTCATCCGAGATGCTGTTGACCGGTACTTCGGGATAGCGGATCACCAGAGCGTCGCCGTGGTAGTCGTTGCCGGGCCCATGGTCGTCCACAAAGTCGTAGCGCACCACATCACCGGTATGGCCGTCCGCAACCCAGAACACATTGCCGGTTTCCCAGGCAATGCCCTGGCCGAGCGGCGTTTCATGCAGCATGTCCAGATGGCTTCCATTACCCCCGGAAGGCTGGGCATAAATGGCCGGATCCGAGGACCACAAGGTGGGCCCGGTGAAGGGCGCTCCTCCATCGTGGTTGGCGTCAAAGATGCCCGGGGAGGTGGCAAAGTTTTCGTTGTCCGCCGAAAACGCTATGCCGGTGGGCAGGCTCATGAAGTGCCAGGCATTGCCGTCCCGCAGCCATTCGGCCGTTTGGCCGGTCTGGCCGGCATTGCGGAAAGTCACCGTACTGCCACCGGTGCTGGAGGTATTGGTATTGATAACCCACAGTTCGCTGCGCGCCAGATCGGGGTGAAAAT
>JAUIHG010000286.1 GCA_030432405.1 Bacteroidia bacterium | reverse complement strand
GCTTCCACGTTCAGGTCCAGGCGGGTCAGGCGCATGCGCGCCGGTTCCAGGACCGTTTGTTCCGGAATATGCTCGTAGGCCACCGTATGCATGGCGTAGGGATAGCGTTGCCCATCCACTTCGAGGAAGAGGTCCAGATCGACCGTTCCAGAACCTGCGCCGGCCTTGGGCACGACCGTGAGGTGCAGGACCGTTTCGGCATTGCGGCTATCCAGGGCAAAGGCTTCTTCGCCTTCCAGGCGAAACGGCGCCCCTTCCGGCAAACGCCCCACAAGCCGGCCGCTCGTGCCATCCCGGTGCGCCCGCACCCGCACGGGAATGCGAAGCGGATCATCCCCGACCACCAATTGGACCGACCGGTCCAATTGCATGCTCGCCGGAGGTACGAGCACAAAAGGCCGGTAGACCTCACCCTGAACGCGGTCGTTGTATTTGTATACCACGGGAAGCTCCAGGGCCATGTGGTGACCGCCCAAACCGAGGTCCACCCGCACCCGGAGGGCCGGTGGGCTTTCGGGCATGCCGCGCAACTGTTGATCGTCCACACGGAAGGTGCCCAGACTGCCTTCCTCCAACAGCCAATAGGGGCTGCTGTAGCTGGCCGTTTCCGGCAGACGCAGGGAAAGGGCATGTTCGAGATCCTCCTGGGGCCTCAGCGTCTTGGGCAAGGCCCCATCCGAGGGCGCTGCCTGCCGCAGGGTTTTGCCGTCCGGGTTGAGCACCTGCAGGCCCTTCAGCTCCACACCCTGGTTGGCTTCAGGCATGGGGCGGCGTTGCACCAGCTCCAGATCCAGCCGCAGGGAATCCCCCGGCACGCCCAGCGGCCGTTCGGCCACGGCTTCCACCCAAAGGCCCAGGCAGCGTCGGATCAGATCCGCGCAGTCGTCGCGGTAGGCGCGGATGCGGGGGTCCTGAGCAGGATCCAGATCCACCGCCGGGGTGCCGGGACTGGGTCCCGACGGAGGTGCTTCCGTTGAAGATCCGCCTTCGCCGATCAGGCGGTTCATGCCATCCAGGGCTTCCAGCAGGGCCGGCACCGCCTTTTCGGAATGGTCGGGATCAAAGGCGGCTTCCGCGCGGGCCAGGGCATCGCCGACCGAAGCACCGCCCCGGATGCGGGACCAATCCAGCGTCAAGCCGTCCAGCGGACCATCCGCGCCGGCCGGCAATGGCGTACCATCCAGGAATTCCAGGTACTCGATTTCCTCCCCGCGGGTGCCCGTACTGCCAAAGCCCTGGCAGCGGTGTTTGCTGCGGCTGCGGGCGGCAATCTCGGTATAGCTCAGGCCACGGGCGGCATTGTAGGCCCCTACATCCACGGACACCATATTGCTTTTATCCGCCGCCTCAAAGGCCTCCCGGCTGCCGTAGAACCACCAGGATGTATTGAAAAAGATGCGCGAAGGCTGCCAGGGCTGCACATGGGCCAGCTGCTCGGGAAAAGCCTCCGGATTGCCCGCCAATGCAAAAGCTTCCAGGGCCAACATGGCCGAGGCCGTGTGGTGCCCGTGCGTGCGCCCGGGCGAACGGTGGTCAAAGCGGTTGACGATGATGTCGGGCCGCGTGCGGCGGATGGTCCAGACTGCATCGGCCAACACAGCGTCCTCCTCCCAGATGGCCAGCGTCTCCTCGGGGTGCTTGGAGTAGCCAAAATCGTTGGCCCGGCTGAACCACTGCTCGCCGCCATCCACACCGCGGGCCATGCACAGTTCCTGGGTCCGCAGCACGCCCAACAGGTCGCGGATTTCCGGGCCGATCAGGTTCTGGCCGCCATCGCCACGCGTCAGGCTCAGGTAATGGGTGCGCAGCTTGCGCTCCCCGTCCAGCCAGGCAATCATCCGGGTATTTTCGTCGTCCGGGTGGGCGGCCAGATACAGCGCGCTACCGAACACACGCAAGCGGCGCAGGTCCTCGAGCAATTCGGCGGAGCCGTCCTGGGCCGGATAGCCATACGGATACACGGGCTGGGCCTGTAGGGTCGGCAACACGCCCAGCAGCAGCAAAAACGGCAAAAGCGCCTTTTGGCGAAAGGCTTCCATTAGACCGGGTCGGGTTTCCATAGGCTTCAGTCGCTGTTGGTTGGGGCGGCACGGAGCGCGCCAGTGTCGAGGCGGGGGTGCACCGTGCGCCTGCAAAGAAACCGAATCCGCAGCCCCTAATTTTGGCCCGCCCCATTCTTCCCCATCCCGCTGCACCGGACCCGGCTTGTGGTCCGCCATGCCGCTGATTGCCGCCCCCATGTCCCCTTCCGCCTCCCACACCGCCTCCACCGTCCAAAACACCGCCACCGCCCGCCGTATTGCCGGCCTGTTGCTCGACCAGGGTGCCGTGCGCCTTCGCCCGCAGGCGCCCTTCACCTGGGCCAGCGGCTGGAAGAGCCCCATCTACTGCGACAACCGCCTGCTGCTCTCCAACCCCGCTGCCCGCAAGGCCGTGGCCGGGGGCCTGGTGGACGGTTTCCGTGCCGCCTTCGGCGAAGCCACCGCCGACTGCACGGTGGCCGGCGTGGCCACGGCAGGGATCGCGCACGGACTGCTGGTGGCCGAAGCCCTTGACCTGCCCTTTGCCTACGTACGCGCCAAAGCCAAGGGACACGGCATGGGCAACCAGATCGAAGGCCGCCTGCCCGAAGGGAAACCGGTGCTGGTGGTCGAAGACCTGGTGTCCACGGGCGGCAGCAGCCTGGCCGCCGTGCAGGCCCTGCGCGATGCCGGCGCAGAAGTCCTCGGCATGGGCGCCATTTTCACCTACGGCTTCCCGCAAGCGCTAGACGCCTTCCGGCAGGCCGAATGCCCCTGGTTCACCCTGTCGGATTACCACCACCTCATTGCCGAAGCCCTGGAACGCGGCACGGTAAAATCGGAGGACCAGGCCCTGCTCAACGCGTGGCGCGAGGATCCGGCGGCCTGGGGTCAATAGGCCGATGGGCGGCAAGGGCCCCATCCAGAAACCAGTCCGGGACAACACCCTCAGGGCTCCAGCACCGCCTCAATGGCCATGGCGTAGGCCTCGTCGTAATCGCGGGTGAGCAAGCGCCAGTCGAAGGTCTCCGAATGGTCTTCCAATTCGTTGCGCAGGATGGTGCGGTAGCGGCCCGTGGTATTGACAAAATGGAATAAAAAACGGGCCAGGTCTTCGGCCGCCTGATCGTCGTCGCGGCCGTGGCGGCGCAATACAAAAACGCCGTTCTGGTCCTTGCGGCCCTGGTCGCGGCGGCCGCGCTCGGTGGAGCTTCGGTGGGCCTGCACGTATTTGCCGAAGCCCGACAAATCCGAAGTCACCGCCGGCACCCCGCGG
>JAUIHG010000061.1 GCA_030432405.1 Bacteroidia bacterium | reverse complement strand
CTGGCAGGCGAAAACCCCGACGTGCCGGCCCAATACATCGACAACTGCGGCCATTTTATGCCCATCGATCGCCCTAAAGCGGTTGCCCAGGCCATAGCCTCGGCCCTGGGCCTGCTTTCGGCCTGAGTCCGCTACCTTCAGCGGGCATCATCCCCTTGCCGCATGTACACCAAAAGGGTTTTTTCCGCCCGGGATATGGCGCGATGGACGCGCTTTGAAACCTCCCTGTTTTTGGCCTATGTCCTGTTTTGGACCGCCCTGTATTTCTTTCTGGAATTGCATTGGGTGGAAATCCCCTGGACGCCGCTGGCCTTGGTCGGTACCGCTGTAGCGTTTGTCATTGGCTTTCAAAACAACTCGGCTTATGGCCGCATTTGGGAAGCCCGCAAAATCTGGGGCGCCATCGTCAACAGCTCGCGGACCTTTGGCCTCTACACCCAGGATTTTATCGACAATGCCGAAGCAGCCGATCCCCTGCCGGAAGCCGCGCTCGCCGAAGAACGGCAAAAGCTGATCCACCGCCATGTGGCCTGGTTGACGGCCCTGCGCTACGCCATGCGCAGCCCCAAGCCCTGGGAAACCATTTACAAGGAACGCACCAATCAGGAATGGCAGCAGATGGTGCCCGTGCCGGAACAGCAGCAATCCCTGGAGGAGGCCCTGGCGCCCTATTTGTCCGCAGAGGAACTGGCCGAAATTCAAAACAAAGGCAACAAACCCACGGCGCTGCTGTACCTCCAATCGCGGCATCTGCGCCAACTCAAGGAGCGCGGCCACATCTGGCCGTTTTCTTTTTTGCAGTTTGAGAAACTGCTGGAAGAGCTCTTCACGCACCAAGGCAAATCCGAGCGGATCAAAAACTTCCCCTACCCGCGCCATTTTGCCACGCTCAACCACTATTTCATGTGGCTGTTTGTGCTGCTGATTCCCCTGGCGCTCATTCCGCAATTCGGGCTCATTGGACTGGAAATGGCCGAAACACAACCGCTGATCGGACGCTGGTTTGTTTGGCTGGCCGTGCCCTTTTACGTGGCCGTGGCCTGGACCTTCCACACCATGGAGCGGATTGGCCGTACCGGCGAAAACCCCTTTGAAGGCCTGGCCAACGACATCCCCATTTCCACCATCGCCCGGGGCATCGAAATTGACCTGCGCCAGAACCTGGGTGAAGCCGCAGAGCAGATCCCCGATCCCATCCCGGTGCACTACGACACCCAAATGTGAGCAGGAGGGCGTTGCCTAAGGCACAAAAACCTGGTGAACAGCCGTCCCCACAGCTGGATCCCGCATGCTGCGCACCCGCACAAGGACCATCTTGCCCTCGGTTGGCTCCAGGTCCAGTTGGATGCGCATTTCGCCTTCGGCGAAACCCAACAAACGCCCGGTGGCGTCATAGGCTTCCACAGCCACACGCCCCAACCCGGCCTGCTGCATCTGGACCACCAAGCCATCCTCCATGGTCAGTACCCGGCAGGGCAAAGCCGCCGGTGCATCCGTGATGGCGGTGATGGCCGGGTCCTGGTACTTGACCAGAAACAAGCTACTTCCTGCCCCACCATTGAGGATGTTGGACGGACCATCCCACGCGGCATCGACCGGTCCGCCATGTTCTCCGCAAACCCAAAGCCCTCCGGCATTGTTGGTTTGCAAATCCTGAAATGTATTGAATTCGGGGTTGCTCAGTGCCATCGCCGAACGGAAACCGCCATTGGAAGTAAACCCGGCCAACCAGGCATCGAAACTTCCTGCAGAAACAAACAATCCACCGGTGCCGCCTGGGTTGAAATCCAGGCTGTCTCTAAAACGGCCGCTCAGATACCATTGCCCCAAGGCATCCGCACCTAAAGCCCAGGGAACGGCAATATCCGTACCCTCAAACACCTGGGCATGGGCCAGCACATTGCCGGATTCAAACACGGCAAAATACACCTCGTAAACACCTCCATCGCCGGAATACAACCAAAGGGAACCGGGTCCCACATCGATGTCCATGCTGTCCGGACAACGCCCACTGAGGGCCAGGTTGTCGGCCGCATCCAGGCCCATGGCCAAAATGCTGCCGTGGATGGACGCACCGCGCACGTAGGCGCCCGCAGGATCGTATTCAACCCAAAACCCGTCAACTCCGCCAAAGGAAGGAAACACGGCTGTTCCAGGTCCAGGGTCCAGATCGATGCTGGAGGCCAACCAATTGGCCCCGAATATGAAGTTTCCGTTGGACTTAAAGTGGATGCCGTGTGAAGCGGTCAAGCCGATAAACGGATAGGCAAACACCAAATCTCCAGCAGCGGTGTAGCGCACCAAAAAACCATCGCCATTGATGTCGGAAGTAGATAGAATGGTGCTGCCTGGTCCTGGATCAAAATCGCAGTCGCCTTCAAACTCCCCTCCAGCCAGCACATCGCCATTGGGAGCCACTGCAAGGTCGTCCACCGAGGTGTTGTCGTTTCCCAAAGGCACGATGCTTTGCAACCAGTTGCCATTGACGTCTAATTGCACCAGGAAAGCCTGGCCAAAGGACGTCGTGTACGCATCGGTCCCGGGTCCCGGATCCAAGTCAACCGAGTCGTAAAAGGCCCCACCGATCCACAGTTCGCCGGAAGGCGAAAACACCACATCGTTTACACTGGTGCTGCTGCTGAAGGCAACGACCCACTCCAGACTTCCATCCGGACCATAGGAAGCCACAAAAGGCTTGCTTTCAAACGGGTCCAAAGGCGCAACCACCAGGGCCGTGCCCGGACCTGGGTCAAAGTCCGCCGTTCCCGTAAGTCCTCCCCCTACAGCTACACGGTTGTCTTGGCTCACGGCCAGGGCTCGGGGACCGACATCGCCATCGCCAACCACTTCAAAGGCCCACTCCAGCGGCAGCCCTTGTGCCTGGAGTTTTGGACCGAACGGTAGAACCACGAGGATGCACCATGCTCCGATCAGGGCGATGGCTGCCATGCCTCGAAAGGGCAGGCGCAATGCGGCGTTGCTCATGTGTAGATTGCGTTCAAAACCCGAAAGGTACCGCGTGTACTGCAACAGACCCAATACAGAGCCCTACCGCGTATGGAGACCATGAAGGCCATCGTGTGCAACGGATATGGTCCACCGGAGCACCTGCGCCTGGCGGATGTTCCCAAGCCCGCACCCGCCTCCGGCGAAGTCCTGGTGCGCATCCATGCCACCTCCGTCAACGATTTCGACTGGAGCCTGGTCACGGGCAAACCGAGCCTCTACCGCCTGATCTTCGGCCTGCGCAAGCCCAAGCTGCCCATTCCAGGCATGGAATTGTCGGGCGTGGTGGAAACCGTTGGCTCAGGAGTCAGCGCCTTTCAGCCCGGCGACCGCGTCTATGGAGACTGCTCGGACCACGGCTGGGGCAGTTGGGCCGAATACATGGTCCTGCCGGTTGACGCGCTGCGCCCTATGCCCGAAGGCATGTCCTTTGTGGACGCTGCTGCCCTGCCCCATGCTGGCCTATTGGCCTGGCAATCGCTGGTGGAAGTGGGCCAAATGCAAAAAGAAGCCCGGGTGCTGATCAACGGGGCCGGAGGCGGCGTGGGGGCACTGGCCGTACAATTGGCCAAGGCCCTGGGTGCCCGTGAGGTGACCGGGGTAGACGCGGAAGCCAAATTTGCATCCATGCGCCAACTCGGTTTCGATCGGGTGCTCGACTACCGCAAAACCGATTTCGCCCGAACGGGCGAACGCTACGATTTGATTTTGGACGCCAAAAGCACGCGGGCACCGCGTACCGTGCAAAAGGCGTTGAATCCCGACGGCATCTACGTGAGCGTAGGTGGCGCGGTGCGCCGCATTCTACAGATCACCTTGGCCGAACGCCTGTTCGGCAAACCGGTGCGCATGCTGGCGTTAAAACCCAACCAGGGCCTTGAACAGCTCCACCCCTTCTATGCACAGGGCAAGCTCAAGCCACGCATTGACGGCCCCTACGCGCTGGAAGACCTCCCGCAGCAGCTTTCGTATTTTGGGCAAGCCCGCCACAAGGGCAAAATCGTCATCAAGATGCCTTGATGCCATGCGGACGTGTAGCCCCAGCCTGATCGTGTTTGCCCTGTTGTTTGCGGTGCTTCCGCTGCATGCGCAATGGCAGCGTGTGATGCCGGACCTATCGGCAGGCCTGAACGACATAGCAGCACTTGATATCGGCAGGGCCCTTGCCGTAGGCTCGGACTTTCCGGATAGCCTTGGAGATGGACAGGCATTCATCACGATGGACGGAGGCCTGAGTTGGGACTCCATCCGCTTTTCAGCTCCTGGCGGCATGTTCCGGACATTGTATCAGGCAGAGTGGGTCGATGCCCAAACGCTGTATGCTTCCAGCTTTCGTCCACATTTGTTTGCCTCTCTTGATGGCGGTGCAACATGGGAGGAACGGCCAACACCGGACGGCGATGGTGCGGCCATGGAGAGCATGCACTGGTGGAACGCGGATTCAGGCCTCGTAGGAAACCTGGAAGGCCGTTTGTACCGCACCTATAATGGAGGCAATACCTGGGAATTGGTGTTTAACAGTGGCTTTGCCCAACCGCTCATCGATCTGGATTGCCCCTCGTACCAGACCTGCTACATCCGCACATTTGGTGTTGCGGACCTGTACAAACCCACCGATGGAGGATCCTCTTGGCTTCCGCTGCCTGGCACCCCCAGCGTCCTGTTGTACACCGGTTTGGATGCCTTGAATGAAGACACGGTGGTTTTGGTCACCTGGGGCACGGCATACCGGAGTACGGATGGTGGGGCCAGTTGGAGCACCATTTCCGTTCCAACAAGCGTGGAATTGACCGATGTGGACTTCGCCGGTCCCTTCGGTGTTGCGGTTGGCGGCGATGCCACAATTCTGCATAGCACCGATTACGGGGAAACATGGACCTTGGTGCATACCGATTCCATCGCTGGTCTGCATTTCACCGCCGTGGCGGTGCTCAACGACAGCACAGCCTGGGCTTGTTCGCGTGAAGGAGCCGTTTTCCGGTTTGGCGGATTGCCCACCACCAACCACCTTTCCGAATCAGTCCCGTTGGAATGGCACCTGGGTCCCAACCCGGCCAGAGGCCACCTGGACGTGCAAACGCCCGATGGGATGGCAGGCACCCTCCAACTGATCAACAGCCGTGGCCAGGTGGTCCTGCAACAAGCTTTCGCCTCTGGCGAACATCTTGCTCTGGAAAGCGCTTCTACCGGTTGGCATTGGTGCAGCCTTCAACTGATGGATGGTCGGATTGCCGGCAAACCGGTTTGGCTGCTCCCCGCCTTGTATTGATAACAAAACCTTCCCCGCTTCCCCCATGACCGCTCCAAAAATCAAACAAGCCTACCCGTGTTTGTGGTTTAACGGCCAGGCCCGTACGGCAGCTGAGTTCTATTGCAGTGTCTTCCCGGAAAGCCGCATCATCAGCCATAGCGGACCGGTGGTGCACTTCGAATTGTCAGGCCAGCCTTTCATGACCCTGGACGCCAACGATCAATACCGGCACAGCCCGGCCATTTCCTTTGTTTTGGAATGCCCGGACCAAAATGCCATTGACGCGTATTGGAACGGCCTGTTGGCCGAAGGCGGCAAGGAAGCCATGTGCGGTTGGTTGACGGACCGCTTTGGGGTATCCTGGCAGGTCATTCCAGAGAAACTTGGCCAATGGCTGTCCGATCCCCAAAGCGGGGGGCGGGCCACACAGGCCATGCTCCAGATGCGCAAACTGGACATCGAAACCCTGCAAAACGCATGACGCCATCGCCCATGCTCCATTGGCCTCAAAGACCGTTTCGCCGGATAGGCGCCTGGCAACGGGCTTGCCTGGTGGTGTTGGCCTGTACCATGGCCGCAGGCGCTCATGCCCAAATGCGCCTGCAGCCCACGCTGGGCCAACGCAACCCCATCGATCCCGATTCGCTGCACGCTTTTGAGCGTTTTGCAGAGGCCTATGATGCTGTTGAGGCCTTGGAATTCCCCTGGGATTCGCTGGAGCGCGCGCAACAGGACCTCATCCTGCAGGAAAAACGCAGGGCCACGCCGCCCTGGTCCACCGAACCCTTTGGTTGCAGCTTTTATTGCGCCGTCAGCCCGGAAAGGCTTTCATCATCCAGTGCTCTTCGCGAAGGGGGCAGCCTGGTGCACGACGCCAACCGCGTCCACGATTTCGACCTGCGCACGGCCTGGGTGGAGGGTGCCGAAGGCGATGGCATCGGCGAAAGCCTGAGCATGCGCATTCCGTTGAACCGGGGGATGTTTGTCACCCGCATTTTGATCCACAACGGCTACGCCAAGGATGCCAAGACCTGGCAGGACAATGGGCGGGTCAAGGCCCTGGCTATCCATGCCAACGGGCGTCCGGTAGCCGTATTGGAATTGCTGGACGACCCGCGGGAACAGGCCTTCGCCGTAGGCATGCTGGGCCCCGCTTCCGGCAGCTTCCTGGACCTGGAATTCAAAATACTGGAGGTTTATCCCGGTGCCCGGTTCCCCGACACCGCCATTTCCGAAATCAATGTGGACGGAATCGGCGACCACTGATGCCCTCCGCCAGAAGCGAAAAAACATGCACCCCAGCACCCGCATTTTTTGCCTGTTGATGGTGGCCGTTTTGGGCACCCTGGCACCGGAACAGCTGCACGCGCAGTCGGCGGCAGAGATTCCCTCGGTCCGTGTGCCGCGCAACTACCGGCTGGTGGCCATTGAGGATTATGCCCCCTACAAGGACTCCGTGCAACAGGTCTGCACCTGGCTGATGGCATCTCCGCTGGATGTACAGCGTTACAAGCGCCAGCAGGCCTTTGAGTTCATGATGGACTGGATCAACGGGGCACCGTATACCCACATCGAGCTGGCCGCAGAAGTGCTTGTCCCGATTGCCGAAGAAGCGGATGCGGCATGCGCCAACGAATGGACCATGTTGTACATTGCCGGCATGGTGGATGCGCGCATTGCGGATGCCGATCTCCCTTTTGCCAAAGCCCAGGAAGCCGGACTGAAGGCCCTCATGCAGGGTTATGGACATAGTGCCGAGATCTGTCCGAGTGCCTTTCTGAAGCAACTTCAAAAGGCCCACCGCAAGGACAAACTCGACACCTGGGTGGCCAAGCACATCACCCCGCCGGCCAAATAGCACCGGCGCAAGCACCCTATGTCCAGCATCAGCTCCCGGGAACGCTACGACCGCATCGGGCGGGAATATGCGCGGCAGCGCCGCGAAGACCCCGTTTTCAAAGCCCGTATCCTCGAGGCCTTGGGACCGGCGCAAAGCGTGTTGAACGTGGGCGCAGGCAGCGGCAACTACGAGCCGGATGACCGCTATGTGGTGGCGGTAGAGCCCAGCGCCGTGATGGCCGCTCAGCGCAGCAGTGGGAGGCCCGCTGTCCGCGCGAAAGCGCAACACCTGCCGTTCCACGACCAGAGCTTTGATGCCGCCATGGCGGTATTGACCCTGCACCATTGGCATCCGGATCAGGAAGCGGGCATCCGGGAACTGTGCCGCATTGCCCGGGACCGCATGGTCCTGTTGACCATCGATCCGGAAGTCTCCGGCCGCATGTGGCTGATGGCCGATTACCTGCACGAAGTGCGGGACATGGACCTGGAGATTTTCCCTTCGCCCAAGCGGATTCAATCGTGGCTGGACCGGCCGTCGGAGGTGCACACGGTCCCGGTATCCCACAACACCCCAGACCATGCGCTGGTGGCCTTCTGGGCGCATCCCGAATGGGTCCTTGATCCGCAGGCCCGGGCGGCCACTTCAGGCTTTGCCCGGCAGCCGGAGCATGTGGTTAATCGGGTTGCAGAAGCGGTTCAGGCGGATCTGGAAAGCGGCCGATGGGATGCGCGGCATGGGCATTTGCGGGAATTAAAGGCTTACGATGCGGGGCTTCGCCTGATCACAGCCAAAGCGCCTGTCGACCCGCTGTGATCCCTGACTCGCCGTATAGCAAAGGCAACCCGTAGCCTAGTGGTCCGTAAAACCTCCTATGAGGCAATGTTGTTTGGTGCTGATGCTCGGGGCTATGCTGTTCCTGCCCAGCGCTTGTGGGCTGATCGATGCATTGACACAGTTCAATATGGATATTGAAAGTGAAGTGATCGTACCTGCTTCATCGGGCATCAACCTGCCTTTTGACGTCTTTTCACCCAAAGTGGAAACCGATGCCTCATCCACCTTTGCCACACACGATACGCGCAAGGATCTGGTGGAGTCCATTACGCTCCAACACTTGACCTTGCATCTGGAAGCACCAAGTGGTGCAGACTTCAGCTTTCTTGAATCTATTTCCTTGTTTCTGAGTGCCGAAGGGGAAGATGAAATCCGCATCGCCTGGCTGGAGGCTGTGCCCGCTTCAGTGGATAGCCTCGTTTTGGAAGTCAATACAGCCGAGCTGCGCGAGTACCTGATCCAGGATGAAGTGGCATTAAGGGTCAATACCAAAACGGATGAATTCCTGACGCAGGATCACAGAATCCGGAGCAAGGCCGAGTTTCGGGTTGATGCAGAACTGCTTGGCCAGTAGCGCATACCCCATGCTGCCCGTTGGTGGGTTGAAAAAACCCCATTTCTGCCCTACTGGGTGGCCCTGAGTCCAAACAGATCCTGTGTGGATTCAGGGACGGGCATCGCCGTTTGCATGTGCCCGACCCGGCTTACCTTTCGGGGGCTTTGGCCCTCCTCTTGTCACCCACAATGCACGCTGTTTTATGCCGGATATCCAGTTGATCAAAAACCGCTCCGACATCGGGGCCGGCACCCGTGGCTCCGACATGGGCATCGACGCCATTGAAATTGCCGCCATCAATTCCGGCAACGACTATTTCACCCGCTTCGATTATGTGGACGTGGACACGCACAACGAATCGGTCTACAACAAGGTGCGCAACTCCTTTGCCAAGCGGATCGCGCATGTGCGCGAACAATGCGAGCGGGTTTCGGAGGCGGTCTCCAAAAGCCTGGCCGAAGGCCATCTGCCCCTGGTGCTCAGCGGCGACCACTCCTCTGCCCTGGGCACCATGAGCGGCGTCAAAAAGCACCTGGGGGATAAAACCCTGGGGGTCATTTGGGTGGACGCCCATGCCGACCTGCATTCCCCCTACACCTCTCCTTCCGGCAATGTGCACGGCATGCCGTTGGCCGCCGCGCTGAACGACGACAACCTGGAAGACCGTGTCAACGAGGTCACGCCCGATACCGAACGGGAGTGGAAAGGCTTGCAGCGCATCGGTTGGGACGGCCCCAAACTGCGGCCCGAGCACCTCGTGTTTTTTGGCGTCCGCGACACCGAAACGCCAGAAGACAACCTGATGGCGCGAAACGGCATCCGCAACTACATGGTGCACGAAATGCGCTACCGCGGCTTTGCCACGTGCCTGAACGAGGCCCTGGAACGCCTGTCGGATTGCGACGCCCTTTACGTCTCTTTTGACGTGGACAGCATGGATTGCGACCTGGTATCCCGAGGTACCGGAACGCCCGTTCCAAAAGGCTTTGATCCGCAAGAGGCTACGCAGATTCTGCAAGCCCTCCTTCAAAGCGGCAAGGTGGCCTGCCTGGAATTCACCGAGGTCAATCCGCTCTTGGACACCAAAGGCAATGTCATGGCCGAAACCGCTTTTTCCATCCTCGACGCGGTGACCGGCACCTGGTTGGAACAGCTCTAGGCCTGTGGAATACATATGGCCGAATTGCTTACCACCGTCCTCTGCCTTTGGGCCGTGCCGGAACCTTTGCGGGTACACCTGCAGGATGCCCTTTCGGGCGAACACATCCGTTGGCTGATTCCGGGTCAAGCGGATGTGGGCCCTGCCGAAGAAGCCACCTACCTAAAGCACGCCCAACAGGCGGACATTTTGCTGGGCTGGCGCCCCTCCCCAGAAGTGCTGCGCAAGGCCGAACGCTGCCGCCTACTGATCAATCCCGGTGCCGGTGTGCAGCACTTGCGCAACGCCTTCGCCGGGATACCGGCGGAAAAGCGCCCCGTGGTGGTCAACGGCCACGGCAATGCGGCCTTCACGGCCGAACACCTGCTGGCCATGCTGCTGAGCCTCAGCCGCCGCCTGCCCCAACACGACCGCTGGATGCGGGAGGGCCGCTGGCGGACCGGAGATGAGGAGGCGCCTGCCCTTCCCCTGGCCCGGCGCCGGATTGGCCTGCTGGGCTATGGCCATGTCCTGCGCAAATTGGACGCGTTTCTGGACCCCCTGACCGGCCCCCGACGCATCCTGCAGCGCCATCCGCCGCCGGGTTCCGGGCATTTCGGACCGCAGGACCTGGAGGCCTTCTTGGACGCCATCGACACCCTCGTCGTGGCCGTCCCCCTGACCGACGAAACCGAAGGGCTCATCGACGCCAAAGCCCTGGACCGGCTCGGTCCCGACGGCATCCTGATCAACGGTGCCCGCGGCAAGGTGGTGGTGGAAAAGACCCTTTACGAGGCGCTCCAGCAGCAGCGGATCGCCATGGCGGGCATTGATGTGTGGTACGAATACCAACCCGATGCCGACAACCAAGGCCGCCGCCATCCTTACACCTATCCGTTCCACGAATTGGACAACGTACTGCTTTCGCCCCACCGGGCGGCATCCCCTTTTTCGGATTTGGAACGGTGGTGGGATGTGGTTGAAAATCTGAAGCGCGCGGCCCGGGGCAGGACGGATTTTTTGAACATCGTGGACCTGGAGCGGGGATACTGAGCGCGGTGTCCTTTCTTCGGACCGGCATGGCCTACAGTGCCCGTGCCTCATCCGATGCCCATCCCCATGTCCCTGTCCCCCACCGGTACCGATCCAGGTCCTGGACCAGCGCCAATCCAGATGGCACCGTTTTCCAGCAGAAACTTCAGCACGGTCTACGGTGCCCTGTGGTTGGCGGCTTCGCCCGAAGGGCTATGCGTGTGCGATTGGGATGTGCCCAAACGCCGGGCAGCCAGCACCAAACGCTGGACAGCCCACGCGGAACGGCGCCGAAAGGAGGCCTTCGCCTCCGGCGAAAACACCGCCGCCCTGATGGCCCGTTCCGAAGCCCACCTGGACGCCGCCCAAGCCTGGTTGGAAGCCTATAGCGAAGGGCACCGTGAGGCCTATTCCGGCCCCCTGGACCCCATCGGGACCGCCTTTCAGCGGGCCGTTTGGAAAGCGCTGCAGCATATTCGATTTGGCCAGACCTGGTCCTATGCCGCCCTGGCCCGGGCCCTGGACATCCCGGAGAGCGTGCGGGCTGTGGCCAGCGCCAATGGGGCCAACCTGCTGTCGATCGTGGTACCCTGCCACCGGGTGATGGGCAGCGACCAGAGCCTTACCGGCTACGCTGGCGGCCTGGAGGCCAAACGGAAGCTGCTGGCGCACGAAGGCCTTTCCGTCCCAGGGCTGCAGGGCGACTTGTTTGCGCTTTAACAAGCCGCAGTAGTTTCACGGCATGTCCACTTCCGACCCGTCGCCAAAAGCGTCCAAAGGCACCGAACGCCTTTTGGAACTTTACGCCGCCATCAGCCTGGACGGCTTTCTGGCGCGGCCGGACGGTTCGGTGGATTGGCTGGAGGATCCCGCCTTCGCCCTGAACAGGGCGGACGGCAGCCCCGAGGATTACGGCTACGCTGCGTTTTATGCCCGCGTAGGCAGCACCTTGATGGGCGGAGAAACCTACCGCGTGGTCCAGGGATTTGGCGGGGATTTTCCCTACATCGGCAAGGACAATGTGGTATTCACGCGCCAGGCCGACCCACCGGATGACCCCCACGTGCGCTTTGTGCAGGAGGATCCCGCGGCATGGGTCCGCCGTGCCAAATCAAGCCCCGGCCAAGGCTCCATCTGGTTGGTGGGCGGCGGCCAGATCAACGGCATCCTGCTGCGCGCCGGCCTGATCGACCGCATGGACGTTTTTGTGTTTCCGATTTTGCTGGGGCAGGGAATCCCTTTGTTCGGCAAAGCGCCCATACCCGAAACCCTTCTTGCCGGCGCCCAGGCCACCGCATACCCCAACGGCGTGGTGCACTGGCGGCATGAACGTACACCGCCCCATCATGCCTGACCTGCTGCATATCCTCAATGGGGATGCGCTGGCCGAGCACTTCCCTACCGCCCTGCCGGGCGAACGCCTCGTGTTCCGCGAATGCCTGGTGGATGGGCCGCTGCGTGCCGACACCCCGGAGCAGTTGTGCCGCATGCGCGGCCGGTGGATGGAGCAGGCGTATGGCATTCCGACGGCAGAGCATACAGCCCTGAGCCGGCCCTGTTACCGGGATCTGGAGTCGGTCGGCGCAGACCGCTCGGTGGTGCTGTGGTTTGAAGATGACCTGTTCTGCCAGGTCAACGCCTGGTATGTGGTGCACCGCTTGCGCCATTTGGGCCTGCGATCCCTACGCTGGGTGCGGCCTACGGCGTCTCTTTCCTTTGGATTTGGCGGCATGGACAAATCCGAATTGGAACGGGCGTACCAAATTGCCCTGCTGTTGCACGCCAAAGATTTGGATGGGCTTTCGGCGGCCTGGTGGATGTTCCGCAGCGGCCGTTCCAGCGCCTTGCCCGTGTTGGCGGATGCCTATTCCGAACGCATGCCCTGGTTGCCGCAGGCTGCTGCAGCAGCGGTCAATCTGCTGGAAGACCGGGTGGGTGGCCCGCGCAGATTGGTGCAGCGCCTGGTGGATCAACTCGGTACGGACGCGGGCTTTGGACCTGTTTTTCGGGCCTTCGCCGAAAAGGCGCCCGAATACGGGCTGGGCGACCTGCAGGTCCTGCGCTATTGGAAGGCGGCCGGCGGCCATTGAGCGCTGGCGGACAGCCACCTTCAACGGTAATGTGGAGTGGTGTCCCGCACGGCCGGTGGGATGAGGATCCAATCGTAGCCTTCGATGCGGTCGCGCAAGGCGCGGCCCGGCCTTTTGCGCCCGTTGATCCACAGGCGGCGGGCGGCGCGCATGTCCACCAATACCCAGCGGTCCGGCCGGCCCTGGGCCAACAGGGGCTGCATCTCCCGGATCCAGGTGCTGTTGTAGCTGAGGTTGTCGCCAATGCTGCCGTCGTCGTCCACGTAGTAGCGGACCGCAAAACCGATGTGGGTGCTGTGTTCGCCGCGCAGGCAGGCCAGCTCGTGCAGCATATTGCCGAGCTCGTAGCAGGCGTTGCCGGTAAAGCCCTTTTGCAGGTGCATGCCGCCCATCTTGACCAGCACCCGGCCGGGGTCCTGCGTTTCTGCGGTGCGGGCCTGCCAGTGCCCGGCAAACTGCCGTTTCATCCATTCGGTTCGCCCCGACAAATTGGCCATGCGGTCCGCCTTCCAATTGTGGTAGATGCGGCAGGTGGCCCGAATGGCCTGTACGCGTGCACGGGCATCGGCATTGCGCTGGGCCAGCATATCCATCAACGCCTGGGCTGCGGTGTCTGCCATCAATTGATCGTAGACCTCGGTCTCCGGATCGGCTGCATTGGCCGCGTAGTAGGCCAACACGCGGCGCTGCAAGGCCTGCATGGCCGCCTGATGTGCCTCCGGCGAACCCGCCGCGGCAAACAAATCCTCCAACAAAAAAGAAAATCCCCCCAGAAACTCCTGGTCCAGGCCCCAGAGGCCATAGCTGTTTTCCAGCGCGGCTTCCAGAAAAACGAGGTCCTCGCGGCCGTCAAAGAACGGAATGGGGATATCCCCGGTAGCGCTAAACTGGCTGCGGTAAAAATCAACAACAGCCTGCGGCCCACCTTTCCGGAACAAGCGTTCCAATTTGTGGGCGCTGAAGGGACCGGTTTCCACGGCAAAATGCCGATAGCCCATGGGCTTGAGTGCGGGCAAAAGCGCGGCCGTCAGGGCAGCGATGTCCGCATCACCATGGTATTCGCCGAGCAGGAAAAAGCGGCTTTCCCCGGCCAGGCGCAACAAGGTATCGGCACCTGCTCCTTCCCATTTGCCCTCGACCAGGGTAAAGGGATAGGCACAGGGTTGAAGATCGGTGTAGACCATGCTGTCGGGAGCAGGCGCAAGGGGATGTGGGCTGGGCATTGCTTTCGCCGAAGGCAAAAACAGCAGCAGCAGAATCCAGGAAAAAGGGACGGAGAACAGACGGACCATGGTGTGGGATTTAGGGGGGTGAGCGCTGTGTGGGCGATGGGCTTCAGCATGCGTTTGGGGCGTCGAGCTGCTCCCATGGTTGCGCAATGTGCTGCTGCTGCCGCGCCCTTGCCCTGCATTTTGGACCAAGCGCCCGAAACGATGGACCAAGGAGCGCAGAGGCTGTGGCCGCAGATGCTGGCCATTGGTCCCGGATTGCCGGCCATTGGTCCAAAAAAGGGGCTTGCAGCAAGCGCTGGTCCTATTTTGGTCCACGACGCACCCCTGCTCCGTATGGCCCACCGCAATTCACGCTGCAAAGACGAAGACCCGAGCACCTACGTTGCGGATTGGTCGGTGGCCAGCAAGCACCTGCTGGGATGGGCCATTTTCCTGGCCTGGACCTTGCTGAGCGATGGCGACACCTTCCGTTGGTCCGACATCCTCCTGTCCCTGACCCATACCGCGGCCTTGGCCGTGGCCTTTTACCTGCCGTATGCCCTGTTTTGGAAGCGGATCGCCGATCCGCCCAAGGTGCTCATGCTGCTGGCGGCCTTTGTGCTTTGTGGGGTGGTGTTTTCCGGCGCGCGCATGCTGTTGCAAGAGGTCCTGCTGCGGGCAACGGTCGGTTTTGGCAACTACAACGACCCCTACCAAATGGGGTATTTGCGGGACAACATCTACCGGCCGCTGCCCGTGGTCCTGGCCAGTTTGCTGGTCTGGCAGTACGAACGCAGGGCCAAAGCGCGCCTGGAACAGGAACGCCTCCAGCAGGAAAAAGCCGCCTCGGAACTGGCCTTTTTGCGCAGCCAGATCAACCCGCATTTCCTGTTCAATACCCTGGGTTTCATCCACAGCAAGACCTATGCGCAAGCGCCCGAGGTGGCCGAAATCATCGAGCAGCTGTCCACCATCCTGCGCCAGGCCATTGTGGCTTCGCCGCAAGGCACCCTGTCCATCCAGGAAGAATGGGCCTGCATCACGGCCTTGAACGGCATCTTTGAAAAGCGCTACCCCGGGCAATGCCACGTGTGTTTGGAGCTGGAAGGGCCTGACGGCGAAGCACCCGGCGAGGCCTTGATGGCCCAACGCATAGAGCCCTTGCTCTTGATGACCTTTGCCGAGAACCTGTACAAACACGGCAACCTGCGCCACGCCGATGATCCCGCCCTGATCCGCGTGCATGTGGACCATGGGCGCATGAAGGCCACCTTGATCAACCGCATTGATTCAGGAAAGCCAGCCCTGGGAACCGGCATAGGACTGGCCAATGCGCAAAAGCGCTTGGAGATGGTGTACGGCCAGCAACACCAGTTGACCTTCGGTGCCTTCCGAAAAGACCCGGAAGCCGAAACCGATACCCATTACCGCGTCCACCTGGAACTCAAAACGAACACATCTCCGTCTGATGGACCCCACTAGACCCCAAGCGCCTTCGGAACCTGCACCCCTGCGCTGCCTGGCCCTGGACGACGAGGTCCATGCCCTTGACTTGATCGATTTGTACTGTGCAAAAACAAGGGGCGTGGAACTGGTCAAGCGGAGCACGGAGCCCATGGAAGTGATGGAGTGTCTTAAAGAGGAGTCCTTTGATTTGATTTTCCTGGACATCCAAATGCCCGTGCTTACCGGCTTGCAGTTGCTCGATCTTATAGAACGCCCGTTCCAGGTCATCTTGACCAGTGCCTACCCGGAATACGCCCTGCAAGGCTACCGCTACAAGGTGGCCGATTACCTGCTCAAACCCTTTTCCTACGACCGCTTTTGCCAGGCCGTGGCGCTGGCGCGCGAAAACCGGGCAAACGGCGCAGCACCGCCCAGCGCTTCCCCATCCCAAACCGGAAGCCGAGAGGCCGCAGCGAACGTTTCCGAACCCAGCGATGCCGCACCAACGCCCGCAAGCCAGGAGCACATCATGCTCAAAACCGACGGCAAAAACCATTTCCGTAAGCTGGCTTATTCGGATTTGCGCATGGTGGAAGGACTGCGCAATTATGCCGCCTACCATGTGGCCTCCGGCAAAACCACCGGCAACCGCATCGTGACCCTCGGCACGATGGCCGAAGCCGAAGCCCAACTGCCTACCGATCGCTTCATGCGCATCCACCGCTCCTGGATTGTCAACCTCCAGCGCATCGAGCGGGTGGAAGGCAATAGCCTCCTTTTGGACGGCCAGCGGCTGCCCATTGGCAAGACCTACCGCAAAGCCGTATTCAAGCGCTTGGGCTTGCAGGGCTAAAGGGCTTCTCCATCCACCGGGCGCAATGCAGGCATTACCGGTCCTACATAACTGGTAAGGCCTGTATCCATGCAGCAGGGGCTTCGCCGGCAACGGCGTCTGAAAAAATCGCACGGCGATGACCGCGCACAAGCGGTTGATTGCGGCACGAACGAGTAGCTTCGGCCCATGGCCGATACTCCCCCATCCGAACACACAAGCTCCGGGCAAAAGGCGCAGCCGGGTACTGGAACGGAAGGTCCAGTACGGATTCGCCTGGGAGGCGTTCCCGAACATTTTAATTTGCCCGTGCACGAAGCCTTTGAACGTGGGGCCTTTGCCGAACGCGGCGTGGATTTGGCATGGCAGACTTATGCCGGCGGAACGGGGCAGATGACCCGCGCCCTGCGCGAAGGCGAAGTGGACGCCTGCATCCTGCTCACCGAAGGCGCCATTGCCGACCGCATGGCCGGTGCCCCCATCCGCATCATTTCCAGCTATGTGGTGTCTCCCCTGACCTGGGGCATCCACACCGGTACGGCCAGTGCCTTGCAGCACCACGCCGAGATTTACACCAAACGCTACGCCATTTCGCGTTTTGGTTCAGGCTCGCACCTCATGGCCATCGTGGACGCGGTCTCCCGCGAACACCATCTAAACGAGGACCAGTTCATCAAGGTCGGCAACCTGGACGGTGCCCTGGCCTCCCTTGAATCCGGAGAGACAGCCGTTTTTTACTGGGAGAAATACACCACCAAACCCTATGTGGATGCCGGGCGTCTTCGCCGGATCGGCGAATTCCTCACGCCCTGGCCCTGTTTTGTGGTGGCGGCCACCGAAGACATCTTACAGCGCGAACCCAAGGCGGTGATCCGCATGCTGCGCACCATGCACGACGCCTGCGACCGTTTCATGCAGGATGACCAGGCTCCGGCCCGCGTGGCCAAACGCTACGGCCTGCAAGCACGGGACGCCGAGGCCTGGTACCACCGCACCGAATGGGCCATCCACGGCTGGGTCAGCGACAAGATGATGGCCTCGGTGGTCTACCATTTGCGGGAGGCCGGTATTGTGCCGCAAGACCAGGAAGCGCAAGGCTTGGTATGGGAACGGCCCTGACCGGTTCGCGCACGGATTCCCCTGCGCTGCTGCCGCGCGCATGGGAAGGACGCTGGCTGCGCGGTGCCCTGCCGTTGCTTCTGGCCTTCCTCTCCGTGGCTTCTGCGCTGCAGGCCCAGTCGGATGCGCGCTTGCTGAGCGGCAGGGTCGTGGATCGGGCCACTGGAAGGCCGGTGCCCTGGACGGCCGTCCTCCACCTGCAAAGCGGCCAGGGGACGGTGGCCGACAGCAGCGGACGCTTTGCCCTGCGCGCCCGGCCCGGCGACAGCCTGCTGCTGCGCTGTGTCGGTTACCGGCCCATGCGGGTCCAGGCCCGCGACGCAGCCGCCTACGCCCTCCAGGCGGCGGACAACCTGTTGAGCGGTCTGGAGGTGGTGGCCGAAGATCCCTATGCGCTCAAACGCCTGGCGGGCATTCGCCTGCCGCAGCAGGCGGACAGCTTGCCCTGCTATTTCCACCTGGAAAGCGTGGTCAACCGGCAATCCGTGGAAATGCTCGAGGCCTGGTACAACGGCTATTTCGAAGGCTACGACCTGCACGAACTCCGGCTCAAACGGGGGCGGATCGGCTTGCAGCCGTTCGCCCTGCCCGACAGCGCAACGACAGCCAGCAATGGGGCAAAACGCCTGTTCCATTCCCCGGAAACCACCGAAGCGCTGAACGGCTTGCGCCTGGACCACCGCGATCCGCGTTTTCCCCTCTTGCCCTTCGGGCGAACGCGTGGCAACATCCGTCGGCGTTGGTGGGTGACGTTGCAAAACCGCTACCGCGATCCTGCCTTGGGCACCATGGAGGTGCTCGCCTTTGACGCCGTGGATCCCTCCCAGGCGTTTTCAGGACGTGTATGGATTGATTCGGTGCATGGCCATATCTGGCAATTGGAAGCGTCCATCCAACACGCCGAGCGCCATCCCTTTGCGCCGATAGCCTATACCCGCCAACTGGAAAACGTTCAGTTGGCACTGCGCCGCGCCTACCGGCCGGGCCCGGATGGCAAGCCGCAGTTCCAGCAGCAGCACTTCGATTACAGCATGCAATGCATCAGTGGAACGGCCGGGGCGGATACCGTGCGTTTTCCCGTGCGCACCCGAGCCTTGTTGGCTGCCGCTTCCCGGACGAAAC
>JAUIHG010000060.1 GCA_030432405.1 Bacteroidia bacterium | reverse complement strand
CGGGCGTTCAGGCCCAGGCTGCCGAGCTTTTCGGTCAGGCCGATGTAGATCTTGTTCCAGTCCGATTGCGGCGCCAGGGACAAGAGGTATTCGTTGATGGGCGCAGCCGTGGACCCGGGGGGCGGCAGGGTCCGCAACCACACATCAAAGACCTGGTTGCAGCGGTAGTCCATTTCCAGATACACCGGGCTGTCGTCTTCGGGAATGGTGTCGGTGGACAGCGGAAAAGCCGCACCAGGCACGCTTTCACCGCGCAGCTCGGCCACATCGGTGGCTTCGTTGAATTCGATATAGGCCGACCGTGCCCCTTCAAACACCAAGCTGTCCTCGGTGGCCACCTGCATGGGCACGCTGGCTCCCACCTCCGTAAAGGGCGCGGAAACCTCAAAATCGATGATGCGGTGGAAGGCCACATCGTCGGCGTAGCGCACTTCGGGATTAAGCTGGATGGTATCGCCTTCGGCGAAGCCGGGACTGGTGTCCCAGACCTGCATCAGCGGGTAATTGATGCGGCTGTTGGAAAAGCCGTTCTGCTTGATGCCTGCCGTTACGGTGATCACGCTGTTGTCCCGCAGCAGGGCCGGAAAGACCACGGGCAGTTCGTAGGCCCCGATGCTCTGGTCGTCCACAAAGACCCAGGCGTCGGTGAATTTGTGGGACAAAAAGCCCTGGGTGCCGGGATTGCCGTCCAGCAGGATGGTGTCGATGCGCAAGAAGACCGGCGTGCCGGCGGGCGGATCGGCCAGATCGCAGCTGCCCAATACCAACGCTGCGGAAGTGAGCATCAGAACCCACAGCCTGCCTGCGGGAAGGCACCACTGCACGCCACGACAGGCAAAGGACAAATCAGGAGCGGTATTGGAAGGCATAAGGAGGCCAAAATTCGGGCTTTTGCGCGGTCCGGGGGCACCAGCTGGGCCCGCAACCCGTCACCGGCATGCAAAAACGCTCAAACCGCAGGACCGGGCAGCGTCTGCCGCTGCACCCGTGCCTCAATCTGCGCAGCCAATTCCAGGGCCCGGAACCCGTCCCAGATGGACACCGGCACCGGACTTCCATGCAGCACCGCGTCCCGGAACGCCTTCAGTTCTTCGCCAATGGCGTTCACTTCCGGAGCCTCGGGCTGGTCAAAATGGATGTAGCGTTTGGCAAACTTGCCGCCCGTGTTCACTTCAATGAACGCCGCATCCTCCTCCTTGGTATCCGCCGCCGGTCCGTCGGTGAGCCGGAAAACCTGGGACCGCCTTTCGGCGAAATCCGCCGTGATGTAGGCATCCCGCTGAAAGAGCCGCATGCGGCGCATGGTTTTGATGCTGATCCGGCTGGCCGTCAGGTTGGCCACCGTGCCGTTGGCAAACTCGATGCGCGCATTGGCGATGTCCGGCGCATCCGAAATCACCGCCACGCCGCTGGCGCTCACCCGCGCCACGGGGGCATCCACAATGCTGAGCACCAGGTCCAGGTCGTGGATCATCAGGTCGTAAATCACCGAAACCTCCGTGCCACGCGGGTTGAAGGCCGCCAGGCGATGCGCCTCGATGAATCCCGGCTGCAGGTCCATGTCCTTGAGCGCCAGCCAGGCCGGGTTGAAGCGCTCCACATGGCCCACCTGTACCGGGAGGCCGGCTTCGTCCGCCAGGGACACCAATTCCACGCCCTGGGCCACGGTGGCCGCCAGGGGCTTCTCCACAAAAACCGGCTTGCCCCGAACCAGGGCCGCCTTCACGTTTTCATAATGGGCGGGTGTGCTGGACACCACCACCACCGCATCGCAGGCCTCGATCAAGGCCGCCTCTCCGGCGAACACCGGCAGCCCGAAGGTCTCCTCCGTGGCGCGGACATTGGCCGGGTCGGGATCGTAAAACCCGAGCAACTCCACCCCTCCCATCTCCCGCAGAAGCTTGCAGTGGATGCGGCCGAGGTGGCCGGTGCCGAGGACGCCGACGCGCAGAATGCCGGGCTGTCCCCCCTGGAGGTGCATGGGCTGAGACATGGCCCGCTAAGGTAGGCTGCGGTGGCGGCGGCTGGGCATCATTCCACCACCACCGGCAACATGCGCTGAATCGAACCCTCCACCCGCAGATGGTAGAGGCCGGCGGCCAGGTCGCGGACCGGCAGCTGCAACATGCCGGCGTCGTCGGTGTGCAGTTGCCGCAGCATGCGGCCGTCCGGGGCAAAGAGCCGCACGGGCACCCGCACGCCTTCGGGGCCACGCACCTTCAGGTTGACCTGCTCGGAGGCGGGGTTGGGCCAGAGGTCCACCCGGATGTCGCCTTCGCGGGACGCGGGCATGGAAAAGTCCTGGACGCTGGAATAGGTCGAAGCCTGCCCGCCGCAGACCGCGCGCAGGCGCCACTGGTAATCGCGGCCGGGCATGAGCCCGCCAATGTTTTTGCCGGTGGCATCGCCGGGCAGGATGATGGTTTTGGGTCCACCCGGCACGCGGCGGCCTTGCAGTTCGATGGAGCTGGCGCCGGGAACGGCGTCCCAGGACAGGGAGACCTGGGTGGGGGAGACCAGGGTGGAGGAAGGGTTCGCCGGAACGGCGCAAGACGGAGCGTCCGTTACGTTGATGGTGTAGTCCGCGCCGCCGTTATTGTCCCAACTGTCGTCGTTGTAGTGGATTACGAAGTTGATGGCCTCCACGGCCTGGGCAGGGTCGTCGAAGGGCCCGAAGGTCAGGCTCAGCGTACCATCGCCATCAGGCCCCGCAAAGGGCGTTTCCACCGCCGGACCGCTGCCGCCAAAGACCGTGGTTCCGGCCGGACGGTAGGCCGCGATGGGCGTGGTCCAGGGGCTTCCGCCTTCCGGGGTGACCGCCCAGTGCAGGCTGGCACCCTGCGTGGCGCCGCCCACCGTAACGGTGATGGTTTGCCCGGACGTAGGCGCAGCAGGGGTCCAGGAAACGCCCGTCGGCACGCCGGTGCCGTTGTCAAAGACGATGCGGTAGTCGCTGCCGCCGTTGTTGTCCCAACTGTCGTCGGCAAAGTGGACCACAAAATCCAGGGCCGAAGGCTCCTGAGCAGCATTATCGAAGGGACCGACCTGGAGCACCAGATTGCCGGCGGTGTCCGGGCCCGCAAAGGGCGTTTCCACCGCACCGCTGCCGGGCCAGGGGGTGGTGCCGGCAGGTTGGTAGGCGGCCAGCGGCTCGGTGAAGAACACACCGCCCACCGTCAGGCCCCAGTGCAGGTCCGCGGCCTGGCCGGCGTCTTCGACCGTGATGGTCACCACATCGTCCAGGTCGGGGTTGGCCGGGGTCCAGCTCACGCCGTAGCTGCCGCCGGGACCGCCCCCGCCGGTGGGCGTGGATTCGCCCACATACACGTGCTGAATCGGGCTCTTTTGCACGTTGCCGGCCGGGTCGATGGCCATCACGTAATAGTCCACCAGGGTTTCGCTGAGGCCCTGAATCTCCGCATAGTACTGGCTGGCAATCTGGTCGGGCAGAAGGAAAAAGCTGATGTCCGGGTTGCCCGTGATGTTGCCCACCGGCATGACGCGTTCGGCCATGGGCAGGAACTGCCAGGGACCCACGTCCGGTCCGCCGGCATAGGTCTCGTTCTGGTCGTTGGACATGGGGTTGGTCCCGTCGGCGTCTTCGCGGAACGCGAGCACGATGGAGTCAATCCCGTTCACGTCATAGGCCATGGTCCAGACTGTGAAGTCCGAGGGGTTGTTGAAGGTGTTGTAGCCGTAATTGGGCCCAAAACCGGTGCCGCCCGGATTGTAGGGGTAGCGCTGCGGGATGAACATGGACGGCGGCGTGTTGTCCGTGCCGGGATGGCCGGCAATTTCCAGATCGGCATAGGCGATGGCCTGGTTGCCGGCCAGGGTCTGCTTGACCTCCATGTCGATGGCGCTGCCGTAGTACATGTAGCCGCTCGTATAGCCGGGCAGCAGGAAATGCCAGGCCAGCTCGGCGTTGCTCGCCGAAGCGCTCGGATAGACGATGTCGTTCATGTCCACGCCCCCGTCGAGGTCTTCGGCCATCTGGACGTGGTTTTCGGCGGCGGTCAACACCGCCCAGTTGCGCACGTCTTCCGTCCAGCCGTTGGGGTCAAAGGTGTGGTTGGCCGGATCGTACTGCGGCCACATCCAATTGATGAACTGCGGGTGGCCCCAGTCGTTGGCGGCGTTGACCCAAGAACCGTCTTCGATGTGCACCACGTCCGAACCGGGCACGGGATGGTCGGCCAGATACTGTTCGATGGTGGTGGGCACAAAACCGGCACCAGCCGCTGCGCCGGCAAAATTCGGCGTGGCTTCCAGGTAGTAGCTGTAGCCGCCTCCATAGGCGTTGTCCCCGTCGTGGGCCAGCAGCACGAGGCTGGGCCGCGCGGGGTCTTCATAGGGCTGGATGTGGTTCTGAATGTCCGAAGTGCCCATGGGCGAAAACCCGTCCTGATAGCTGAGCAAGTCGGCCATCGGCACGGCCACAATGCGGCTTTCCAGCCCCGTTTCCGGATCCACATAACGGGCCCAGTGCGGCTGGTAGCAGATGGGCGCGGCAAAGGTGCCGCCGCGGCCGTCGATCTGGCCGTTCCACCAGTTGTTGCCCGTCAGCGGCGTGATGTCCGCGGCATTGGGCGGATCGTAATTTGTACCGCTCGTTCCAAAATTCAGCGGATAGTCCGACAGGGTGCGCGCGATGTGGCTGTTGGCCACCACGCTCCAGTTGAAGCCCTCCTCCACCAACACGGGAATGATGCGCTCGGAAAAGGAGCATTCTGCCGGCCAATACCCTTTGGAATAGTTGGGGCCGAAGGTGTTGCCGTACATGACCTTGTGCGCGCGAATCTGCTTGCGCAGCACCTCGGGACTGACCAGCGGACTGAGCGCGTGGTGGTAGGTGAACCCGGTCAGGTCCATGCGCGGTTTGCCGCCCGAGGTGGTCCAGTTGCGCGCCGTGATGAAGTTGTTTTCCCAGCCGCTGGAATAGCCCCATTGCCCGGCACCGGCCAGGCTGTTGACGTTCTCGATCAGGCAGCCCGAATAGTTGACCTGGGCACCCGCCTCCGGGTAACCCAGCAAGGTCTGAACCGCGTCCTTGGGCCGGTACTGATACGCCGCCGAACGGTCGGGCTTGGAGAAGATCTCCTCCAGGTCGTTGAGCGGGTGGGCCAGGCCATCCGAATAGGTATTCCCGCCGCTGAACTTCAGCGCGTGCGACTCCTGCGCGGCCTGCCAATGGTAGGGGTCGGCCACACCGGCTTCCGGCCAGTAAATGGGCTGCTGCATGTGCCAGAGCCAGGTGGTGTGGACCTGGGCCTGCAGGGGCTGTTGAAGGCCTTCGCCTCCGGCGAAAAACAGCCCCAGCGCGAGCAGGGACAGCATGGTCCTCAGGCCTTTGTGCGAGCGTGCCTGAAGGAAAACATGGAGCGATGGGTTGAGAGCGGTCATGCGTTGAAGGTACGGCACCCATGGGATAAGTGTAACATGGACACGAAGCCTCTTGGGGTTGGTGCCGCGTGTGGCCGTCCAGTGGGCTTGAGGCCTTATGCACAGCCCGGCAAATGGCCAGCCCGATGCAGGACAAGCCTCCTGAAGGGCCGTACTTTTGCCCACCGCAAGGACCATGTCCCAACGCCACGTCCATACCGCCCTACCGGGCCAGCACGCTGCGCCCCTTACGCTGCCCGCCAACGGTAGCCCTGCGCCGCGCGTGGCCTTCCACACCCTGGGCTGCAAGCTGAACTTTTCGGAGACCTCGGCCCTGCGCCGCCTGGTGGCCGAAGCGGGTTTTGGCCTGGCCGAATGGCCCTCGGAAGCAGAGGCCGCCGATGCCTTTGTGATCAACACCTGTTCGGTCACCGAAAACGCGGACAAAAAATGCCGTGCAGTGGTGCGGCAGGCGCTTCGCCGGTCCCCCGGCGCCTTTGTGGTGGTGGTGGGCTGTTATGCCCAGCTCAAGCCGCGGGAAATTGCAGAGATCCCAGGCGTGGATTTGGTGTTGGGCGCGGCGGAAAAATTCCGACTGCATGAGTTCCTGCGCGACCTGGACCTGCACGCCGGGCGCCAAACGGAGGCCCAAGCGGGCCAGGTGCATTGCAACGCCATTGCCGAGCACATCGATTTTCACAGCTCCTGGTCGCACGGGGACCGCACACGCAGTTTCCTCAAAGTCCAGGACGGCTGCGATTACGATTGCAGCTTCTGCACCATCCCGCGGGCGCGCGGGCGCAGCCGTTCGGATTCCATTGAAGGGGTCCTGGAAAAAGCCCACGCCTTGTCGGCGAACGGAACGCGCGAGATCGTATTGACCGGCATCAACCTCGGCGATTTTGGCCTTCGCCCGCAGGCGGCCGCAGTGGCGGTAGCGGCGGATGATGTGGCTGCGGATGAAGTGGCTGTGCATCATGCAGCGGCAACGGCGGGCAGCCTTGCCCACAGCGCCGTGCTCCCCAAGCCCACCGATCAGCGCCTGCGCCGCGAGCACCGCTTTTTGGATTTGGTCCGGGCCCTGGACCGTCCGCCGGACACCGCCGAGGCCCTGCCTGCTGACCTGCGTTTCCGTATCTCCAGCATCGAGCCCAACCTGCTGGAACCCGAATTGATCGACTGGGTGGCCGCCTCCGGCCGCTTCATGCCGCACTTCCACATTCCGCTGCAGTCCGGCTCGGACCGCATCCTCGGCCTGATGCGCCGCCGCTACCGCAGCGCCCTGTACGCCGAGCGCGTGGCCCGCATCCGTGAAGCCATGCCCGATGCGGCCATCGGCGTGGACGTGATCGTCGGCTTTCCCGGGGAAGGGGAGGCGGAATTCCTGGAAACGGCCGACTTCCTGCGCGCGCTGCCGGTGGATTACCTGCACGTGTTTCCCTACTCCGAGCGCGACCACACCACCGCCGTGGACCTGCCCGGCCGGGTCGATCCGGGGGAACGCCTCCGGCGAAGCCGCATCCTCCGTGGCCTGAGTGCCAAAAAGCGCCGTGCCCTGCACGCCCGCCATGCCGGCCAGTGGCGTCCGGTGCTCTTTGAAGCCGCCCCTCAACCCGCCCCAGAAGGCCGCGAATCCGAAGGGCCTTTCCTGCACGGCTTCACGGACAATTACATCAAGGTGCGCACGCCCAAAGCACAGGTTCAGCAGGCCACAGCAGCACAGGGCACTGTTGCAGGCATCGCTGATAACACCGGTCCAGTTTCGGCCGATGCTTCGGCCGAAGCCGGCTTTGGTGCGGTGTTGCAGGTGTTGCTCGGCGCCCCAGATCCGGAGGGCTTCAGCGCGGCGGAAGGCATTCGCCGGAACGGCTGATCCCGGCCTTGCTCGACGCGGGGCACATTGCCAAACGTTTGCGGAACTTCGCGCCGTACGGCGCCCCTCTGCCGTACCCGCACGGCCCCCTGCCCTGCCCGCCAACGGACCGCGCGACCAAGCCCCTTCCCATGACCTGCTACCCCAAGATCTCGGACCTGATCAACGACTGGTTCGGCACCAGCATCAATTTGCCGATCCAGAGCTTCGGATTTTTTGTGGCGCTGGCCTTTGGTGTTGGCGCATGGATGCTGGTCCGCGCCTTGCGGCGCAAGGAACGCGAAGGCGTCCTCAAACCCAGGCCCGAAAAAGTGGTCATCGGCGCACCGGCCACGCCGTTGGAAATTGGCCTCAATGCGCTTTTGGGCGGTGTGCTGGCCTACAAGTTGGTGCCGGCCGTGACGCATTGGACCGAATTTTCCAATAACCCGCAAGAATTCATTTTTGGCGGTCCCGGCAGCTTGCCGGCGGCCCTGATCGGAGCCACCCTGCTCGGCGGTTTGCGCTGGTGGGAAAAGCACCGCCAACGTCTGGCCGAACCGGAGGTCAAAACCGTATCCGTGTGGCCGCACGAACGCATCGGCGACGTGGTCACCGTGGCGGCCATTACCGGCATTCTGGGGGCCCGGCTGATGGTACTGATCGAGAACGGCGGCTGGGAGGAGTTTTTCGCCAATCCTGGCGCCAATTTTTTCAGCGGCCTGAGCATCTATGGCGGCTTGCTGCTGGCCATTCCCTGCGTGGTGCTGTTTGCCCGCAGCAAGGGCATCCCGGCCATCCATTTGGGGGACGCGGCGGCTGCGCCGGTCATGGCCGCCTACGCAGTGGGCCGGATGGGCTGCCAGGTATCCGGCGACGGCGACTGGGGCGTGGTCAATACCGCGCCCAAACCGGGCTGGCTTTCCTGGGCACCCGATTGGCTGTGGGCCTTCAACTACCCCAACAACGTCAACCGTTGGTGCAGCCCCACCGGACCCGGGCCCGATGCGCCGCCCTGCACGTTTGCCGAAACGCCCTACCTGGTGGAACCGGTTTTCCCCACGCCGATTTACGAGATCCTGATGGTTGCCGTGATCGTGACCATCCTCCTGTGGATGGCCCGCCACGTCAAAGCACCCGGTGTGCTGTTCGGGATGTTTTTTGTGTTCAACGGCGTGGAGCGCCTGCTCATCGAGCAAATCCGCATCAACACCCCCTACCCCAACCTGCTGAACCTCACCCAGGCCGAAATCGTGGCTGGTGCTTTCATCCTGCTGGGACTGGGCCTGGTCTTCGGGGGCATTGCGCGTTACCGCAGGCAGCACAAGGGGCCGGTCTGGCAGTAGGTCCAACACAGCCCATCTTCTGCAGGCTGTGGTCCACTGACGGCAGGCCAGATGCTGGGCCTCCCGACCCGGGGCGTAGCTTTAGGTCCATGCCCGATGCGCCGCCCATTTCCCCTGCGGCACCGCCGCCCATCCCCTCCGCCCTCGCGCCACCCCGCGCCAACGGCATGCCGCCCCTGCCCAGCCTGCAGGGTTGGCAACGGCACCTCAGCGGGGCCCTCGTGCCTTTTCAGGAAGACGTGCTGGGTTCCACCCGCCGCTTTGCGGCCGAATGCGGCCCATGCTTCAGCCTGCTGGACGGCATCCGGCGCATCGTCTGCGTCATGGATCCGGAGTTGGTGCAGCAGGTGCTCGTGGAACGGCACCGCCAATACCACAAATCGGTGGGCTACGAGCTGCTCAAGCCCATGCTCGGCAATGGGCTTTTGACCAGCGAGGGCGGCTTCTGGCGCAAGCAGCGGCGGCTCCTGCAGCCCGCCTTCCACAAGCGGCAGATTGCAGGCTTTGCCCGGGTCATGCAGGAAGAAGGGGAACGGACGGCCGCGGAGCTGGAGGCTTTCGCCCGAAAGGGCGAAACGGTGGACATCACCGCGGCCATGAACCGCTGCACCATGGCCATTGTGGCGCGTTGCCTGCTCGGCACCCTGGTGCCCGGCTCGATGGACCGGATCTCCGAGCACCTGGCCTGGCTGAACCGCGACGCCAACCGCCGCATCATGCAACCGGTGCATTGGCCGCTTTGGCTGCCCACGCCGCGCAACCGCACGGCGCGCCGCCATCTGGATGGCCTGTTGGGCCTGATCCGCGGGATTGTAGCCGAACGCCGCGCCTCCAAAGCACGCGGGGAGGATCTGCTGTCCATGCTCGTGGATTTGGAAGACGCCGATACCGGCGAACGCATGGACGAGCAGCAGCTGCTCGACGAGGTCACCACCGTTTTTGTGGCCGGGCATGAAACCACGGCAAACGCCATGGCCTGGACCCTGCAGGCGCTGGCGGATCGGTCGCAGGCGGACGCCTTTCTGGCCGAAGAAGTGGCCGGACTGGATATGCAGGCCCTGGATCCCTCCGGGAGTCCCCGCGTCCAGGCGGTGGCCAAAGAAGGCTTGCGGCTCTACCCACCTGCCTGGATTGTCGGTCGACAGGCGCTGGCACCGGAAAACCTGGGGCCTTACCGCCTGCCCAAAGGCACCAATGTGTTGCTGTTCACGTTGGGCATCCACCGCGATGCACGCTGGTGGCCGGACCCGGACGCCTTCCGGCCGGAGCGTTTTCTGGAACGCGGCGAGCCGGGGTATGCGGCCTGGCACGACCCGGCGCTGGATCCGGATCCTGCCGGGCTTGCCGCCTTCGGCGGCGAACGCCCCAAACAGGCCTACTACCCCTTTGGTGCCGGCCCGCGCATCTGCATCGGCCTGAACATGGCCTGGATGGAAATGCATGTGCTGCTGCCCATCCTGTTGCGGCGGTTCCGTTTTGAGGCACCCGCGTTGACTCCGCCCAAAGGCGCCAACCATTCTGGAACGAACGGTACAAATCAAACCACAAACGGCACACCGAGGCTCGACCCCCTGATCACCCTGCACCCGGAACGGCCCATTCAGCTGCGGCCGGTCCTGCGGTGACACGGGCGGACAGCCTGAACCAGTGCAGGCCGAACCATACACGCTCCTAGAGCCCGTAAATCGACCCGTATTTGGTTTTGGCGTAGGCCATAAAATGGCTGAAATCCAATCGGCTGCCGGTGGCCTTTTCGCAGATTTCCTCGCTGGTCAACAGGCGGCCATGGGCGTGCACGTTTTGCTGCATCCATTCCAGCAGACCGCTGTATTGTCCGGATTCGATGTCGGCCTGCAAATTGGGCAGGGCATCGGAAGCGGCATTGAACAATTGCACCGCGTAAAAGCTGCCCAGAGAATACGTGGCAAAGTAGCCGATGGAGCCGTGGCTCCAGTGGATGTCCTGCAACACGCCGCGCTTGTCGTCCGGCACATCCACGCCAAGGTAGCTTTTGTACCGATCATTCCAGATTTCGCGCAGGTCTTTGACCTTGAGGCTGCCCTCGATCAGGCCCACTTCAATTTCAAATCGAATGGCCACGTGAAAATGGTAGGTCAACTCATCGGCCTCGGTGCGGATCAGCGAAGGCTGAACGGTATTGATGGCGCGGTAAAAATCGTCCAGGGCCACATCGCCGAAGGCGTCAGGGAACTCCGCTTGCAATTGCGGATACCAGTGCTTCCAGAACGGCAGCGAACGCCCCACGTTGTTTTCCCAAAGCCGGCTTTGGCTCTCGTGGATGCCCAGGGAAGCTGCCTGGCCCGCGGGCAGGCCGTAATGGTCGCGCGGCAGGCCCTGGTCGTACAGCGCGTGACCTCCTTCGTGGATGCAACTCCAGAGCATGTCCCGGAAATTGCTTTCGTCCACCCGTGTGGTCACGCGGGTATCGCGCGGCCCCATGCTGATGGTGAACGGGTGGGTGGAGAGGTCCTGGCGGCCGGCGTCAAAATCGTAGCCCATGGCGGCCAGCACCTTCAGCCCAAAATCCCATTGCTTTTGGTGCGGGAAATGGCCTTCCAGGAATCCGCCTTCCGGCGAAGGCTTCGCCGCGATAGCGGCCACAAAATCCACCAATTGTTCCCGGACATCCTCGAACAGCGGCCGCAAAACCGACGTGCGCGCGCCGGGCTCGTAGGTGTCCATCAGCGCATCGTAAGGGTGTTCTTCGTAGCCCAGGCGATCGGCCTCTTCGCGCTTCAGCGCCACCATGGCTTCCAGCGCATCCACGTACTGGCCAAAATCGTTGGCTTCCCGGGCAGCCATCCAGGCGCCATACGCCCGTGTGCGCACCTGGCTTTGGCGCTCTACAAAATCCCGGTCCAGTTTGCGGGCTTTGGCATAGTCCTCGGCCACCACCCGCACATTGCCTTGTTGTGCGGCATCCAGGTTGCCGTCCTCCTTGAGCTGCCCAAGCAGCTCGCCCATGGCATCGCTGACAAAGGCGTCGTGGGCCAGGCCGGAAAGGGTGGCCAATTGCCGGCCGCGCTGTTCGGCAGCCTTGGGCGGGGCATGCACTTCCAGGTCCCAGTTCAAAACGGCAGCCGCATCGTGGAGGTCGGCCAGTTCGGCGTGCTTTTTCAAGAATTGCTGGAGGGCGTTGGACATGGTGTGGTGCTTGAAACGAATGAAGGAGCCGGTGCACAAGGCACCCCTGGGCGCTTGCCCGGGCGGGCAAAGCTAGGGTGGTGCACGATGATGCCCATACTCCTGGACCGCTTGAAACCATATTTCCGCGCCTGAGCGGTCGGTGCATTGCGCCAGAATGGGGAGCTTTCCTACATTTGAAGAGGTGTCTTATCCACAACGCACCCCTCCTCGTCCATTTTTTACGGCTTTATGACCTCCACACGCCACCCTCTGCCTGACAAAACCCATACGGACCGAGCTGGGTCCGCCCAGCGCCTTTCGCGGGTTGCCCGCGCCCTCCATCTTTCCTGGGTGCTCCTCCTCTGCTGCACGCCAGGCTTGGTCCAGGCCCAGCTGACCGTGGACAATACCCTGACGCCCCTGCAGTTGGCCCAATCCCTTGTGGGCGATGGCGTGACGGTGGACAATGTGGTGATGAACTGCCCCAACGATGCCTTCGGCTTCTTTGACGGTTCGACCTCCGGGCTGGGCGTGGACAGCGGCGTGATCCTGACTTCCGGCTCCATTTTCGAAGCCATTGGCCCCAACAATGAAGGCGGTGCCGGCCTGGACAACGGTGGACTCGGAGACCCTTTGCTCGACGCCCTGGGCGCTTCGACCAACGATGCCTGCCGGATGGAGTTCGACGTCACCCCGATTGCCGACAGCCTGCTGTTCCGATACGTCTTTGGCTCGGAGGAGTATTTGGAGTTCGTGGACCTCGGCTTCAACGACTTGTTTGCGTTTTTCATTTCCGGACCGGGCATTACGGGTATGGAAAACATCGCCCTCATCCCGGGCACCACCACGCCGGTGGCCATCGACAACATCAACGACATGGATTTCCCCATGTTGTACAACGACAACGGTGACGGATTCACCCCACCCTTTTCCACCGACCCCTTCTACATCCAGTACGACGGCTATACCACCGTGCTGGAGGCGCGCCGCGCCGTGATCCCCTGCAATACCTACCGCCTGACGCTGATCATCGCGGACGACTTTGACGGCATTTACGATTCCGGCGTGTTCATCGAAGCCGGATCGCTGACCAGCTTCGGCGTAGAGCTGAGCTCAACCACTTCGGTGGGCTTTGGCTTCGACAACGCTGTGGAAGGCTGCGTAGACGGTATCATCACCTTCACCCGGGATGTGGTGACCACGGACACCACCACGGTGCGTTTCGCCATAGGCGGGACCGCCACCAATGGCGAAGACTATCTGATGGTGGACAGCACGATCAACATCCTGCCGGACTCCTCCTCTGCCGACCTGCTCATCGTGCCCTTGGCCGACCCCTTCACCGAAGGCCTGGAAACCGTGACCGTCTACCTGCTCAGCGATTGCAGCGATGTGCCCCTGGATTCCATCACGCTCATCATCCAGGACGAGATCCTTTTGGACGTTACCACCAGTTCGGACACCACCATCTGCAATGGCGCACCCGTCACGCTCAGCGCCATGGGCGGCCTGGATTACGTGTGGTCGCCTGCCGGCGAACTCGACGATCCGCTCAGTGCCAACCCGGTGGCCAATCCCACCGCCACCACCGAATTCACCGTGGTCACCACCCTGGGCACCTGCATGGACAGCGCTTCGGTGACCGTGGATGTGGCCCCGCCCGTTCCGGCCGAAGCCGATCCCGACACCGAAATCTGCCTGGGCGAGTCCGTGGCCCTGACCGCCAGCGGCGGGGTTTCGTATTCCTGGGCTCCGTCGGCCAGCTTGAGCGCACCCGACGTAGCCAACCCCACGGCCAGCCCGAGCTTCAGCACCCTGTATGCTGTTACGGTCACCGACATGTTTGGCTGTACCGGCACCGACACCGCCCGCATTACCGTACACCCGCTGCCGGATGTGGTGACCGGACCGGACACCATTTCCTGCCCCGGCCGCACGCTTACGCTGGCCAGTGGTGGCGGTGGTACCGGAGGCCTTTACGCCTGGACCCCCACCGCAGGCCTGGACGATCCCAACGCCCAGTTCCCCGTGTACACGGTGGGCACATCGGCCCAAACCTTCACCGTCACGGTCACCAACAGCTTTGGCTGCACCAGCACCGGCGAATTGACCGTGGATGTGACGGACTATCCCCTCGCGGATGCCGGTCAGGACACGGTGGTTTTCCTCGGCGAAAGCATCACCCTGAACGCCACCGGCGAAGGCTCCTTCTTCTGGATTCCCCAGGGCAGCCTGAGCAACCCCGACATCGCCAACCCACAGGCCTCCCCGACCCAGAGCGGCTACTACTATGTGGTGGTCACCTCGGACATCGGTTGCCAGACCATCGACTCGGTGTTTGTCACCGTACTCACGGATCCCATTGTGGAATTCCCGAACGCCTTCTCGCCCAATGGCGATGGTGCAAACGACGCCTTCTCGGTGATCGTGCGGGGACCGGTGTCCATCGACGTCTACGCCATCTACAACCGCTGGGGGGAACAGGTCTTCAGTGCCGCCTCCCCGGATGCGGGTTGGGATGGCCGCCTGAACGGCGAAGACCAGCCCACAGGCAGCTACGTGTACGTGTTCAGCGGTACCGCCCCCGACGGCCAGCGCATCGAACGGCAGGGCACCCTCACCCTGGTCCGATGAGCAGCTCGCCGTGTCCCCGCACTGCCGAAGCACCACCCCGCGGTGGTCCTTCGGTCGAATCCGGCAGCCTGGATGGGGTTTTCGCCCGAAGGGCACTGCGTTTGAAACCCAATACCCCGCAAAATTCCAGTCGTCTTCCCGCGCAAGCAGGTTGTCTGGCATTTGGTGGCTGCACTGCTCTTCCGTACCTTAGAAAAGATGCAGAATCACCATTGGCATCTGCATAAACGGCTGATGCATAAGGGTTAACCAGACTATGGCGCAACCCGCCGCAGTTTCTGGCCCATGCTGTTGCATCACGTACTCCTGCTGCCAGCACCCATGCCCTGACCCTCAACGGCCGCAACCTCCTCCCTCCCGCTCATGCGTGCAGCTTCTACCTCCTCCACTCCCCCTGCCTTTTTCCCTTTCCGTTGTCCCGCTTTGCCCTTGAAATGGCTGGCGGTGTTGCTGGCCTTTGGTCTGACCGCACCGCTGCGGGCCCAATTGGTGGTGGACGGCTCCCTGAGCCCCGCAGCCCTGGCCGAATCCCTGGTGGGTGGCGGCCTGACCATCAGCGGCGTGAGCATGACCTGCCCTACCGGGGCCTTTGGCCGTTTTGACGCCACTGCCGCCAACCTGCCCATCGACAGCGGCATCATCCTGTCCAGCGGCCAGATTACCAACGCCATCGGCCCCAACGACATGAGCGGTGCCGGAACGGACAACCTGGCCCCCGGCGATCTTGATCTGAATGCGCTGACTTCGCCCAACCCGACGTTTGATGCCTGCGTGCTGGAGTTTGATGTTGAGGTCACCGCCGATACCCTGGCCTTCAACTACAGCTTCGGCTCGGAAGAATACCTCGAGTTTGTTGGCTTCTCTTACAACGATGTTTTTGCATTCTGGATTTCGGGGCCCGGCTATCCTGTCCCCACCAATATTGCGCGCATTCCCGGTACCACCCTGCCGGTGACCATCGACAATGTCAATGATTTCAGCTTTCCGATGTTCTACGTGGACAACGGAGACGGATTCACGCCGCCCTTCGATGTGGATCCGGCCTACATCCAGTACGACGGCCATACGGTTACCCTGGAAGCCCTGGCCGTTGTGCAGCCCTGTGAAACATACCACCTGAAATTGGCCGTGGCGGATGCGGGCGACGGCATCCTGGACTCCGGCGTATTCATCGAAGCCGGCTCGCTGACCGGCCGGGGTGTGACCCTGAGCTCCAAGACCTCGGTGGGCTTCGGCTTTGAAAACGCCATTGAGGGCTGCGTGGACGGCATTTTTGTGTTTGAACCCATCACCCCGCCCACGGACACCACCTGGGTCTCGTTCGGCATCGGAGGAACGGCCACCAACGGCGTGGATTACGCGCCCATCATCGACAGCATCATGTTCGCGCCCGGCGACACAGCGGCCGAACTGGTGATCGCGCCGGTGGTAGATCCAATCCCGGAAGGCACCGAATCGGTCATCATCTACCTGCTGGACCCCTGCTTTGGCCTGCCCTACGATTCGGCCAGCCTCTTCATACAGGACCAGATTGAACTGGAGCTGACCGCCGATCCTTCGGTAACGGTCTGTCCGGGCGATACCGTTTTCCTGCAAGCGGCCGGTGGGGTGCTGTACGAATGGTATGCCGGTGCCGGGCTTAGTGCCGACAGCATAGACAACCCCTTCGCCATCCCGCCTGCGGGTGGCGACACCTATTCCTTCTTCTCCCAGGTGGGCACCTGTGCGGACTCCATTAGCCTCTTTGTGGACGTCTCGAACGGGCCTGTGGCGAATGCGGGCGGCGACGTGGACCTCTGTGAAGGCACCACCGAAGTGCTCAATGGTTCCGGCGGCACAAGCTTTACCTGGGACCCGCCCACAGACCTGGACAACCCGGCCATCGCCGGACCGACCACCAGCACCGCCAGCGACATTACCTATGTGTTGACCGTATCCGACGCCACCGGCTGCACGGACGTGGATTCGGCCCGGGTGACCATCCGTCCAAACCCGGTAGCCACCGTGGCTCCGGATGAAGGGATCGCCTGTCCAGGCGAAGCCTTCCCCCTGAGCGCATCCGGTGGCGACAGCTACAGCTGGTCCCCGAGCACCGGCCTGGACGATCCGGCCATCGCCGATCCGACCGCCACGCTGAACGCCAGCCAGACCTACACGGTGACCGTGGCCAATGCCTTCGGCTGCACCGACGCGGCTACGGTGGACATGTCCATCGACATCCTGCCCACGGTGGACGCCGGCCTGGAGCAGATCATCGATTTCGGCACCGTTGTCACCCTGGACGGCAGCAGCTCCTCCACGGACCTGCTCTGGACTCCGGCCGCCAGCCTGGACAACCCCACCATTGCCAATCCGAGCGCTTCGCCGGAGGCAACAACCTGGTATGTCCTGCGGGCCTACAGTCCGAACGGTTGCGCCGCCCTGGATTCGGTGCGCATCATCGTTGTTGAACCCCCGGCGGTCATCATCCCGAACGCCTTCACGCCGGACGGCGATGGCCTCAACGACATCCTCCGCCCGGTCAGCCTGCTGGATGGCGGCGAAGACATCGATTTCCGCATCACCAACCGCTGGGGCGAGACGGTTTTTGCCACATCGACCCCGGGCGCCGGATGGGACGGTACCTTCATGGGCAAGCCCCAAGAAATGGGGACCTACCTCTATATATTTGTCGGCACCGACCGCAAGGGCGAGCCCTTCACCCTTACCGGCACCGTCACGCTGATTCGCTAACTTCAACCCTTCCCATAAACGTCAACAGGCCGCGGACGGCCTTCGCCCGCAGGGCCCGTTTTCCGGACGCCCCATCATACTTCAGGTTTTGTCCATCGTCACCTCCTTCACATGAAGCACTTCAACCGTTTGCTTGGCGCCACCGTTCTGGCTTTCATGGCCCTCGGCACCCAGGCGCAGGATATCCATTTCAGCCAGTACAACGCCTCGCCCCTCACGCTGAACCCGGCCCAGACCGGCAACTTCAACTGCACCTGGCGCGCCGGTATGAATTACCGCAACCAGTGGGCCAGTGTGGCGTCGCCGTACGTGACCTATTCCGGCTTTTTCGACATGCCGCTGAACATGATCTCCGGCTTTGACGAAGGAGACGTGGTGGCCGCCGGGGTGTACCTGTTCAACGACCGTTCCGGTGAAGGCACCCTGACCAATTTCCAGGGCGTCCTGACCGGCGCCTACCACAAGGCGCTGGGTGCGGACAACCAACACCGCCTCTCCCTCGGGGTTGGTCTGGGCTTCATGCAGAAGTCCCTGGACCAGAGCAACCTCATCTGGGGCAACCAGTGGAACGGGGACGGCTTTGATCCCACAGCGCCTTCCGGCGAAAACTTCGTGGACGGCACCAACTTCGGCAACTTCAACCTGGACGTTGGCCTGATGTTCAAGTCCCAGGCCCTGGACGGCAAACTGGTCTATGAAGCCGGTGGCACCATTTTCCACCTCACCCAGCCCCAGGAAAAGTTCCTGACCACGGGCGGCGACAACAAGCTGGGCATGCGCTATGCCGGCCACGCCCGCGCCATCTACAACGTCAGCGAACAGTTCAGCGTCATGCCGAGCGTGCTTTACCAGAACCAATCCAGCGCCTCCGAAATCCTGGCCGGTGCGGAACTGGGCTATTTCATCAACTCGGGCGCTTTCCAGGCTTCCGTGTCCGCCGGTGCCCACTACCGCTTTGACGACGCGGTCATTGCCGTGGCCGCCTTCGACTACAAGAACTTCCGCTTCGGGTTCAGCTACGACATCACCACCTCCTCGCTGACCAATGCCGTGAACGGCGGTGTGGGCGGCTTCGAACTCAGCCTGATCTACAAAGGCTGCGTGCTGCCGGTGATTCCGAAGGAATACATCATGCCCTGCCCGCGCTATTGATCCCCAATACACGTAGCGCAACCCGATTTGGTCTGACCGAAGGCCCTTGCCCCCAGCGGGTCCCGCCTTCTTCCGAAAGCATCCGAACCTACCCATGAGAGCCCTTTTCTGTTTGCTCCTCCTCGCCGGCATGGCCGGCTCGGCCTTCGCCCAAAAGGGCGAAAAGCCCCTTTCCGACGGCCGCAAAAAACAGCTGGCCGAAGCCCTGTTGGAGTCTGGCAGTTACTACAACGCCAACGACCTGTTCCAGGAACTGTACGAGAAAAACGCCAAGGTGGACCTGGCCTGGAACA
>JAUIHG010000285.1 GCA_030432405.1 Bacteroidia bacterium | reverse complement strand
GGCAGGGCGCCGGAGAGAATGGCGTAGGGCATGGAGAGGATGGAGGCCCAGGCGATGCCGACGCCGATCATGGAGACCAGGAGCATGTCGGGGTCGCGAAAAAGGAAGACGGAAATGAGGCCGAGACCGCCGATGACCATGCAGACCAGGTGGGTGCGGCGGCGGTTGATTTGGCCGGCCAGGATGGGCAAGAGGAATGCTACCAGGGCCGCCACGCCGTTGTAGACGGCGAAGACCACGCCGACCCAGTCGCCGCCTTTGTTGTAGTTGTCTTTGACGCGCTCCACGGCTGAGCGGGTTTCGGCGGGCAGTTCGAGGCCCTTCGCCGAAAAGGCTTTGGCCACACTGACGGGCATATAGGCTGATGCATCGCTCAACGCACTCCCTGAAGCATCACCGGAACCAAAGCCGGCAGCGGAATTGGAGAGCCTATCCCGCACGCCCTGCAGGCCTTCCTGAGCGCCTTCGCGGTCTTCCGTGGACAATTGTGGGAGGGCGGCCTCAAGCTGTTCCACTACGGCGGTGGACACGTTCATGTCGTAGTAGTGGCGGCTCACCGCGCTGGTGGAATAGATCCACATGGCAAAAAGCGCAAACCAGCTGAAAAACTGGACGATGGCCAGTTGGCGCATGGTTTTGGGCATGTGGAGCATGTCGCCAATGACCTCCACCAGGCCGCTTTTGGTGTTGCCGGCCTTGACCATTGCGCCGACCACCAGCAGCAAGAGCCCGAAGACCGCCGCCCCTAGGCCTACGATGTAGAGTTCCTGTTTGCCGAGGTTCATCGTGGCCACCAGAGCCGTGAGGATGCCGCCGCAGACCAGCCAGATGAAGCCGCTGCGGTACAGGGTGGCCGGTGCGGGCACCGGGAAACTGCCTTCGTGGGCCTTGGGCAGGGGCACCTGCATTTCGCCCCGTGGGCGCTTGGCCTTGGCGCTCTTGCCGGAGCTCAAACGGGCTTCTGCGGCATCGCCGGAGGCGCTGCCCGCCGTGGCCTGGGCCTGCCCAGTGCCGGTGGCCGTGGGGGGGATGGGTTTGGGGGCTCCGGCTTCCGCCTTGGATTGGGCGGCGGACTCGGCCTCAAAAGCGGCCATTTCCTCGGGGCTGTATTCGCGCGAGCGCAACACGGTCCAGAGCACGGCCAGGAAAAACACGATGCCGCCGAAATAGAAGGACCACTTGACCGATTGGGCAATCTGGCCTTCCTCGGCGGTGTTCGAGAAGCCGAACCAGTTGGTCATCATCCAGGGCAGGGCAGAGGCCACCACCGCGCCGATGCCAATGAAAAAGCTCTGCATGGCAAAGCCGGCCGTGCGCTGTTCGTCGGGGAGGTTGTCGCCGACAAAGGCGCGAAAGGGCTCCATAGTCACGTTGATGGACGCGTCCATGATCCACAGCATGCCCGCCGCAATCCAGAGCGTGGGGGAGTTGGGCATGAAAAACAGCGCAACCGAAGCCAGGATGGCGCCGATCAGGAAAAAGGGCCGGCGGCGCCCCAGTGGGGTCCAGGTGCGGTCGCTCCAATGGCCGATGATGGGCTGGATGATCAGGCCCGTAAGCGGGGCGGCGATCCACAGGATCGGGATCTGGTCGACTTCCGCGCCCAGGGTCTCGAAAATCCGGCTGACGTTGGCGTTTTGGAGGGCAAATCCGAACTGGATTCCGAGGAACCCGAAGCTCATGTTCCAGATTTGCCAGAAGCTTAAGCGGGGCTTTTGCCAGTTGTCTAAAAGTTCCATTTGCGGCATCCGCCTAAAATAGGGCAAAAGCCGCTTCGTGTCTGGATTACACTATTATTGTGGATGCCCAAAAACGACCTTTCCGGGGGCGCTCCCAAGGTGCCGCATTCCGGTGCCGGCTCCGCCGGCGAAAGCCGCTTCAGCACCGGCTTTCTGACCCTGCTTTCCCTGCCCGCCACGGCCATGGGTTTTGCGCTGTCGGTGCAGATCGCGGCCCTGAGCTGGATCATGAGCGAGGTCTACGGCCTGGCCATCCACGAGGTCGGCTTGGTCTGGGCCGCAGGCCCGATTGCGGGCATTCTGGGCCAGCCGATTGTGGGCGCCATTTCCGACAACGTCTGGTTTTGGGGCGGCCGCCGAAAGCCCTTCATCTGGATCGGCGGGGTGCTCACCGCGCTGGCGCTTCTGGCCCTGCCCAACATCGGCGGCATCGCATCGGCCCTGGGCATGGACGGCATCCTGGGCGTGGCCATTATGGTGACCCTCATCTTGGATTTGAGCATCAACATCAGCTTCAACCCCACGCGCTCCATCATCGCCGATGTCACCCCCGACGACCACCGCCGCACCCGCGCCTACACCTGGATGCAGGTGGTCTCCGGCAGCTTTGGCGTGCTGGCCTACCTGATCGGCATCACGATGGGCAACTACGTGCTGATCTACCTCGGTGCCGTGCTCGTGCTGGCCTTTTCCGTGATTCCGCCGCTGTTCATCGCCGAGCCGCGCGTGCTCGGGGAGCATGGCGGGGACGCGGTGGACATGGCCGAGGAAGAAGCAGGGGCGGCTGAGGCGGCGTCTGTTACGCCTCCGGCGAAGGCCTCCTTCGGCCAGATCGCCTCCACGCTGCTGCCGCTCGGGGGCTTCCTGCTGTATGCGCTGTACCAGTTTGGTGCGGAGATCGGCCGGCGCTCCGGGGGCGGGGCGCACGCGGCGGATCCCGGGGCGAATCATGCTGTGGACCCGGCTGTGGAGGAGGCGCTTGAAGCCGCCGGAGCATCCGGGGCCGCAGTGGATGGGCAGGCGGAGTTGGCAGCGAACGCCGGGGCGCAGGCTGCGGAACAGGCCGCGGAGTTGGCCAGCTCCGCCAACTATACCATCGAATGGATCGCCATCGGGCTGACCGTTCTGCTGCTCATCGACACCTTTCGCCGGAGCGACAGCGAAGGCCACGGAACGGGGGCCTTCCGCAAAATCCTGGCCGCGCACAGCTTCACCTGGTTGGGCATCCAGACCATGTTTGTGTTCATGTTTGCCTGGCTCAAGCAGCGCTTTCCTGAAACGGACGAAAAGCAGCTCGGCCAACAGATCGGCTGGTCCTTTTTCACGTTTAACGCGGTTGCGGCCATCCTCCCGGCGGCGCTGCTCGAACCCCTGGCGCGCCGCATGCCGCGCGTCGTGGTACACCGGCTGTGCATCGCCAGCATGGCGGGGGCCTACGTGGTGCTCAACCTCTTTGGCTCGAGCCCGGTGGCCATTTACGCCATCATGGGCCTTTTGGGCATCGGCTGGGCCTCGACCATCAGCCTGGTGTTTGCCATCATGAGCAAGCGCGCCGGTGGGCGGAACATGGGGCTCTTTATGGGCCTCTTCAACCTTTCGGTGGTACTGCCGCAATT
>JAUIHG010000284.1 GCA_030432405.1 Bacteroidia bacterium | reverse complement strand
GCCAGCGGAAACTGGTGCGCGTCGGCGGCGACCGGGCGGAACGGCGCGTCGGCCGGCGTCGCGACCACCCACGGCAGGCAGCGACGAATCATTGGTACCAGGCGCCGGTCGCACACCAGCTGCACCCCCGCGACACGGCTCCCGAGCGGCGCGTAGTGATCACCAAGGACATACCAACTTCTGCCGAACAGGCCGCGGAGGACGCGGCGGCCACGCCCGAAGCCTTCGCCGAACAGGCAAAACCGGCCCCGGCCGAACGCCTGGAGGATGCTCAAGCACCCGCGGCAACCCAAGACCCCGCAACGGCCCGTGCGGAACCCACGGCCTCGGCCAAAATGGACACCCAGGAAACCGTCTACCGCGTGCAGGTTTATGCCTCACACCGCAAGTATCGGAGTACGGATCCCCTGTTCAAGCCCCTGGCCGGCGAAGACCTCTTTCGCGCACAGGAGGGCAACCTGTTCAAGTACATGGTCGGCGGTTTTGCTGACCGCAATGCCGCAGTGGCCAAGCAGGCCGAACTGCGCCAGAAGGGCTACGAAGACTGCTTCATCGTAACCCAGGAATACGCGGTATTGGCGGCGCAATAAGCGCCTGAAACCCATCGGACTGCACGCCCATGCCTTGCGCAGCCCCCGGATTGCCTGCGGATGCTGAACGATTTATGCATAACGACGGCTTAACACGCGTAACCGGCCGTCGCGCCAGCCGTATGCCTATTTTAGCCGCCTGATTCCGAGCGGCTCCATCCGCTCGATTTTCGACGATGCCGCTGGACAGGATGTGGGAAGCGCCCCGCTGCGATCCTGCTGGCCTCCAACCGCGCGCATCCGACCCAGGCAACAGCAATGGCCGTATCCACCGAAGCTCGTGTAGGCGCCCTGGCCGTCGTGGCCATCACCGCGTTGGTGTTGGGATTTGACTTTTTGAAAGGCAACAACACTTTCAAGAAGGGCCGGGATTTTTACGTGGTCTATGAACGCGTTCCCGGGCTCCAGGAGTCCGACCCCATCAAGGTCAACGACCTGCTGGTGGGCCGCGTCAAGGAGCTCAACCTGCGTCCTGACTACAGCATTGTGGCACGGCTGAACATCAGCGAATCCTTCGACATCCCCCGCGATACCCGCGCCAAAATCTCGGCGGTGGACTTTTTGGGGGCCAAGCAGGTGGACCTGGTCATCGGCAAAAGCACCGAGCTGGCCCAAAGCGGCGATACCCTTCGCGGGACCGTGGAAATGGGCATTCAGCAGGCCATCCGCGAGGAATTGCAGCCCATCACGGCCAAGGTCCAGGAGCTGATGGGCTCCATCGACTCCTCCATGACGGTGGTCAACGCCATATTCAGCGGGGAGACCGGCGACGACGTGACCAACAGCGTGACCTCGATTGCCGAGGCATTGCAAAACTTCAATTCCGTATCCAAGCGGATTGACCAGATGGTGGCGCGGCAGGCAACCAACGTGGATACCATATTCACCAACCTTGCGGCCTTCAGCAGTTCTCTGGCCAAAAACGACGTCAAGCTGAGCCTGATCGCCGAGAACATGGCCACCATCACCGATTCGCTGGCCGCAGTGGACTTTGCCGGTACGGTGGCCAACGCCCGCGACGCCCTCAAAAGCCTGACCGAAGTGGTGGATGCCGTCAACGACGGCGAAGGCACCCTGGGCAAGCTCATCACCGAAGACGGGCTGTATGAGGACATCGACCAGACGGTCGAAGACCTGGACCGCCTGGTCCGCGACATCGAGGCCAACCCGAGCCGCTACGTGACCTTGTTGCGGATCGGCGGCGGGAAACGCGACCGCAAGAAGTAGGCGGCACGGTTTTGGTGCACTTTTGCGTTGGCAATGGCACCGCTATCCCTGCGTGCCGGCGCTGCCGCGAATTCATGGTCCTCTCCTTCCCTGTTCCAGGCTTCCCAACCACACGCCAGGCCCGCTCTGCCTGGGTGGGCCTATGCCTGTGGCTGGTGCTGCTGATGCCGATGGTCCTGTACGGCCAACTGGCACCGGACAGCCTGCCCAAGGCGGTGCCCGCGCAACAGGCGCCCGAAGCGCCGAAGGTTGATCCGCGCAGCATTCCCGATCCGGCGCTTTCGCCGGAGGCGAAGGCCGCCCAGGACACCCTGGACAATAGCCTCAAGGGCACGCGCATCGAGATCATCGACGCCGACGTGCTGGAAGGCATGCGGGTCAACGGCCGCGACGTGCGGCGCCTGGTGGGCGGCGTGGTGCTGAAGCAGGAAAACAGCACCCTGCGCTGCGATTCGGCCACCTTCTTTCCGGCCGAAAACCGAGTACTGGCCTACGGCAACGTGTACATCAACCAGGCGGATTCCATCCGCGCCTACGGCGATTCGCTGCGCTACGAGGGCCTGCAGCGCCTGGCCTACCTCAAGGGCAATGCGCGCCTCACCGACCCTTCGATGGCGCTGGAAGCGCCCGCCCTGCGCTACAACCTCGGCACCCGCGTGGGCCGCTATACCGGCGGGGGCAAGCTGCGCACCGGCTCCACCGTGCTGACCAGCACCTACGGGACCTACTACGCCGTATCCCAGCGCGCCTATTTCCAGGATTCCGTTCGGCTCAACGATCCCGAATACCGCCTGGAGGCCGACACGCTCGAATACCGTGTGCCGACGGAAGTGGCGGTTTTCCATGGCCCCACCACCATCCGCCACCAATCCAACACCATTTATTGCACGGGAGGCTATTACGACGGCCCACGCCAGTTTGCCGTGTTCACCGGTCGGGCCACGCTCGACGGACCGCCGCGCCGGGTGACCGGCGACAGCATCGTCTACCAGCAGGACATTGGCCTGGGCCGGGCTTGGGGAGACGTGGTCTTCGAGGATTTTGAGGCGGATGTGGTGCAGCGTTCGCCGTACGGCGAATACGACGAAACCACCGGGGCCATGCGCTCCACCGACCGCAGCCTGATGGCCTTTGTGCTGGACGGGGATTCGATTTTTGTGGCCGGCGATACGGTGCGCAGCCTGTCGGATTCGCTGCAGCGCCGCACCTTGCTTGCTTTTGGCCGTGTGCTGGTGTTCAAGTCCGATTTGCAGGCGCGCTGCGACTCGATGGCCTGGCGCGACATCGACAGCACCATCAACCTATTCGGGGATCCGGTGCTGTGGAGCGACCGCAGTCAATTCACCGCGGACACGGTCATCATCACGCTGAAAAACAAACAAATCCGGCGCGTGGACCTGCGGCGGAATGCCTTTATTGCCAACCAACCCGATACCCTGATCTACAACCAGATCAAGGGCCGCAACGGCGTGGGCTATTTCCGCGAAAACGAATTGCGGCGCGTGGACGTGCGCGGCAACGGCCAAAGCATCTACTACGCC
>JAUIHG010000059.1 GCA_030432405.1 Bacteroidia bacterium | reverse complement strand
CGCTGGCGGCCGTTCGTCTTCTCCCTCAAGCAGACCAGCGTGCCGATCGGTGGCGTTCTGGCCGGTACCCTCGTACCGGTTTTCGTCGACGCGGGGGGCTGGCGGGGCGCAGTGCTGATCGCCGGGGGATTGGCCATCGCCGGGGCGGTCGGTCTCCGGAGGACGCTGTTCCAGCGGGACCAGCTCAGCCAGCGCGTTGACGATGCCGCGGGCCACCTGATCGTTCCGTTCGACCTGACCCAGCTCGATCAGCGGCTGCACAAAGGCCGACAGCCCAGTGCGGCCCATCTCACGGACCACATTCTCCCGAATGCGGACATCGTCCTGCTGCAGCATCCGGATCAGCCCTTGGGCGCCGCTGCCTCCCTGCCTCCTGGCGACCCTGCAGCCATCCTGGACCGCCTGGACAGCCTGGTGGCCCAACTGGACCGTACGGCCTACCGCCCGGTGGTGCCCATTGTGGAGCAAGACAGCCTGGCCTGGGGTGTTCGCCCGGAGGGGTGGCCCAAGTACGACGACGCCATTCTGTTGGAACGCCTGCAGGCCATTCCCACCACCATCCCGCTGGATTTCAACCGCCGTGTGCGCAGTTGGATTGAGATGTACACGCTCCGCGGCCGCGATGGGGTCCAGCGCATGTTGGGCCTGACGCCGCTGTATTTCCCCATGATCGAAGAGGAGCTCGACCGGCGCAACCTGCCCATGGAGCTCAAGCACGTGCCCATCATCGAGTCGGCGTTGAATCCCCGCGCTGTGTCGCGCCAGGGGGCAACCGGCCTGTGGCAGATCATGTACCGCACCGGCCGCTCCCTGGACCTGCGCATCGACACCTATGTGGACGAACGGCGGGATCCGCGACGCTCGACCGAAGCGGGCCTGGACTACCTCGAAGACCTCTACGCCATCTACGGCGATTGGCTGGTGGTGATTGCCGCCTACAACTGCGGTCCCGGCAACGTGAACAAGGCCATGCGCCGATCGGGCGGCAAGCGCGGCATCTGGGAGATTTTCCCCTACCTGCCCCGGGAGACCCGCGGTTATGTGCCGGCCTTCATAGCGGCCACCTACACCTTCAATTACCCGGAGGAGCACGGGTTCAAGGCCTGGCAGCCGGTCGTGGACTACGGCCTGGTGGATACCATCGCCTTTCCGGCGAACGCCTCCTTTGCCGAATTGGCGCCCGAACTGGCCATGACCGTAGAGGAACTGCGTTTTTACAACCCGGCGCTGAAGCGCGACTACGTACCCGGTGGCTCCACCGCCTACCCGTTGCGCCTGCCGCTGGACCGCAGTACGCTGCTGGCCGGCCGCCTGGATTCTGTGGTTGCCGCGCTGGACAAAACACCTACTGCAGCCGCAGTGACCGTGGCCGAACGCCAGGCGCCTGACCCACAATACTTTGACCGCAACGGCTATACCCGCCTGATCTACACGGTCAAATCCGGCGACAACCTGGGCTTTATTGCCGAATGGTACGATGTGGGCCTCTCGGACCTGCGCAATTGGAACAACATCTACGGCAGCCGCATCCGCATTGGCCAGAAGGTGGCCATTTACAAGAAGGATGGAGCGACATCGGCCTACACCGACATCGACAAGCTGGATTTCAGCACCAAACAGGCCCGGGAAGGCAAAAAAGCGGCTTCAGAAGGCACCGCAGACAAGTCTAATCCGGGTCCCGCCCCTGCGGGCGAATGGCGCTGGTACACGGTCAAGTCCGGCGATTCCCTTTGGAGTATTGCCCGAAACAATCCGGGCAATTCCATCGAGGGCATTGCGCGCCTGAACAACATTTCCTCGCGCACCACGCTCAAGCTGGGTCAGCGCCTGAAGGTGTTGCGCTAAGGGTGCTTCGGTTGCGCTTGATAACCCCTGCGGGCTGAGCGTCCGCCGCTCTCCTGACCTGCTCATGACCCGTCCCTGACGCTTGGGCTGCCGCCCGGTCAAGGCGGAGCCACCGCCGGACGTAGTTTTGGCGGCATGTCCATCTCCTTGCGTTTTCCGCCTTCCGGCATGCGATGCCTTCCGGCCTTTGCCCCTTCTCCGGTATTCCTCTTTGGCCTGGTCCTGATGTTCGCCGCCTGCGGCGAAACCACCACCTTGCCCTCCTCCGTGGGCGGCCTGGACGAGGTGCTCTTTGTGGAAGACCCCCGTTTCCTCAACGACACGCTTTACGACCAGGTGGACGCCAGATTGCAGGCGCAGTTCGGCAACTTCCTGCACTTTGAACCCATTTTCGATCTGCTGACCCGTACCCAGGACAGCATGTCCAAGACGCTGGAAAAACACCGCAACATGGTTTTTGTGGCGGTGCTGAATACCGAAAGCGATTACAATACCCAGGTCAAGGCGCTGATCGGTACCGAAGGCGTTGAAGCGGTGCGCGAGAAGGGAGCCCTGGTGGCCGAACGCCGCAACGTTTGGGCTTCCGGTCAGCACGTGCACCTCATCGTGACGGACAGCAAGGAGCGTCTGGCGCGCTTGCTGCCTTCTGCGCTGGACGAAACGGTGCGCCGGATTCAATCCATCGAAGCGGAGAAATACAAGCGTTTTGTCTACGCTGGTGGAACGAACGTTCCACAAACGGAGGATTTAAAAGATAATTACGACATCGTCCTCCGCATTCCGGACCGCTACGACCTGCACGAAAGCAGCAACGGCAATTTCCGCTGGTACCGCCGCTCCACCCTGGACCTGACGGCATCCATCATGGTCTACCAGCATCCTTACCGCCGCGAATTGGAGACCCAGCCGGCCTACGCCGTATTTGTCCGCGACAGCCTGGGCAAGCGCTACGAACGCAGCGCCACCCCCGGTGCCTACATGAGCACCGAAAAACTGGTGCGGCCCATCGTGGACACCGTCGACCTCAACGGCCATTTTGCCATCCGTACCCAGAGCCTCTGGCGCCTCGTGGGCGATTTTATGGGCGGCCCGTTTGTCAATTATCTGATCTACGACCAGGTCAACAACCGCATCATCCACCTCGACGCTTACGTCTATGCGCCCGACATCACCCGAAAGCGCAAACTGGTCCGCGAACTGGACGCCATCCTGCAAACCTTCGACATCCCTGGTGCCGTGGTCAACGGCTGAATGCAGGCATTGCCAGTTTACTGTTCTGAAGTACCTTTTCCACATCAGCAGCTTAAACGTGCTCGTGGGAGCCACGCGCATCACCCATTTACCACCTTTGATCCATGTCGCCTAAAGCAAAAGAAGTCCTGGATGCCGCACTGGCATTGCCCGATGCCGATAAGACGGCGTTGGCGGAAGCCTTGCTTTCGGAATTGGCCGGAAGCGTGGATCCGGCAGTTGAAGCAGCCTGGAAAGTGGAGGTCCAAAAACGAAGTGAAGCACACCATGTGCGCGAGCCTCGCTCCATCCGCTGGGAAGACTTAAAGCGCGAACTGTAAACTGAAAAAAGTTGGACCTCTATTTTTCAGAGGAGGCTGCAATGGAGGTTCGTTATGCGTATGCCTGGTATGCCGAGCGCAGTACTCAGGTTGCCAAACGATTTCTCAGGGATCTCGATGTTCGGATACAGAGCATTCAAGTCCATCCGAAGTCCTGTCCGATTTTTATTGCTCAGGTTCGAAGATGCTCCATGCGGCGATTCCCTTTTGGTATTTGCTACTTGGTTTTAGAATCCAGCATCAAAGTGATTGCATTAGCGCATACCAGCAGGTTGCCAGGCTACTGGAATCGAGATAAGTAGATTTTACGTGATCTGGTAGTAGAACATTCACCCCATGCAGGTTGACATCCATCAGGAATTCATTGTGGTCGGTGACCGCGTATTGTTGCGGCCCAAAAGCACCGATCAGCGGACCCGCACCGGGCTGTATCTGCCGCCCGGCGTGCAGGAAAAGGAGCAGATCCAAAGCGGTTACGTCATCAAGACCGGACCGGGCTATGCCATCCCGGTTGGCGTGGAGGACGAGCCCTGGAAAGAGCCCAAGGACGCCACCCGGTATATCCCCCTTCAGGCCCGTGAAGGCGACCTGGCCATCTTCCTAAAGGGGGCTTCGCACGAGATCACCTTCAACAACGAACGTTATGTGATCGTGCCGCAAGGCGCTATATTGTTGTTGATCCGCGACGAAGGCCTGTTCGATTGACCCCGTTTGCGGATCCCGCGCCCCGCGCGAAGCGCCATCCCGCAAGCGGATGTGCGTCCCGTGCACGGCACGCGCAACCGAGGAATCCGCACCGTGGTTTGATCCGATGGATTTTGTCACCATTGCCCAGTTCAACCTCCCGCAGCAGGCCTATGTGGCCCGCAGCGTTCTGGAGGCGCAGGACATTCCCGTCTTCCTGGCCAATGAGCTGACCATCCAGGTCAACAACGCGTTTTCGCCCGGACTGGGCGGTGTGCAGTTGCGCGTCCCGCGCGAAGCCGCCCTTCGGGGCAGGCGCCTGCTGGAGGAAGGAGGGCTCGTGCCCGAACTGACCGTACCCGACGACCCCACCTGGCTGACCCGCTTTGACCGCCGCACAGAAGGCTTACCCTGGATTGGCCGCCAACCCCTGGAACTGCGCCTGGCCCTGGCCATCGGCCTGGCCGCGGGTGTGGTTTTGCTGTTGATCCTTGGTGCATCCCAAGCCATGGATTCGGCGGAAGAAACGCAGCCCTCCTCGGTGCACCACCAGCACCACACCGCCCTTCAGGCGGCCTAGTTCAACACAATCCACACACCATGCAGAAACGGCAAATGCGAAGGAACGCTTTCGCCCGAAAGGGCATTTGGAACGCCTTGTCTAAAAACGCCTTGTTGGCGAATGCACTTATCCTGCCCATGGTCCTGCCGATGCTCCTGCTTCCGGGATGCGACCTTTTCGGCGACGAATGCAGCAAGTGTCAGGATGCCATCGACCACATGTACTACAAGATGGATGATTTCAATTGCGATAAAAGCTATATGGCTGAGGCGCAGGAGCGCATCCGGGAAGATTGCGACAAAGCGGATTTTTCCGCCAACTACATCATCGATTGCCTGACGGAAAACTGCATGGCTCAAAGCCTTGCGGCTCCATTGTGCCCTTCACCCGGTGTGGGCATACCCCTCGATGTAGAAATCCGGTACGATTCGTATGCCGCGGATCAACCCCTGGACGTTGTTGTCAAGCTCATCGAGAACGGTGCAGAAGTCAAGCAACGCACATGGCGCATGGAAGTCGGCAATGTGTATTTTCTGGAGGACTGGGTCTGGAGCGATGGCGATGCCCTCAGCATCCAGCTCTTCGATACGGAAGTTGTTCCCAATCCCATGACGCCGGAAGAGACCTTTGAACTGCGGGTGCGGCCAGGTGGGACATTGTACACACGCCTGCTGCGCTTTGGCTATGATGCCACCGCATCGGAATACTTCTACAGCACGATCTACTGGTAGCCAGCAGGACCTCTGCTCAACAAAGGCTTATTCCCAACGACCGATCAGCCCGCGCAGGCCCATGTCGACGAGCGGTTCGACCGTGCCGGCGGCAAAATCAAAATCCCACTGGCCGTTGCCGTTGGGGTCTTCCCACTCAAAGCTTCGGTCTACGCTGAAGCTCAGGGTCATGGTGCGGTCGGCGGTTTCCTCGCCGGTTACCACAAGGGGTTCCTCAAAACTGCCGGTCACGATGCAGGAACCGGGCGGAATGGCCGCAGTACCCGCCAGCGGATTGACCACGGTGGTGGCACCGGCCGGCGCCTGCCCCGAATACACGTCGTTGAAGGCGTCGTAAGGCGGATCAAAGCTGGTCTCAAAGGCCCAGAAGCCCTGCAGCTTGTCGTCGTTGACCAGCACCGGCAGCACATTGGGCGTGACCGTGGTGATGTAGGTGTTGTAGCCCAGGAAACTGGATATGGAACCGACTTGATCTTCCAGGTCGCCCAGGGGCGTATTGCGGAGGCTGAACAGCACATCCCCGTTTTGGTAGGCCACGCTCACCCGCAGGTAAGGATAGGTCCCGGGCGGAATGTCCGCCAGCTTGATGTCGGCGTCAAACGAACCGTCCGTGATGGCCAGCATCTCGTCAAAATGGATGGCCACCGCCCCGCCCGCATCGGTGGATGGCGCCTGGTACAGCATCACGCCCTGACCGGGCAGGGTGAACGCGGTCGGCGCCAGCTCGATGGAATTGATGCGGAAATCGCGCACAAAAGGCGTTTGACCCGAATTGCCGGTGGCCACCGGCGAAGGATTGCCCAGGTTGTCCAGCCGCACCTGGCTGGGATCGTACTCCACTGCCACATTCAGACGCGCGGCATCGGGGCCGTCGTCTTTGCAACTGCTCAGGCCGGTCCCGGCCAGCAGGGCGGCCGCAAGGACCAATAGGGAAGCGCCTCCGGCGAACACCCGCCTTAGCGGGCGCTGCTTGAGGCGGTCAGGGCGGGAATTGCGCTGGAATGGAGCCATGCAAAAGGGTTGTCGTGCAAAGGAATGCGGTACCGGCGAGCCATCGATGCAACAAACGCACCAAAGCCCGCCGCGCGTATGCCCGGGCCGGCACATCAGCCCTCCATGTACGGCACGACCGATGCAGTGGTTCACCAATAGAGGCCGCGCACTGCCCGTGCCCACCCATCCAAGTTGATCATAATTTGATTGCGTTTATACCCGATTTAGAATACCTTACGGACACTTCTGGTGCCGCTTTGCCCTGGCCAAACCTGCCCTTCGGAGGCCCCTTGTCTCCCGGCAAAGGCCATACGCCCTGCCCGCACCATGCCCCAACACGTCACCTGGCGCCTGAACAAGCGCCGCCTTGAACTGAGCCTCTGGCCCCACAGGCCCGCATGGATGGGCATTGCCATGCTCGTTTCGGGGCTTTTGGCCATCGACGGTCTGGCGGTGGGCCTGGCCGGCTGGCTGGCCGCGGCCACCGCTTCCGGCAGCGCCATGGGCCTGGCCGCTCCACCCTTGCGCTATGCCCTGGTGCTGGCCATCAGTGTCGGCATCCTGGCCACCCTCATTCCGGCGGTCCTGTGGCAGCGTTTCGGCTGCGAACGCGTGATCATCCAACCCGGGCGCCTGCGCATCGAACACGATTTCCGCCTGTTCAAACGGGTTCGCCTGGAAAGGCGCTTTGTGCGCTTGGAAGCCGCCACCTGGACCGACCTGGAGCGCAACGAGCGCGGTTGGCTGCTGCTCAAACTGGACGAGGACCGCATCCGCACCCGCGTGGCGCTGGAGCGGCCCGTGCTCACCGAAGCCGTATCGGTGGTGCAAAGCTTTGTGGATGCCTGGCCCGGTCAGGACAGCCCGCTGTACGCGGTGCACCACAACTGAGCGATGGCGCTAAGCGCGCTTCTCATGGTGCCAGGCTCCCCCAAAGGAGGCGGGAGGCCGCGTATCTTCCCCCTGTGTTTTTCCCCTACGGCGACGATCAGGTCCATGGCGGACACCGGCCCATCGTCAGCTACACCCTGATTCTGGCCAATGTGCTGGCCTTCATCTGGCAGCTCGGCGACCCGGCGGGCATCGGCTATGCCACCACCTTCGGCGCCATACCGGCCCAAGTGGTCCAGGGCGACGGCCTGCACACCATCCTGACCAGCATGTTCCTGCACGGCGGCATTTCCCACCTGCTGGGCAACATGCTCTTCCTCTGGATTTTTGCCGACAACATCGAGGCCACCGTCGGCTCCCCGGTCTTTTTGCTGTTCTACGCGCTGGGCGGAGCAGCCGCCACCATTGCCCACGTGGTCATCGACCCGGGCAGCCCCATCCCCGTGGTGGGCGCCAGCGGAGCCATCAGCGCCGTGCTCGGGGCTTATGTGGTCCTCTATCCCCGCAGCCGCATCAAGACCTTTGTGTTCATTTTCCCGACCCGCATCCCCGCCATCTTTTTCCTGGGCGTGTGGTTTTACATGCAGCTCTCCAGCGGCATGCAGTCCCTGGGGCTCGCCTCCGGCGAAGGCGGCGTGGCCTGGTGGGCACACATCGGCGGCTTTGCCTTCGGCCTGGCGGCCGGCATCTGGATGCGGCGGGAGTATCGGCCCGGGCGTTTGCGGGTGCGGTAGGAGGGCTTGTTGACAAAGGCTTGTTCACGGCCATCCTCCGCTGGAGCAAGCGCAATGTTGCTGCTGGCTCTTTTTGTATGGAAGGAAGCCCTATCTTTTGAGGCGATGCCTCGCCTGACTATTTTGCCATTGAGCATGGTGTTGCGCCACTTTTCTGCTGTGCGGCCCACACGGTTTGTGTTGCTGGCTGGACTGCTGGTTTTGTGGCACAACACCATCAGCGCACAAAGCATGATCGACCATTGGGTGTTCAGCTCCTATGGCAAGCATGTGCAGTTTTTTAGTGGCGTGCCGGAATACATGGGGGATGTGGACCTGCGTTCAGAGGAAGGGACCACCTCGATATCGGATCCTTCGGGAAATCTGCTGGCCTACGGATTTGAGGGGTCCATTTACAATGCACAACACGATGTGATGCAAAATGGGACTTACTCTTTGGAGTGTCCCAATGCCGACAGCGCCACCTCCACGGTTACCCAAAGTGCTTTGTTTTTGCCCAAGGGCAATGGACAGGCTTTGGACCGGCTGATGTTCTTTTCGATCATCAGCGACTCGACCCATTGCCAGAACCACCTGTGCTATAGCGAGATTGATATGGCATTGGACGGGGGCCTGGGTGGTGTGGTGGACTCGCTCAAGGCAGTTCCGATCTACGCGGGTACGGTTGCCGAACCATTGACGGCCATCCGCCATGGCAATGGCGAAGACTGGTGGGTGTTTGCCATGCAGACGGACGGTCCGGGTTTCACGCACGGCGACACCATGCTGGTTTTCCGTGCTGGACCGGAAGGCGTGGTGCTGGAACATCAATATGCGACCAGGAAGCTCTGGAAGCAGTATGAGTTGTCGGCCTCGCCCAAAGGCGATTTGTTGCTGCGCTCCGCGACCTACATCGACGCTTCGGGCGATGAAAAGAACGCCTTTATCACATACCGGTTTGATCGGTGCTCGGGTGAGTTGACGCCTAGCAATGTCTTTGACCTGAACAACTGGTGGTCTTATGGAAACACTGTGTCAGATAATGCAATGTACGTATATGCTGCCTCACGAAACGATATAGGTTCGGCATCGAGAATTATACGTTTTGATCCAACAGCCAGCGCTGCAGTACCTGAAGTACTATATGCTGCGCCTCCTTCGCATTTTGTTTTGGACGTTGAACGTGGACCAGGAGGAGCAATTTATTTTATCGTTTGTCCTAGGTCAACAGCCGCGGAATTGCCAGAAAGCCAAACCCTGCACCGCATCTTGAATCCTGAAGCGCCATTGAGTCTGGTTGAACTCGACCTGAACATGCTGACGCTGGCCGATGCACCGATGTACACAGGCGGCAACAGCCTTCCTCATTTTCCTTACTACACGCTTGGGCCGGACACCGCGTATTGTGGCGGAGATACCACCACAACAGATACCACGGTGGCGGTGCTGCCACCGGCATTGGAATCCAACCAATGGCGGGTGTACCCAACCCGCACCCAAGGCACTTTTGTCTTGGAATCGGCCCATTGGCCGGCAGAAGCCACCGTGCTGGACCCTACTGGCCGCCTGATCGAGCGCTTCCCCGTCACCATGCGTGAAACGCGCATGGATGCATCGCGTTGGCCACCTGGCCTGTACCGGATCGTGCTGCACCATGCAGGACGCTTCCTGGGTGTCAACGCGGTGGTTCGCCCGTAGGGCGGCAATATGGAAACGGCAATGGTGTCCTACGATGCCGGTGTGCTTCAGGGGGCCTTTGCTTGCCTCCTTGCTCAGCCCTCCAACAGCGCATCCACCGCTTGACGCATGGCGGTGTGGCGTTCCTGTTGGGCAATGACGGTGGGCGGGGCGATCCGCTCGGCGCAATCGCTCAGGGGGCAGCGTTCGCAGGTTTCGTTGACCGTGCGCAGGGGGATGGAGTCGTTGCCGATCACGGCAATGCGGCGGCGCAGTTTTTCGTCCACCAACAGACCCAGGCTGACCGACACGTTGCCGGGGGAGGGGGCATTGGGCCGGGCCAGGGACAGAATGAGGTATTCCTGTTTGGAGCCCACGTAATGCGAGCGCTGGAAACCGGCCAGATGGGGCGGGGCTTCGCCAGCTTGCTGGCGGGCCTGCAGGTCTTGTAAAACGCCGATGGACACCCAGCGTCGGCAGTAATGCTCGCCCATGGCATTGCCGTGCGGGCTGTGCAGCTTGGCCAGGTGCAGCTCCTTGGTGATGAAGTACTGATCGCGGGGCGCGTCGTGGCGGAAGCGCAGCAAAAACAGGTTGCGCAGGCCAAAATGCTTGGGCAGCAGGTTGGTCAGGCGCTGGATGAGCATCTCGGGGGAGGCGCCGTAGCGTTCCAGCAGCCCGGTGAACAGATCCGGCGTCCATTCGGTCCGATCGAAGATCCGCTCCAGCTCGGGCAGCAGGTGCTTGCGGTTCAGCAGCAGCGCCACGGCAAAGTAGCTGCCCTTGAAATTGTTGAGGGCCTCCTCAAAGCTGTGCACCTGAATGCCCGGCGTGAAGGTGGGCCGGGTCTTGAGGGCCAGGTGGTTGAAGGCCAGTTCCCGGGCCAGGAGAAAGGCGCGCTGCGTATCGGTCAGCGCAGGATTGATCATCAGCGTCTTGCGCTTGCGCTGGTACAGCGAGCGCAATCCGGACAACTCGGGACGCGCGGCCAGGCTTTCCCGGTCGATCCGGTAGCCGAAGCGTTCGCGCAACAGCGCCTCCAACTGGTCCGGGTCCACCCGCGGGTTTTGGTCCAGGCCCGTTTCACGGGCGAACGCATCCACGGCCTCCTCGATCTCGGGAAAATGGCTCTCGTTGAGCTCCTGGTAGGAGCGGACGGCGGCAAAGTAGAACTGCTCCTGCTGCATTTCATAATTGCGCGCAATCTCGATCAGCGTGGAGATGAAGGCGTTGATCTTGGTCGGCGCATTGGCGATCAGCTCCATGAGCTGGCCGGCCTCCAGGCCGAAGAATTCCAGCGGCAATTCCTGGAAAAAGGGGCTGCGCAGCAGCTCGGCCACCGGACTGAGCTTCTTGTTGAGCTTGAGGCTGACCAGGTGGTCGTAGCTGACTTCGAGGGCCTCGGCCAGGGCCAGGATCTTGTCGCTCTTGGGGTATTTCTTGCCCCGCTCGATCTCGTTGAGGTAGCTGACCGACAGCCCGCTGGCCTTGGACAGCTGGGCAAAGCTCAGGCCCCGCTGCTTGCGCAGCTCGCGCACTTTCATGCCGAAAATGAGGCGGATGACGTGTTTGTCGGAGAGCATGGGGGAGGTGGGGCTTCCGAAGGTAACGCTTGCGGTGAAAAAACTTCTCTGGGCGAAAATTCGCTAAATCCTTGACGGGCAAGGCCAAACGCATGCCCTTGAAACTTTTGTGCACAGACTAGCGAATATTCGCTTGTGGTAAACCTTCGCTGACTCTATCTTCAAGGAAACGAAACCGACAACCCATGGACTTCAACACGCAACATGCAGGCGCCGGACGGGCGGCTGCAGCGGCCAAAGCCGCGTCAACGGCGGCCAGGGACACCGCCGCTGCAATCGGTGTTTCGCCCGTCACGGGCGAAAACGGCCTCAAAACGCCGGTGCTCCCCGCAGGAGTGGAACTGCTGGCCCCCATCCCCGAACACGCCGCCCACATCCTGAGCCCGGACGCCCTCGGCTTTGTGGCCGACCTGCAACGCCACTTCAACGACCGCCGCGTCCAACTGCTGTCCAAGCGCCAGGAACGCCAGAAGGCCATCAACGGCGGCCAGATGCCGGACTTCCTGCCGGAGACGCGGGAAATCCGTGAAGGCGTCTGGACCGTGGCGCCCCTGCCCCAGGATTTGCTGGACCGCCGCGTGGAGATCACGGGTCCGGTGGACCGGAAAATGATCATCAACGGCCTCAACAGCGGGGCCAGGGTGTTCATGGCCGACTTCGAGGACGCCAATGCGCCCACCTGGGCCAATTGCGTCAACGGGCAAGTGAACCTCAACGATGCCGTGTTGGAACGCATCGAATTCACCAACCCCAAAAACGGCAAGGAGTACCGCCTCAACGAAGACCACGCCGTGCTGATGGTTCGCCCGCGCGGCTGGCACCTGACCGAAAAGCACGTGCTGGTGGACGGCCAGCCGGTCAGCGCATCGCTCTTTGACTTCGGCCTCTATTTCTACCACAACGCCGAGGCCCTGTTGGCCAAGGGTAGCGGCCCCTACTTCTACCTGCCCAAACTGGAAAGCCACCTGGAGGCCCGCCTCTGGAACGACGTTTTTGTACAGGCCCAACAGGCCTTGGGCATCCGCCGCGGCAGCATCAAGGCCACCGTATTGGTGGAGACCATCCTGGCCGCCTTTGAACTGCACGAGATCCTCTACGAGCTCCGGGAGCATTCCGCCGGCCTGAACTGCGGCCGCTGGGATTACATCTTCAGCTACATCAAGCGCTTCCGCAACGTCGAGGGCTTTGTGCTGCCTGACCGCGGTCAGGTCACCATGACGGTGCCCTTCATGAGCGCGTATTCCCAGCTCGTTATCCAGACCTGCCACCGCCGGGGCGTGCACGCCATGGGGGGCATGGCCGCCTTCATCCCCATCAAGGGCGACGAGGCCGCCAACGCCGCCGCCATCGAAAAGGTCCGCCAGGACAAGGAACTGGAAGCCCGCAACGGGCACGACGGCACCTGGGTGGCCCATCCCGGCCTGGTCGGCGTGGCCATGGACATTTTCAACGAACACATGCCGGGCGCCAACCAAATTGAAAAGAAGCGCCACGACCTGCGCGTCTGCGCCCGAGACCTGATCACGCCCTCGGAAGGCAGCATCACCGAGGCCGGCCTGCGCCAGAACATCAACGTCGGCATCCTCTACATCGAGTCCTGGCTGCAGGGCGTCGGCGCCGCAGCCCTCTACAACCTGATGGAGGATGCGGCCACGGCCGAAATCTCCCGCACCCAGGTCTGGCAGTGGGTCCACCGCGCCGCCAAACTCGACGACGGCCGCACGGTCACCATCGACCTGGTGGAAGACCTGCTGCCCAATGAACTCGAGAAGATCCGCGCCTATGTCGGCGAAGAGCGCTTCGCCGCAGGCCAATTCCGCGTGGCCTCCGAAGTGTTCATGAACCTCGTGCGCCGCGAAGACTTCATCGAATTCCTGACCCTCCCGGCTTACGAGCTGCTCGACTGATCCATCCCACCGATCCCCTCACGCCCATTCCCTCCCTCTCTCAATCCTTCGATCATGACGCGTCAAGAACAGGTCAACCAGTTGATTGCCGACTGGGCCACCAATCCCCGCTGGAAGCACACCGTCCGCCCCTACACCGCTGAAGACGTGGTGAAGCTGCGCGGTTCCGTCAATGTGGAATACACCCTGGCCCGCAATGGGGCCGAAAAACTCTGGAAAGGCCTGCACGGCGAAGGCCCGGTCACCGGCCTCGGCGCCCTGACCGGCAACCAGGCCATCCAGGAAGTCCAGGCCGGCCTGAACGCCATTTACGTGAGCGGCTGGCAGGTGGCCGGCGACGCCAACACGGCCGAGACCATGTACCCTGACCAGAGCCTCTATCCGGTCGACGCGGTGCCCAGCCTCGTACGCCGGATCAACAACGCGCTGATGCGCACCGACCAGATCCACTGGATGGACGGCGACGATTCCGTCGACTGGATGGTGCCCCTCGTGGCGGATGCGGAAGCCGGCTTTGGCGGCAACCTGAACGCCTTTGAGCTGATGAAGCACATGATCATGGCCGGTGCGGCCGGGGTGCACTTTGAAGACCAGCTCAGCTCCGCCAAAAAGTGCGGCCACCTGGGGGGCAAGGTGTTGGTGCCCACCCAGGAAGCCGTCAACAAGCTCGTGGCCGCCCGCCTGGCCGCCGATGTGCTGGGTGTGCCCAGCCTCGTGATTGCCCGCACGGATGCCGAAGCCGCCACCCTGCTGACCAGCGACGTGGACGAGCGCGATAAGGCCTTTGTAACCGGCGGCCGTTCGTCGGAAGGCTTTTTTGAGGTGCGCAACGGCATGGATGCCTGCATCGCACGAGGCCTGAGCTACGCCCCGCACGCCGACCTGATCTGGATGGAAACCTCCAAGCCCAGCCTGGAGCAGGCCCGCACCTTTGCCGAAGCCATCCACGCCAAATTCCCCGGCAAGCTGCTGGCCTACAACTGCTCGCCTTCCTTCAACTGGGCGGCCAACCTGGACGAAAAGACCATGAAGGTGTTCCGCGAGGAGCTCAACGCCATGGGCTTCAAATTCCAGTTCATCACCCTGGCCGGATGGCACGCGCTGAACAACGGCATGTTCGAGCTGGCCCGCGCCTACAAGCAGAACGGCATGTGGGCCTACAGCCAACTGCAGCAGCAGGAGTTCGCCAATGAGGCGGACGGCTACCGCGCCACCAAGCACCAGGGTTTTGTGGGCACCGGCTACTTCGACGCCGTGCAGAACACCGTCACCGGCGGCAAGGCCAGCACGGTTGCGCTGGGCGGTTCGACGGAGGCGGCCCAGTTCGGCCTGCAGGACAAAAACAGCAACGGCAAGCACTGAGCCCAGGGCTTGGTCCAGCCATTGCCCCGATTTACCCGCTTGGCGGCGCTGTGTCCATCGGACCTGTCCAACAGCCCCAATCGGTTTCGTGAAGCCCCCGGCCCATCGGTCGGGGGCTTTTTCTGCTGTAGCCGCAATTGGCCGATGTTTGTGGCATGTCCCTGCGCGCGCTCCTCGGTTCCCGGCTTTCGACGCCCGCCACGCTGGCCATCCGCGACCGCCGCGGGGCCACCCTGGCCCTGCTGATGCTGGGCGCGTTGGTCTACGGGTTCCTGGTGTGGGCCGCCTGGACCTGGTGGGCCGAACGTACGGTGTGGGGCGACATTGCCTACCACACCTTCTGGATCGCCAATGACGGCTGGTTTGCCGTCCAGAACCACCGCTTTGTGGCCATGCTCAGCCAGCTGCCGGTGCTCTGGGGCACCGCGCAGGACTGGCCCATGGAGCGCGTCTTGCGCAGCTACAGCCTGGTCTTTCCGGTGCTGCAGGCCCTGGCCTTTTTGTGGGTGGCGGGCATTTGGCGCGACCGGGCCATGGGTCTGCTCCTGCTGTGGCTGCACGTGTTGGCGGCCGGGCAGGACCTCTTCTGGATCCAGTCGGAGCTGCCGCAGGGCCTCACCTGGCTGGTGCTGGCCTTCGCCTACTGGCGAAGACGGCCTTCCGGCCCCCTGGCCCAGGCCATCGGTGTGGCGCTGCTGCTGCTTTTGGCCTTTGCCCATCCGCTGCTGGCTTTCCCGCTGGCGGTGGGGCTCTGGTTCCTGGCGCGGGAGGGGGAGATCGGCCGCACGCAGGCCTGGACCAATGCCCTGATCTACGGCGTGTTGTACGCCGTCAAGCTGGTGGTATTCCGCACGCCCTACGACACGGGCTCCTTCGGCAAGGCGGCCGCCGTGCTGGACGGCATCGGGCAGACGCCGGCCTGGCAGTGGTTCGGCGGCGCGCTGTTTGGACCGGTGTGGGGCCCCGTGCTGGTGTTGTTGCTGGGCCTGTCGGCCTACGGCTGGATGGGGGCCATCGAACGGGCCGGCGGGGCGCTGGCGCGGGTCGGGGCCCGGATTCGCCGGAGGCGAAAAGACGGCTTTTTGGCCCTTGGCCTGCCCGTGCTGGCCTTTGGCTGGGTGCTCTTGGTGCTGGGCAGCCAGGCCGAAGCGCCAGCCTATTACCTCCAGAACCTGTTGCTGCCGCTGGTGGTGGTGCTCGGCCTGCCGGCAGTCCTGCACCTGGAACGCTGGCGCAATCCCTGGCCCTGGGTACTGGCGCTGGTCTGTACGGCGGCCATTCTGCCCATGAAGGGCTGGGCGCTCGGACAGCTGGCCCCGGCCTACACCGCGCACCTGCAGTGGGTCCGTGGCCTGGCGGCCGAAACCCAAACCCATCCCGAACGGCCCACAAAGCGCTTTGTATGGGAGGCGGACCTGCCCGCGGACACGCTGGTGGCCACCTGGTCGCTGCCTTACGAATGCCTGCTCTGGTCGGCGTTGGAGGGGCATCCGCCCTTGTCGGTGGCCGTAGCGCCGAGCCTGACCCAGCTGGAATGGGCCCGCAACCACACTTGGGTCTTTGTCACCCAATGGGACTCGCCCGCCCACGGCGACCTGCACGAAGGCTACTTCCACGGCTTTGACGGCAGCAGCTATGTGGATTGGGCGCCGTAAAGGGGTGAATCCGGCAGTCCAAGTCCTTGTGCTTTCTGACCCGCAGTGTCATGCCTCGGCCGCCATGCCCGCGGCCCGCTCCTTCAACCAGGCCGCGTTCATCACCGGGCGTCCGTCTTCGAGCCGTTGCCGCCAGGCGGCAAAATCGCGGCGGGTGCGGTCGCGGGGCACGTAGTCCGCACGGCGTTGGATGCGGGCCAGGCTTTCGGTGAGGGCCACCAGGTTGCGGTAGGCCTGGCGTTGTGCTTCGCCGAGCAGGCGGTTGCGCCGCAGGTAGGCGCGGAAGGCGGCCACGAGGGCTTCAAGCGGTTCCCAGGCCTCCTGGTCGAAATAGATTTTGAGCAGCATGGTTTTGGCCCCCAGGCCGTAAAAGAGGTCCGAGAATTCCACATCGCGCAGCAATTCCTGGGCCCGGTCCAGTTCGCCGACCGCATAATGGTAGTTTGCGCGGTTGTAGGTATAGGCGTTGTCCCGCACGGTCGGGGCCAGGTGGGGCGCGTAGTCCTCGATGAAACCCAGGGTCCAGGTGTAGGCTTCGGCGCGCAGCCCGGCGGTGACGATGTTTTTATACGTGGATTGCGGCAGCTCCCGGCCGTCGAAAATGATGCCGCGCTCCAGGCCATCGCGGTAGAGGTCCAATAGGGGTTCGAGCCAGCCTTCCTCGCCGGTATTGGCGCGGCGGATGCAGTGGTTTTGCGCATAAGCCCACACCGCGCGCAGGTCCTCGGCGGCCAGCGCATCGGCATGGTGGTCCAGGGCTTCGCGCAACGCGCGAAAACGCCCGGCCGCTTCCGGTGCGCGCAACAGGCGCCAAACGCGGCCCCAGACGGCCACCACCGGGCTCTGGGTTTCCGGGCTGCCTTCCAGCGTGCGCTCCAGATCGGTTTCCAGGGCTTCCATGCCCGGCAGCTCCGGCGTTTCCTGCAGGATGCGCGCCCGGTTGAGCACCTCGCAGGCCTCCCGGAGCTTTTCGGCGCGGTAAGCCTGGTCCAGGGCCTCGATGCGCCGGCGCAGGGCGGCATCGCTGCGGCGTTCGGCAGCGCGGGTGAACTGCGCATCGGCCAGGCTTTCGAGCCGGGCCAGGCGGCGGTAGTGGCGGGCATCGCGCACCGGGGCGGCATCCAGCTTGCGCCGGACCTTGCGCAGGCGGCCGGAAAAGGGGCCGTCGAGCTGCTGCTCCAACAGCGCTTCCAGCACGTCCAGCTCCATGTCCAGCGGCCGCTTGTGCAGCGCCTCCACGCTCCAGAACGCCTCCAGCAGCTTCATGGCCGCCGAAAGCAGGTCGGCCAGCGCGCGCCGGGGTTGGGTGTGGTGTTTCGCCGGCCAGGCGGCCCGTTCCAGAGCCTCGCGGGACCAGGCTTCGGCCGGCTGATCCCGCAGGAAGGCCAACAGGCGCTGCAAGGGCTCGGAGCGGTTGTGGTAGGGGGAGGCGGCAAAATCCGCCAGGCGTTTTTGCGCCTCCGGCGAAAGCCCGGCATAGGCCAAGAGGAACTTGTTGGAGAGCATGGCTTGAAAAATCCGTCTTGATATGCTTCTAAACTACTGATAATCAATAATTGTCGTGTTTAAATGCTGCAAAAGGGTTTAGAAAAAGCCCGGAAACTGTGCATGAGCCGCGGAAACCCTCCGTCTACTTTTACACCATCGACACCTCAAACCGCGCCATGCTTGGTCCCCCTCAGGCACCGGCGTACCTTAAACACACCACCATGCCCGCCTTATTCCGCACCCGTTTGTTGCTCCTGGCCGGTCTGCTGCTCGGCGTATTCGCCGCACAGGCGCAAAGCCCCTTCAGCCTGACCCTGCTCGGGGATCCGGACACCCTCGAACACGATCCCGTGTTTTCCCGCGGGCTCAACGACGGCTACCTGGTTGGTGCCCGCAACTCGGCCACCTTCTTCACGCCCGAGACTTCGATCCTGTACCTGATGGACACCGCGGGCGTCCAGGTGGACGAACACCGCAGCGACGGCTTTTTCGACAGCCAGGTGCTGGCCGTGCATTCCGGGGGAGGTGATGACGCCTATTATGCTGCCGGAGAAACCGACCTGTCTCCATCCGGGGGTGGGGGCCTGGGCTGGGTCAGCCGCTCGGACAGCATCGGATTCCGGCTTTGGGTGCGCACGTATGAAGACGCGCCCATCGGCGCGCTGACCGACATCGGCGCGTGGACCCTGGTGGCCGCCACCCGGGAATTCGACAAAACCCGCGTGTACTGGATCGACAAGGCCACTGGCGACACCACCCGTTCGCGGCACTACACAGGCGGCACCAAGTTTGAAGCGGGAGCCATCCACGGCCGCGCAGACGAGGGCCTTGCTTTGTTTACGGCCCGCATTGCCGGTCCCGGTTCGCCGCAGGCGATGTGCGCGACCCGCATTGCCTATGACGGGGACACCCTCTGGCAGCGGA
>JAUIHG010000058.1 GCA_030432405.1 Bacteroidia bacterium | reverse complement strand
GACAGCTTCAGCTACGACGTCTGCGACGACGACGGCGCCTGCGACCAGGCCACGGTATCCATTACCGTGCTGGACGTCAACGACCCGCCGATGGCCAACAACGACGTGGCCTTCACGCCGGAGGACACGCCGGTGGACATCGCCATTCTGGGCAACGACAACGATCCGGACGGCACGCTCGACCCGGGCAGCGTAAGCATCGTTTCGCCTCCGGCGAACGGCACGGTGACCGTTCATCCCGACGGCACGGTGACTTATACCCCGAACAGCGACTACTTCGGCCCGGACAGCTTCACCTATGAAGTCTGCGATGACGACGGTGCCTGCGACCAGGCCACGGTCTCCATCTCCGTGGGCGACGTCAACGACCCGCCGATTGCCGTGGACGACAACGCTTCCACACCGGAAGACACGCCGGTGGACATCGCGGTCATGACCAACGACAGCGACCCGGACGGTACGCTGGTTCCCTCCAGCGTGGTGGTCATCACCCCGCCGAGCCACGGCACGGCCACGGTCAACCCCGACGGCACGATCACCTACACGCCCAACGCCAATTACAACGGTCCGGACAGCTTTACCTACCAGGTCTGCGACGACGACGGCAGCTGCGACGTGGCCACCGTATCGATCACGGTGCTGGACGTGAACGACCCGCCGATTGCGGTGGACGACAGCGGTTCCACGCCGGAAGACACGCCGGTGGACATCACGGTCCTGGGCAACGACAACGACCCGGACGGCACGCTGGATCCGGGCAGCGTGAGCATCGTTTCGCCGCCAAGCAACGGCACGGTCACCGTCAACCCTGACGGCACCATCACGTACACGCCCAACCCGGATTACCACGGCCCGGACAGCTTTACCTACTCCGTCTGCGACGACGACGGCGCCTGCGACGAGGCCACGGTGACCATCTCCGTGGGCGACATCAACGACCCGCCGATTGCCGTGGACGACAACGCCTCCACACCGGAGGATACGCCGGTCACCGTGCCGGTGCTGGCCAACGACAGCGATGTGGACGGCACGCTGGATCCGTCGAGCGTGGTGGTGGTGACGCCGCCTTCGCACGGCAGTGCGGTGGTCAACCCCGACGGCACCATCACCTACACGCCCAACCCGGGCTACAACGGGCCGGACAGCTTTACCTATCAGGTCTGCGACGACGATGGCGCCTGCGCCATCGCCACGGTCACCATCGGCGTGGCCGACGTCAACGACCCGCCCTTTGCCATGGACGATGCCGCGGTGACCGATGAGGACACGCCGGTGGACATCGACATCCTGGCCAACGACAACGATACCGACGGCACGCTCGATCCGTCCAGCGTGGTGATCGTCACCGGTCCGACCAACGGCACGGTGACCGTGCACCCGGACGGCAGCGTGACGTATACCCCGGATGCCGACTGGAACGGCGTGGATGTGTTCACCTACGAGGTCTGCGACGACGACGGTGCCTGCGATCAGGCCACCGTCACGGTAACCGTGAACGACGTCAACGATCCGCCCATCGCGGTGGACGATGCGCTCACCATGCCCGAAGACAGCACGGCCATCGTGGTGGTGCTGGGCAACGACAGCGACCCGGATGGCACGCTGGACCCCTCCAGCGTGACCATCGTTTCGCCTCCGGCGAACGGCTCGGTGACCGTCAACCCGGACGGCAGCGTGACGTACACCCCGGATGCCGACTGGAACGGCGTGGACAGCTTCAGCTACGAAGTATGCGATGACGATGGTGCGTGCGATCAAGCCACGGTGGTCATCACCGTCGAGCCGGTCAACGATCCCCCGGTGGCCATCGACGATGTGGCCAGCGGGCTGGAAGACCACCCGATCACGGCCGACGTGCTGGCCAACGACTACGACATCGACGGCAACCTCGTGCCGGGCAGTGTGGTGATCATCACCGATCCGTCCAACGGCACGGCCACGGTACACGCCGACGGCAGCATCAGCTTCTTCCCCGGCCCGGACTGGAACGGCACCGACAGCCTGCAGTACCTGGTCTGCGACGACGGCACTCCGCTGCCCAGCCTCTGCGACAGCGCCTGGCTGGTGCTGCATGTGGGCGACGTCAACGATCCGCCGGTTGCGGTCATCGATTTCGCCGGAGGCGATGAAGACAGCACCATCACCATCACCGTGCTGGACAACGATTACGATACCGACGGCTACCTGGACACGGCCAGCGTGCACATTGTTTCGCCTCCGGCGAACGGCCTGGCCGGCGTCAACCCGGACGGCAGCATCTTCTACATCCCCAACCCGGATTGGAACGGCACCGACACGCTCATCTATGAAGTCTGCGACGACGACGGCGCCTGCGATACGGCCCTGGTCGTGATCGGCATCGGTGCGGTGGTGGATCCGCCGCTGGCCGTTGATGACATCGTCAGCACGCCGGAAGACAGCAGCATCACGGTGGTGGTAGCGGCCAACGATTCGGACCCCGACGGGGACCTGGACCCGACGAGCACGGTCATCGTTTCGCCTCCGGCGAACGGCACGGCCACGGTGAACCCGGACGGCAGCATCACCTATACCCCCGACCCCGACTGGTTCGGCACCGATACGCTGAGCTACCAGATTTGCGACGGCACGGGCCTGTGCGACACGGCCCTGGTCATCATCACCGTCACGCCGGTGGCCGATCCGCCCTTTGCGGTGGACGACTACGCCACGACCAACGAGGACGTGCCGGTGACCGTCGATGTGCTGGACAACGACACGGACGTGGAAGGCGATATCGATCCGGGCTCGGTCACCGTCCTGGTGGACCCCAACCACGGCTCGGCCAGCGTCAACCCGGACGGCAGCATCACCTACACGCCGGATGCCGGATTCTTCGGCACCGACAGCCTCCTTTACCTGGTCTGCGATTCCACCGGCCTGTGCGATTCGGCCTGGGTGTTCATCACCATCGCCGAGGTGCCCAATCCGCTGATTGCCGTGGACGATTTTGAAGCCACGCACGAGGACATCCCCGTGACGGTGGATGTGCTGGGCAACGACATCGAAGGCGATTATCCGATCGATCCCGCTACGCTCGCCATCCTCTCGGGTCCGGGCCACGGTACGCTTTCGGTTTCGCCCGGAACGGGCAACGTCACCTATACGCCTTCGGCGGACTGGTGCGGCACCGACTCCTTTGTCTACCGCATCTGCGACACCTGGGGCTACTGCGATACTGCCGTGGTGTTCATCATTGTGGAATGTGTGGACCTGGTGGCCAACGACGACCATGCGGTCACGGATGCCGGCGACGATGTGGTCATCGACATCCTGGCCAATGATTCGCCGAACGCGGATCCGGACTGCATCGAGTTCATCGGCACGCCTTCCCACGGCACGGCCGTGATCAATCCGGACGGCACGGTCACCTATACCCCGGACATCGGTTTTGTGGGGGAAGATTGCTGGCCCTACCGTGTCTGCGATACGCTCGGGGTGGAGTTCGACGACGCGGAGATCTGCGTGACCGTGGAGCTGATCGACCTGACCATTCCGGAAGTCTTTACGCCCAACGGCGACGGCTTCAACGAGACCTTCGAGATCGTGGGCATCGAACAATACCCGAACAACCGGATCATGATTTTCAACCGCTGGGAAAACCTGGTCTTCCAGGCCGATGGCTACCGCAGCGAGTGGGACGGGGTCTGGATGAAAAACGGCAAAGTGCTGCCGGACGGAACCTATTACTACGTGCTGGAACTGGACCCGAAAAACCCGAACGGCAAGGTCTTCAAAGGCTTTGTGCAAATCCAGCGCTAGTGTACTTCTGACACAGTACACTTGACGCAATCGCTTCGGAGTGTGCGGAGGGGCTTTGGGTCCCTTCGCCGCTTCAGCGGCGAACGCCTGACCGCGGACTGCTCCGCATACCCCACGCACCTTGTGCGCGCCTCCATACCGACCCTTCCGCACCGCGGAAAGGAATCCTGACCCCGGGAGCATTTTTGCTTCCGGGGTTTTTTGCGTTTAGCCCGTGCCCGCCTCAGCCCGACAGCAGTATGGATAATGTTCCATGCTGCTTTTTTTGAATTTGCGGTTTTTAAGATGGGATCGGGTGGCTTTTGTTGCGTTTCCCGCCAAGACCCTGTGACGGAAAAGCCCGCCATTCGGGCCTTTTGCGCGTCGCATTGCCGACGCGCAGGTCCGGCGTGGAGGGGCATTTGGCGTTTGTTTCGTTTTTGGACGTATTTTTTTGCGTGCCATGTTTATGGCAAGTACCTGTTTCACAGCCGTTTACGTCTGTTGTTTCAAATTCTGTTTTTGACGCCTTGACTATGCTGCATCCTGCGGGCACTTTACAGCAACGATGCCGCTGTTACGCCACAAGCGCCACAGCGCCGGTCCCGAGGAGACCGGGTATCGACCCCAAAAATCAGGCGGGCAACCGCCGGCTTTGTGACGTGGCTTGTCCACGCCGCCAAAATGAAGCGAACCTCCTCAACTTCCCATGATCAAATCCCTATTCAGAACAACACTACTCCTAAGCCTATTCCTAACCTTCCATACCGCCCAGGCCCAGCAGGAAGCCATGTACACCCAGTACATGTTCAACAAGCTGCTGATCAATCCCGGCTACGCGGGGAGCAGGGCCGCGACCAGCATCACGGCGCTGTACCGCGACCAATGGACAGGTTTTGACGGTGCACCAAGAACCGCAACGGTCAGCGTGCACGGACACTTGCGCAATCCCAAGGTGGGCCTCGGCCTGACGGTCATCAACGACCGGCTGGGGCTGTCCAACAACACGGGGGTGTATGCGGTCTACAGCTACCGCCTGCCCCTTGGAGACGGCCGCTTGAACTTTGGCCTCCAGGGTGGATTCGACCACGTGCAGCTGGCCCTGTCCACCGCCACGCACATCGATCCGGGAGACCCGACGCTCGGTGCCGATGTGACCCAGTTCACCCCCAACATCGGTGCGGGCATCTACTACCAGTCTGATCGGTTCTATGCGGGGGCATCGGCCCAGCGCCTGATCGAAAACAGCCTGACGGGCAACGTCATCCTCTCCGAAGACGACGTGTACGCCAAGCAGAACCGGCACCTCTACGCCATGGCCGGCGGCATGATCCGCCTCTCCGAAAACGTGGAATTCCGCCCGGCTGCCCTGTTCAAATACGTGGCCAACGCGCCCTTCCAGTTGGATCTCAACGCCTCGTTCCTCTTTGTGGAACGCCTCTGGGCCGGGGTCAGCTACCGCACGGATGCCTCCATCGACGCCATGGTCGAATTCCAGGTCAACCGGCAACTGCGGATCGGGTACGCCTACGACTGGCAGGTGGCGGCCATCGGCCCCTACACCAACGGTTCCCACGAAGTCATGCTCGGCTTTGACCTCGATTTTGCCAAAACGCGCATCATCACACCGCGCAGCATGGGTCCGCGCTACTTCTGAGCCGCGCTGGCCAACCTCAAAAAGCTTTCGCCTACCGGCGAACACGGATCAACCGCGACCGGCATAAACCCCGGCTACCAGAGCGGTCAAGATCATGGGAAGGAGGAAGGGCTGTTCCGCAAGGGATGGCCCTTCCCGCATTGGGGGCATCATGCGGCAACCTGGAAGAAGTCCTTCAGCCCGCTGAGGATGCTTTGGACCGCGTAGGAGGCCAAGATGAGGCCCATGACCTTGGAGATGACGGTGATGCCATAAGCGCCGATGCGCTTTTGCACCATGTTTGCGGCAAGCAGGATGCTCATGGTCAACAAGACCACCAGAAGCGTCAGGAATGTGGTGGTGGCCTGTTCTTGAATCGAATACAGCGAATTGTCGGTCAAAAGGACCACGGCCATGATGGCACCTGGAGAAGCGATGGAAGGTATGGCAACCGGAAAAATGGTAACATGACGGTAATCCTGGATCAGGTGTTTTTCGCTTTCCGGTTTGCCTTCTCCGAAGACCATCGTTAGCGCAAACAAGAACAGGATGACACCCCCCGAAATCTGGAATGCATCCAGACTGACGGCCATGCCTTCCAGGATCAACTGGCCGACAACAATGAAAAACAGCAGGATGCCAAAAGCCAGGAAGCAGGCCCGAATGGCGATTTTCCGCTTGTGCAGGTCGTCAAACTCCTTCGTGGCCTCCAGATATACCGGGACGGAGCCAAGAGGGTCGATCACGGCGAACAAAAAGAGAAATTTACCGAGAAGGAAGACCCACATGCTCAGAGATGGCGTCCTTGAGTGCTGAACGAAAGGCCCTGCTGCCCGGAGGTGGAAATCATCACGCCTTCAAACAGCGGGTCGTGGGCACCGGCCGGTTTGGCCCATTCGAAAAAGAAGTTGGCCCCCGTTTCGCCGGAGGCGTCCTGTTCGTCGATCACGATTTCCACCGTCTCCATGGGGGCAATCCAGATCGGTCGTTCCAGATAGCTGCGGATAATGCTGCCGTCGGTCGCGTGGAAGTCTGCCACGCGGATATACACCGTATCCGTGAGGCTGGCGTTGCGCATGCTGACCGTTACGGTCAGGTCGTGCACGGTGTGTTCGCTCCGGCTGTAGATGGAGGAATAGACGGACAGGTAGGTGCGGCCTTCCACGCTGTCCTTGACCGGCAGGGTCGAGACCGAACGCTTGGCCCAGTTGACCGGGTCGATGGAGCTGACGGCCTGCTGTTCCTGGCATCCAAACCCGACCCCCAGCGTCAGCAGGCCCAAAAGCGCTGCAGCGGCAAGGTGGTGCATGGTCCGGGGCATCCGCATGGCCGGAATCAGAACGGGTTGAAGCTCAGGCCGATTTCCAGCGCATTGCCGGTCGGACCCTTGCCGTCGTCAAAAATGTCGGACAGGCCGTAGAAGGCGTGCACGTTGACCGAGCCGTAGCCCACGCGTCCGGTCACGCCGTAGCGGAAGTTCTGCAGGTTGCGCACGCGGTGTTCCTTGTACTTGACAAAGTCGGTGCTGCCCGGCAGGGCACCCGGACGGGTGTCGGTGCCCACGTATTTGGTGTGGCTGGCAATGACCAGACCGCCCTTCACGCCAACTGCCACCTTGAAGCGGTTGCCGCGTTCGTTGGGGTTGGTTTTGAAGCGCAGTTCAATCGGTATGTCGATGTAGGTCAGCGACAGCTTGTTCTTCTTGTAGTCCAGGTTATTGGGAAAGGGCTGAGCGTAGGTATCGCCGAAGGCGGGCACGCCGGACATGCCGCCGGTGGCATTGGTGTCCGTTTCCAGCACCAGGAAGCTCTCGTGGAAAAAGTTGCTGGTGCCCAGGCCGAATCCCGGGGCAAAGGAGACGTTGTCGCCGCCGATGGGGATGTCGAAGTAGAAATAGAAGTTGAAGCCGCGGCCTTTCTGCTGCAGGTTGAAGGAGTCGGGCGTGTTCAAAAGGGTATTCCAGTTGAACTGCAGCACAAGCCGGTCCCGCGCGTCGTTGGAGGAGGTGGTCACCGAAAAGGGGGCCTCCTGTCCCGATTCCCCGTCGTTGCCGGTATCGGTGTCGGAATCCTGTGCCTGCAGGGAAGGTGCGGCCAGGCCCAATACAAGGACGCTTGCCAGCGAAAGCCAAAAACGTTTCATGGCGCCAAAAATAGGCGCATTCCCGCGCCGAACCGGCATCTTTGTCGCTTCCGTGGGCGGATGGCGTTCCAGGGCCCGAAAGGCCCGCCGCCAATGCCGCATGCAGCCCCTTGTCCCCGCGGGATCCCGGTATGGGTACGGAACTCCTTCTTCAGATAGGGCTCTTTGTGATCACCCTGGCCGGTTTGGTCAAGGCCAGCGACTGGTTTGTGGCCGCGGCCGAACGCATCGGCGTAGCCCTGGGCGTACCGAGCTTCATCATCGGCGTGACCGTCGTGGCGGCCGGCACTTCCCTGCCAGAGCTGATCAGTTCCCTGGTGGCCGTCTCCAAAGGCGCCTCGGAAATCGTGGTGGGCAATGTGGTGGGCTCCAACATTGCCAACATCGGCTTCATCCTGGGCCTGGTGGGCGTGTTGTCCAAGAAATTCGGCATCCATTTCGACATCCGCCGTGTGGACCTGCCCATGCTTATCGGCGCCACGCTGCTGATGACCCTGGCCATCTTTGACGGGACCTTCAGCAAAGTGGAGGCCGTGGTCATGTGCCTGGGCATGTCCCTGTTCTTGGCCTACGTCCTGCGCGATTCGGGCAAAACGGGCACCACCGATGCGGTGCGGGAAACCGGCAAGGACTCCGGGGACCAAACCGAAGCGGATTCCGAAGCGGAAGAAAGCCCACAGAAAGCCCGCTGGACCGACTATGGCCTGGTGCTGGTGTCCGCCGGCTTGATCTGGGCCTGTGCCAACTACAACATCGGTTCCATCATCGCGCTATCCGGCTTGTTGGGCGTGGGCTCGGAAGTCATTGCCCTGACGGCCGTTTCCCTGGGCACGTCGCTGCCGGAACTGGTGGTTTCCGTGGTGGCCATGCGCAAGGGCAACCACGAAATTGTGGTGGGCAACGTCTTGGGCAGCAACATCTTCAACACCTTTGCCGTGATGGGCATCCCCGGCCTGGTGGGCACCCTGGTCATCCCGCCGGATGTGGTGGCCTTCAGCCTGCCGGTCATGCTGGCCGCCACCATGTTTTTTACCGTGGTGGTCTACGACAAGGAGATCAACCGCTGGGAAGGCGGCATCCTGCTGCTGCTCTACGGCTATTTCATCTTCGAGACGGTGGTGCGCAACGCATAGGTGCCCGGCCTGAGCACCCCGCTTACTCCACCAGCCCCTGCTTGAGCGCAAAGCGGATCAGCCCCGCCACCTTGTGGATGTCCAGTTTGCGCATCAGGTTGCTGCGGTGGGTGTCCACGGTACGGGGGCTGAGGAAAAGGCTCTCGGCAATCTCCCGGCTGGATTGGCCTTCGGCGATGGCCGCCAGGATCTCCCGCTCGCGCTCCGAAAGGCTGGCCAGTTTGGCGGCGTCCGAAGCGGTGTTTTCGCCGTCAGGCGAAGGCGTAGCCCCACCGCCACCACTTAGCGCCAGGGTGACTTCCGGCGCAAACCAGGGCTGCCCGGTGGCCACGCTGCGGATGGCCTCGCCCAGCATGGAAGCATTGGCGTTTTTGGGCAGGTAGCCGTTGGCGCCTTTGGCGATCGCGTCCCGGATCACTGAGGCTTCCAGGTGCATGGACAGGATGATGACGGCCGGCGTTTTGTCCAGGACGTCTTCGCGGCGCAGCCGCTCCAGCATGACCAGGCCGTTCATGCCCGGCATGTCGATGTCCAGCAACAACACGTCGGGATTGAACAGCGGCAATTGCTGCAAGGCCTCGTCGCCGCGGTTGGCGTAGCCGACCACCTCTATGTCGGGCAGGTCGCGCAGTACGGCCTGCAGGCCGTCGATGACCACCTGGTGGTCGTCCACGATCATGACCTGGATGGAGGAGGGGTGTGGTGCAGCGTCGGGCATAAGCATCAATTCACGGGCACCGGTTCAGACGGTGCCGGGCTGGGGTCCAGGGGTACGCGCACGGTGATCACGGTGCCGTTGCCCGGGCTGGATTCAAAAACCACATCGCCGCCCACGGCGGCGGCACGGGAATGCAGGTTGGCCAGGCCGTGGCCCGCGCCCGCCCGCAGGCGGTTGGGGTCAAAGCCGCGGCCGTTGTCTTCCACCACGAGGATGAGGCGCTTGCCGCTGCGCATGAGCTGCAAGTCTACCTGTGTGGCCCCGGCGTGTTTGAGGATATTGCCCAGCATTTCCTGGGCCATGCGGTAGAGCGCAATCTCCACGCGTTCATCAAAGCGTCCGGACGCGCCGTGTTCCTCCATGCGCACGGCGATGCCGCTGTTGCGGAACTGCTGGTCCACCAGGTCGTTGAGGGCGGCCGAAAGTCCCACAGCGCTGAGGGCGCGCGGCATCATCTGGTGGCTCAGTGCGCGGACTTCATGAGCGGTTTCATCCAGCACGCGGGTCAGGCGGCGCATGTCCTGCTGCTCCTCGGGCAGGACCCGTTGCAGGCGCTCGGTAAGGCGGCTCCAGGACAGCTTCAGCCCACCCAGGCGCTGCCCGATGCCGTCGTGCAGATCCCGGGCAATGCGTTTGCGCTCGGCTTCCTGCACCTCGATGCTGTGCCGCATGCGCTCCTCCTGGAAACGCAGTTCGGCTTCCTGCATGCGGCGTTGGGCCCGCGCGCGGTTGCGCTGCCAGGTCCAACCACCGATGGCCAGCAGCAGTGCCACCAGCCCGATGGCCGCCACCAACTGGTTGCGGTTGCGGCTGCGTTGTTTTTCGATTTCCAGCGCCTGGATGGCGATGCGCTGTTCGCGCAGGGCGGCGTCGTATTCGGCCTCCATGCGCGCCACGGCCTGCTGCTGTTCGCTGGTGAACAGCGAGTCTTCCAGGGCATCGCTTTGCTGCAGGTAACCGAAGGCCGCCTCCCAGTCGCCGGCTTCCTGCGCGCACATGGACAGGCGTTCGATGGCGTGCCGCCGCAGGTCCTGGAAGCCGATCTGGCGCGCCAGCGCGATGGCCTCTTCATAGTAGGGAATGGCCGAATCGCAATTGCCCATGGTCTGGTAGACCTCGCCGATGTTGTTGATGTTCATGGCTATGGCGTCGGTTTCGCCGGTTGCCCGGCGAAAACGGTAAGCCAGCCGGATTTGCTCCAGCGCTTCGGTGTTGTCGCCCAGTTCCATGGCCGCCCAGGAGAGGTTGGAGTGCACGTAGCCCAGGCCAACGGTGTCGCCTTGCTGTTCGCGCAGGGCGCGGCATTGCTCAAAATGCGCCCGGGCTTCCTCCTGCCGCCCTTGGCGCATGAGCACCACACCGCGGTTGTCCAGGTTCATGGACCAGCAAAAAGTATCCTGCGCCTCCATGCACAGGGGCAGCGCTTCGTCGAGGTAGGCGTGGGCTTTGTCCCACTGCTTGAAGCGGCTGAGGAAATTTGCCTTGCCGTTGAGGATCAACCCCAATTTGCCGGGCAATCCGGCGTCCATGCAGATCTCGACCTCCTTTTGGCCCCATGCGGCGGCCGTTTCATAATCAGCCATCAGGTAGCATATGGTGGCCTGCAGCTCCATATAATCCAGGCGCAGCCCGACGTCGCCGCAACGTTTGCTGAGCGGTTCGCGGGCATCGAGGAAGGCCTTGGCCACGACCATGTCCACAAAGCGCAGGCTATCGCCTTTGGCGATTACGCGCTCCAGGCGCTGGCATGTGGTATCCACCTCAGCGCTGAGCCGCGGGGCTTGTGCGTGGCCTGCACAGGCCAGCAACAGGCTGAGCGCCAGCCAAAACCCCCGTATGCCATCCCTCCCGTAGGGCATCATAAAGGACATTACGTAAAAGTACGTAGGCCGTTACGCGTTTTGCCGTATGGCGAAAGGCCGCGCATCCGATGACCTTTGGATCGTGATGTGCAAGAAGCCCCATTTCCGCAACACGCCGAGCCTGAAGCGCGCAGCGCTTGAAGGGCAGCAAGTGCGCACAGCGCCTTGGATGCCCGCGGCCGTGCTGTGCTGGATGCTGGCCCTGGGCCTTATGCTGCCCGCCTGTACCCAACATACGCCATCGGCGGATGCCGTTCGGATCATGGTGGCCAGCGGTGGGGAGTGGGTGCCCTACCTGCACTCCGAACAAGACCGCATCCTGCAGTACACGGCCGGCTTCACGGGCCGCACAAAGGCCGAACGGCGGCCAGCCGAGGAATCCGACATGGCGGACTTCCGCATGCTGTACTACCAAAACGGATCGCTGCACAGCACGCTGGACTGCTATGTGGCTCCGGGTGGGGCGTTTGGAAGCGGGCAGGCCTTCGCCGTCCGGCGAACGGGCTCAGCCACCGAAGTGCTCCGGCTCAAACCCGAAGCCCTGGCCTTTCATACGCGCGCCAAAAAAGAACTTGAATCCGGATCCACCAAATACAAAACAAACGCTGCAGGCTTTTAGGGCCTGCAGTCGGACTGAAAACCTTCCCGATTGTTTCCATTCCTTTTTCACACCGTAGGGCGGTGATGCACCCAACGCTGTTGAACAGCAAAAAGCAGAAAACAATCCCTGCGGAAAACAAACACATCTCATGATTTTCGAAACCCTCTCCAAGACCCTGAAGCGCGTGCGCTTGGCCGCCATGCCCATGCTTGCTTTGAGCATTCTGTTGACCGCTTCGGCCTGCGAAGAAGACATGCCGGATATCCCGGGGCTTCCTTCCAGCGGCACCATGACCGCCAAAGTGGACGGTGCTGATTTCGACGCCAATGTAGCCGTGCAGGCTTCCGGCGACAGTGGTGTCCTTGGCATCATGGGCTCCAACACGGTTGGCAAGGCCATCAACATCACCCTGAGCAGCTACAGCGGCCCCGATACCTACACGTTTGGTGGCCTGGCCAATACCAGCTCTGCACTGTGGCAGGAAACCCTGACTTCCGAGGGCGGCTACAGCACCTTCGGCGGCCCCGCCGGCATCGGTGAGGTGGTCATCACCAGCGACGATGGAGAAACGGTGGAAGGCACTTTCTTCTTCACCGGCCGCAACAGCGAAGGCAATACCCGCAGCATTACCGAAGGCAGCTTCAGCGCTCCCTGGAACTGATGCGCCATACGCCCCGGCATGCCATTGGGCTGAGCCCGGGAACAGAAACGCGAAAACAACACGACGGTTGCACAGGGAGCCCCGTCCAGAGGAGCGGCGCTTGCCAACGCACACATGCACGACCAGCGGTCCAACCGCCAAACACAATCCGTTCTGTTTGTTTTCCAGGGACCGCCTCGCGAGGGGCGGTCCCGTTTTGTATGCGCCAGCTGATCTATGCGGCAGCGTATACAGTGCTATGCGAAGTGGGCCCAGCAGGATTCGAACCTGCGACCAAGGGATTATGAGTCCCCTGCTCTAACCGCTGAGCTATAGGCCCTTGCACGGGCGGGCATTTCCGCGCACGCGCGAAGGCCAAAAATAATGCGTTTGGCGCTGGTGTTGGCGGTTCGCTGGGCAGGCGGTTCTCGGTCCTGGGTGCGAGTTTCGCGGACCATGGACATGCCTGTTTTGGATCGGATGGAAGGCCCCAAGGTGGATGCCGTGGTGCTGGACCTTGGAGGGGTTATCATTCCGCTGCACCGGGAGCGCTCCGAGGCGGCGTTCCGGGCCCTGAAACCGGATGGTTTTGACGAAGCCTATGCCGGCATAAAGGCCGAAGGCTTTCTGGATGCCTACGAAACCGGTGCGGTGGATGAGGCGGCGTTTATGGCGCGGATTCGCCGATGGTTCGGCGTTTCCGACCAGCAACTGTTGGCCGCCTGGCACAGCATTCTGGAACCGATACCGGAGGCCAACCTGAGGACGCTTCAGGCCCTCTCCAAACGCTTGCCCCTTTTCCTGCTCAGCAATACCAATGCGTTGCACATGGCCTGGATCGATGCGCATCTGGAGCGGGAGCATGGGCTGCCGCGCTTCGGGAAGCTCTTCCGGCACCGCTTTTTGAGCTACGAAATGAGCCTCCGCAAGCCCGATCCGGCCATTTACCGCAAGCTCGAAACCGATGCGGGCCTGGATGGCTTGCGCATCCTGTTTGTGGACGACGATCCCGACAATACCGCTTCCGCCTCCGGCGAAGGCTGGATTACGCGCCTGCATCCGCACAACGCCCCATTGGCACACAGTGTGGCCGATTTGCTCTGAACCAACGGGATTGGTGGTGCCCATCCGCCCCCATCGATTGCGGATTTCTGCCAAACACAAACGAATCCTAAATGGGCCAAGGATCGGGGCATGGAAGTTTTGCGTCATGCGTGGCCTGCGGATATCTTGCCGGCATACGATCCATTCATTGTCCTGAGATTTTCCCCTTTTTGAGGAGCCGTCCCCGCGGCTCCTCTTTTTTTTGGCGTCCTGCATCGGGGCCCAGGAATACGCCGCCTGCATCCGGACACCCCGCAAGAACAAGGACCGTCCCAAATCGGAAAGCCCCGGCACCTGGTGCCGGGGTTTCCTTTCGTGCTCCTACGTCTGGATTCGTCAGCTGCCCACGCGGCGACCGGTTGCGGTCCGCGAATGGACATCAAGCTTGTTGAGTTTGCGCACGTCGACCAGGAGCAGGGCGCCGGCGCTTTCTGGAGTCGTTTGGTAGATGCGGCCACCGTAGAGGACTTTGCCGATCCGGTGGGTCCAGTCCTTCGCCATCAGGCTGAAGGCACCGCCTTGTTGGGTATTGGCGCCAAAAAGGAGGTAGTCGGTGGAATTGGCCTCGAAGCTGATGGCCAGCTGCCCCGAATCGGGCATCTCCATCAGCACGCCAGGTGTACCGGCGGGAATGACCACTTCCTCCACGCGCCGGCCGTTGACCATTTTGATGCGGCCGCCGCTGACCTGGGTTTCGCTGTCGCCCATGTTGCGCGACAAGGTCACGTCTTTGGAGACGTAGAACTGTACCTGTTTGAGGCCGTATTCGTCCAGGCCGATTTCATCGTGCAGGCGGGACGTGTAGGGGGTAAGGCGGGCTGTACAAGAGCCCAGGGTCAGGATCGCCAACGTGGCGAGCAAAAGGGAATTCCGGCTGTTCATGGCAAAGCGTTTTTGGGCGGGCAAGGTCGTTTCAAGTACCCTGCTGCATTCAAGTCCCGTGCCAAAATCGGATTCCGCTCCCCGGGCGCTTCATTTTAACACCTCCGCGTCCCTTGGAACACCGCACCAAAGTGCGGCCTGGAATCCATTCGTGCGTGTTTGGGGTCATCTTTGGACCATGCAGTACCGCTTTTGGTTTGTGCGCTCCGGTCAAGGCCTTCGCCGGTCCGGCGAAAACAAGTCCCATCCGCTTTCGGCCCCAAGAACGGGGCCGCGTTCCCACATGTTGTTTGGGCGCCATACCGGAATGGCGGCGTTTTTTGGTTTCATTTTCGGGCTGGCCGGCATCCTGGGTGCCATGGTCTTGCTGGGGTGTGGGCCTGGTCCCACGCCGCCCGCTCCCGGTCAGCCGTTCCGCTACCTGGCCCTGGGCGACAGCTATACCATCGGCATTTCCGTGAAAGCGGAAGACCGCTGGCCCAATCAATTGGCCCGGGCCATTGAGGCCGATGATCCCGGCCGCTGGGAGGCTGAAGAGGTGAACATCATTGCGGAAAACGGCTGGCGCACCGACAACCTGCTGAACGGCATCCGCGCGCAAGCACCCGGGTCCGATTGGGATTTGGTGAGCCTGTTGATTGGCGTCAACGACTTTTACCAGGGGCGTCCGGTATCCGAATATGACGAGCGCTTTCCCGCCTTGCTGGACACTGCCATTGCCCTGGCCGGTGGCCATCCCGAGCGCGTTTTTGTGGTCTCCATTCCGGATTACGCGTTTACCCCGTTCGGGCAAAGCACGTCGGACCCGACGGCCATATCGGTTGGGTTGGACACCTTCAATGCCCATGCCGCGCGCTTCGCCGCGGAGCGGGGCGTGGATTGGTTCTACATCACCGGCATCAGCCGCGAAGGGTTGGCCGACCCGGCCCTGGTGGCCAACGATGGCCTGCACCCCAGCGGCAAACAATACGGCCGTTGGGTGGACGAAGTGTTGATGCCGGCCGTGGCGGCCAAATTGGAATGATCGGTCTGAAAAGCGAATCGGTGCAAGCCAGCCTGTTCAGCGCGTTTCGAATTTGCGCGTCAGGTTTTTGATGTCGCCCTTGGGCTTCCAGCGGTGGGCCGACCAATCGTCGTCCAGGGCAATCGCCCGAACGGGCAGCCATCCGGCATCCACCAGGGGTTTCCAGCCTTCGTCGCGGTTAAGGTCCTGGTGCAGGGGGCTGCTCTTTTTCGGGTATGCGGTCCAGAACAGGCCTTCCGGTGCCAGCCGTTCCAACAGGTCGACGGCGTGTTTGGCCACGTCCGCTTTATTGGAGAAAAAGGCCAGGATGAAACCGTGCCCCTTGCCCTTGCGGGCGGCCCAGGCCAGGCCTTCGTTGCTGAAGGCCACGGGCAAGGCCGTGTCGTGGGGCGCCGGAGCGGCGAAAACAAAGGGTTTGTTGGGCGCATCCGCTCCGGTCTTGACCTGAAGCTTGCGCAGGATGGGGTTTTGGGCGGCGGGCATGGGGGCAAAGAACGGGTGTGTGTTGCGTTCGCCGGCAGGCGCGGGTAGGGGTGCTCGAGCCAAGCCGGGTGAATCCCAATCAAGCCGATAGTTTTGTGCTTCCCATGAAGCCCTTTCCCTCCATTTTTCCTAGCCTTTGCCTGCTCCTGGTGTTGTACGCAAACGCGCCGTTGTCCGGCCAAACGATGCCCGAGCCCGTGCTCGAATACACCATCGACGATCCGGTGGCCCTGCAGGCCGAGGTGGTGGCCGTCAACCTGGACCTGCCCTGGGATCTGGTCTGGGGCCCGGACGACCGCATCTGGTTCACCGAGCGCACGGGGGCCATCAAGGCCTACAACCCGGTCACCGGGCTGGTCGAGCTCATCGACACGGTGCCCAACGTGTTCAACTCTTCGGACAATTCCGGCCTGCACGCGCTGTTCCTGCACCCGGACTTTGAAAACGAACCCTGGATCTACGTCAACTACACCTTCACCTTCAACGACCTGCGGCTGTCGCGTTTCCGCTACGACGGCACGGCGCTGGTGGAGGAGGACACGCTGCTGGAGCTGGCGGGCCAGGATTCGCACAACGGGGCGCGCTTTCAATTGGACCAAAGCGGCCGCTTGCTGTTCGCCACAGGCGATGCCTTCAATCCCTTTTTGCCGCAGGACAGCAGTTCGGCCAACGGGAAGATTCTGCGCATGGAATTGGACGGCAGCGTGCCGGCGGACAATCCCTTTGTTGACCTGCCCTATCCCGGCAACCTGACCTATTCCATTGGCCACCGCAATCCGCAGGGATTGGTGCAATTGCCGAATGGCGAAATCTGGGAAACGGAACACGGCCCGGATTCCGAAGATGAAATGAACCGCATCCTGCGCGGGCGCAACTATGGCTGGCCGGAAGTAAACGGCAGCTGCGACCAACCCGAAGAGGAAGCCTTTTGCGCCGACTACGCGGTGGTCGAGCCGGTGCTGACCTGGACCCCGACGGCCGGTCCCAGCGGGCTGGATTATTACAACCATCCGGCCATTCCGCAGTGGCGCAACAGCCTGATTGCCGGTTTCCTGAAGCGCCGCGGCGACCCGGGCCAACGCATCCGCGTGGCCAGACTCAGCGATGACGGCACGGAAGTGCTCTCGGTGACCGACTATTTGCACGAAGGCCCGGTGCTGCCCACCGACCTGGGCCAGCTCAACCAAACCGGTGTTTTTGGCCGCATCCGCGACGTGCTCTGCGCACCGGACGGCAGCGTTTACCTCTGCACCTCCAACCGCGAATTCAACGGCCAATACGTGGTCACCGAAGCCGACGACCGCCTGATCCGCATCTACAACCCGGCCTTTTCGGCCGAAGCCGTCCCGGAAGGGGAGGTGCTGGTCTATCCCAATCCCGCGCCCAGCGGCAGTGCGGTGTATTTGAAATTCCCGGATGACGCCTCCGGCGAACTCCCCATCCGCATCTACGACATCCGCGGCCGCCTGGTCCTGGACCAATTGGTGGAGGTGGGGCCCTTTGTGGTCATCCGGCTTCGGGGCCTTGCGCCGGGCAATTACCTGCTGCGCATGGGCGCCAACGACTACAGCGCCACTATTGCGGAACGTACGGTCAAGTTCCAGGTGCGTCCGCGGAACGATTAGCGCCCACAGACCGCGAAGGGTCGATCGCTGTGCCGCGTGAGGTGCCGCACGCGTAACAGCGCACTGCCCGCTGGACATAGCGCTTCCCTGCGCCGGAATCACATGTTCCGCCGGTACTGCCCGCCCACTTCAAAGAGGGCTTCGGTCATCTGGCCCAGCGAGCAGTAGCGCGCCACGTCCATGAGCACGTTGAACATGTTCTCGTTGTGCACGGCACTGTCCTGCAGGCGCTGGAGGCCTTCGCCCGAACGGGCGGACTCGGCTTCATGCAGGCGTTGGAGCGTGGCCAGTTGGTGCTGCTTTTCGTTTTCCGTGGCGCGGATGACCTCCCCGGGCAACACGGTGGGGGAGCCCTTGGAATTCAGGAAGGTGTTCACGCCGATGATGGGCAGCTCGCCGGTGTGTTTCAGCGTCTCGTAGTGCAGGCTTTCCTCCTGGATCTTGCCGCGCTGGTACATGGTCTCCATGGAGCCCAGCACCCCGCCGCGTTCGGTGATGCGGTCGAACTCCACCATGACGGCTTCTTCCACCAGGTCGGTGAGCTGCTCGATGATGTAGCTGCCCTGCAGCGGGTTTTCGTTTTTGGCCAGGCCCAGTTCCTTGTTGATGATCAACTGAATGGCCATGGCGCGCCGCACGCTGGCTTCCGTCGGTGTCGTGATGGCCTCGTCGTAGGCGTTGGTGTGCAGGCTGTTGCAGTTGTCGTAAATGGCGTAGAGCGCCTGCAGCGTGGTGCGGATGTCGTTGAAATCGATTTCCTGTGCGTGCAGCGAACGCCCCGAGGTCTGGATGTGGTATTTCAGTTTGGCCGTTCGCTCGTCGGCACCGTAGCGCTTCTGCATGGCCTTGGCCCAGATGCGCCGGGCCACCCGGCCGATCACCGCATATTCCGGATCGATGCCGTTGGAGAAAAAGAAACTCAGGTTGGGGCCAAAGCGGTTGATGTCCATATCCCGGCTGAGGTAGTACTCCACATAGGT